>JBBKWV010000107.1:0-8738 GCA_037969135.1 Ferruginibacter sp.
GCATGTACCATAACGGTATCAGCAACCCGAAAATAAAAATGCAGGAGAAGCCCGAATGGGCAGATGGTATTTATCACTTGTTTGTAGTTACAACAGAAGACAAAGACGGATTGGTAAAGCACCTTGCAGACAATAATGTTATCGCAGCTTTTCACTATCCGGTTCCATGCCACCTGCAAAAAGCATATGCCCATTTAGAGCATAAGAAGGGAGATTTTCCTCATTCTGAATATTTGGCAGAGCATTGTGTATCGTTGCCCATGTATGCAGAATTGACGGATGAAGAAGTAGCTCATGTTATAGTAGTATTGAACAAGTATTAAAAATGCTGATAGATAAATTAATAAAGCGAGTGAATGCCCTTGGGTTAGATTTAAAAGGGAAAACGGTATTAACAGAAGCAGCGAGCGGGGCATATGTTGTAACTCCTGTGTTAGCGGCATTGGCAGGAGCAAAAGTGTTTGCTTTTACCAAATCAACTTCTTATGGAACAGTGGATGAAATATTTGCGAACACGAATAAACTGATTGAAGAATGTACTGGCAAGAATCTGGATATTACTTTAATTGATAAGTTAACTCCTGAAATTATTTCACAAGCTGACATCATTACCAACTCTGGCCACCTGCGGCCATTGAATGAAGAAAAACTACAGTATGCAAAAGACAGTGTTGTTATTCCATTGATGTATGAAGGATGGGAATGGAGAGATGCAGACATGGACATTGACTATGTGCGCAAGAGAGGGTTTAAAATTGGCGCTACCAATGAACGACATCCAGAAGTAGATGTTTTCAACTATCTGGGCGATATGGCAGTGAAACAAATTTTTGATGCCGGCATTACTCCATATAAAAATAAATTTGTACTTATCTGCAATAATGATTTCGGGCCATTCATTGCTAAAGTAGTCTCAAAAATTTGCGATGGTGTTGCAGTGATAGATAAGAACGAGAATAAAGACAAATATAATTTCGACAATGTAGAATGGATCGGCAATTTTCCTGAAGTTAAAGTACCAGAAGAATATAAAGACGCCGAAGCTGTTATTTTCACTGCTTATCCTTTCGATCAGAACTGGATTGGGGAAGATACTATTTTGTCTGTAAAGCAGATCAAATCTGCGTTTAATGATGCCTATATTCTCCGTTATTGCGGAGATGTGGATTCAAAAGTTTTGGATAATGAAGGGATAAGATATTTTCCCGCCAATGTACACAGTGGCCACATGGGTGTTCTGCCATCTGCAGTTGGTTATGACCCGATCATCCGTTTGCAAAGTGGCGGCTTGAAAGTAGGAGAATTAATGCTAAAAGGAGAAACTGATTACATGGAAAAAAGCTTACTTGATTTACTATGATTGAAATTGAAATCGAAAAGAACTGGATAGATAATGATGGGTATAAGGATTTTATTTTGGAGCAATCCGAAAATGGAACAGTTTTTCACTTACCGGAATTTCTGAATTATCACAACGATATATTTTTTGCTGACACTGAAAAATACCTGATTAAATTTATTAAGGATAATAAAGTAATTGCAGGAATTTCTGGTGTATTAAAAGTGGAAGATGATCAGAAATGTTTTATTTCACCCTTTGGAGCATCTTATGGCGGACTTGTTGTAAAGGCTGATCTGGATTATCACGAATATGAAATTATATATGATTTGCTAATAAAATTCCTACGTACAATTGTTCATTGTGTAAAAATTACGGGAACTTCAGCTTTTCATTCCAGAATGAATAAGTCAATATATAATGATTATATTTTGTTGGCAAAAGGGTTTAATGTATTGAAATCGGATCTGTTGCTTGTTCATGAATTGGATGATAATGAAAAACTTGTAAAGCGATTAGATAAAAAAACAGCAACAGAACTTAAACAACCTTTAAATAATCACAATCTGGATTTGCAAGTAACTGGTGGAGTAGAGGAATTAACATATGATTTGTTATTATCCTCACAGGAGAGATTGGGAAGTAAACCCACACATACTTTGGAAGAATTGAACAGGATCGAATCTTTGGTGCCAGGGACCATTCATTCATTTAATATTCAACATAGTGGTAAATTGGTGGCTGGGATAATTTGCTTTAGAACTAATAAGAATGTCCTGAATAGTTTTTACATATTTGACGGGTTAGATGCAAGGGCAGTAAAAGCAAATCATTTCTCTTATTACAATGTTTTGAAATGGGCAAGGGAGAATAATTATAAATACCTTGACTTTGGTCCCAGCTCATTTGGATACATTCCAAATTACCCATTGATTAAGTTTAAAGAAAAATTCGACAGTAAACCTTTTTTGCGAAATTCATACAAAATGGTATTCAATTAATGGCAAATATGGGTGGCTATAAAAAAAGAATTTGTTTACTGCCGGTAGACCAGCTTGCTAAATTACCAACAGCAATACAGGATATTGATCTGCAGGAATTTCTTAAAAGCACTTCCAATTACTTTAACAAAAAGAGATCTTATCTAACTGCAAATGGGAGAATGGCAATTGCTGGGGTGTTGAAAACGTTGGAATTAACTAGCAATGATGAAGTATTTATTACAACTACATTTGAATACCCGAATATTTCATCCTGCGTTACATGTACAGTCTTTAATTTTTGCAAACCTTCCCGGATATTGACTGAAAATACCAAGGCGATTTTTATTATTCATGAATTTGGTGTACCACATCCCAAAACATTTGAGTTGATTGATTTAGGGAAGAAAAGAAATATCCCGGTAATAGAGGATTGCGCTCATACAATAAATTCATATTTTGAAGATGGTCAAAAAGTTGGCTCAGTTGGAGATTGGACCATTGTTAGTTTTCCTAAAATATTCCCAGTTTATCATGGGGGCTTACTTGTGGGAAACAATAAAGTCAGTGGTATTCCTGCAATTCATAGTAATGAAATATTGAATCAAACTAAAATTGTAAATGGTTTATGGCAAGCAATCAGTGAAATTACAGAAAAGAGAGCTGCGTTTTTTAACCTATTTAAAAGACTGCTCACTGGAAGTAAATATGAATTCATCGTTTTTTCAAGTGACAAAATAATGCCGTGGTTCTTTCCATTGAAGTCCCCTGAACCGGCCAAATTGATGAAAGCTTTAAGAGAAAATAATATTGAGTGTGGCTTATGGCATGGAACAAATATAATTGTGTTGCCATTGCATCAGTATCTTACTAAGGATAAAATTGTTCGGGTATGTAGCGTATTAACACAGCATATTATTATAAATCAACTTTAATATTAAATTTTTTGTATAAATTAATTAGTATAAATTAGTAGGGTCTTAATTTTAGAAGAATTTTCTTTAAATTTTATTTGAGAACCCTTTAAAACTAGCAAATGTCCAGTCCAATAATTGTAACCACAAATACCGATTTAAAAGCGTATTCACCAACCTCAGATGTTGTGTATTGGTTAGATTCTTTGAAGGGAGGGATGTTTTCATACTTCCCTTCCACGGCAGGCTATGTTGCAGACAATGGCATCGTCTTTACATCTACATTTGGCACTGCGCCTTTCGGGGTTTGGGTACGCCAGTACGAAGGCGATATAATGCCTCAATGGTTTGGGATTAATGGGGATGGAAAAATAGATACTGCTAATACACCCGATTACCTTAAAGATTGGATGGAAGCGTGTAAAAGGTTTAACAAAAGGGTTTATTTTCCAGAAGGGACCTTTTGCCTTCCTATGAATTTCCAACATGACTTTGGAAATTTTGATCTTGAAATTGCAGGTGTAAGAAACAAGACAATTATTACCTCGTACGAAATGGGATCTAGTGGATATGTTGCTGCAACAAATTTTGCTGTTCCTGCAAAACTAGATGTAACTAAACGTAAGCCAGAATCAGGGGTTTATCAAATTGATATTAAAGGACCTGCAATTCATTCAGATTTCAGCACACCACTTACCGGTACCGGTGAATTAGACCTTGGGGCATATGTTAACATAACAACTTCTGGTGTTGTATCTAACTTAACACTGGCGCAGGTAAAAGCTTTGGGATATGTTACTGAATTAGATGTTACTGTAGGTGACCCTGGAGTAACAAACAATGCCTATGATGGTCTCTATGTTGTATCGAAACATACTTATTTTTATTACGCTGGTGGCTTTGCTCACTTAAACCTTAAATATGTAAATGGGATTAACTCTGCCGGGGGCTCAACAAATTTTAATGTAGGCTCTGGTAGCCCAAATGACGTTTGGTATGTACAAGGAACTATACTTAAAAGAACAGGATCAGTTTGGTCACGCTATTTCAGTGGTTCATATTCTGGGGTAGCGGTTACTTCAGGAGGGGGTTTTTGTTCAATGGGGAATATGATCGTGAAAGACATCATCTTTGATAACACAAGTTTTTATTTATTTTCTCCTTTCAATATTCAACAACCCCAGGCACATCAAACAAGTGATATTTTCAGCATCTTGGGATGTCGGTTTAAAAACTGTAACAGGGTAATATCATCTATGAGTTATGGAGGCACTACTCCACCTGCAAATGCTTCCTGGTTCTATAATGTTTATGATTATAACGGAACGCTTCGTTTCAGAAATTTTAATATAGTTGACAATGATTTTTCTTACATCCATCAATCTATATGTTGGGCAGCACCACCCTCATTGTCTACTATTATAAGTGGCAATAACGTACATGATTGTTATACAATGATTACAGCTTTCTTTCTTTTTATGGCAACTCCGAATAATACGGCTGGCTTTTGGCAAGGAAAGATAACACAATCGGTTACGAGTAATACTTTTATTCGCGTAAGACCCTTGAATCCTGGCGCCAATTTTAATACATCTATAATCAGAACTTCGGGTTCAGCCATTGTTAATGACAATGTTTATCTCGATATTACTCAGCAGGCAGTATATATTTCAGGTGGTAATTCCACATTTAATAATAATTCGGTAACTAAATTCACAGAAAGCAGTATAAGCACTTCCTGCCCTGTTGTACTGATAAAAGTTGTAGATGATGAAGGAATGGTGGAAATCTCAGGTAATACAATTATAGCACCTCAGAGCGGTCTGGTTGAAATGGAAGGGTCGGCTTCTTTAAATATTAATAATAATTTTTTTATAGGTGGAACCAAGTCTCGAATTTTAATTGGAATTACAACTGAATTGAGTTCATTGAAGATCTATAGTATAAAAAATCTTACCCAATTCGGTGTTTTATTAAGTGGAAAGTATGACACAACTCAAACATATGTCGTAGGTAGTCTTATTTATTTTGATAAAAGAATAAATCTTTGGACTAAAATGCAGTCTACATTGCCTAATTCTTTTGTTTTTTCAAAAGGGTATCTTTATCCGATTTCATCTAGCCCCAAAAGCCAGCATGTTGCCATACAAAACAATCCTTTACTGGAGATTGAAAGCATTACAAACCTTAATAGTTCAAATACAACTGTTTTTTTATTCAGGTCAATATCTGTAATTAACAACAGCGTATATTTTTGTACAAACCTTCATATCGGCAATAAAGTAACCGTACAGGAGTATATTTGTACAGGTAATTATTTTCGTAATGGGTATCTTATTATGGCATCAAACAGCGCATTTTCTGACCAGGTTAAAAGTTTATTCTTCGAAAATAACAATATTGCAAAAACCCTTGGTGGTATTTTACTTTTTGCATTTAAAGATCTAGTTTTTAGAAATAATACTTTTTTTAGTGATGAAGATGTTAGTAATTCAACATATTATTTAGATTATGGAAATTATTATATTGCTGGCCCTCCTCCAGTTTACTACCCACCTGGATTTTATGGTGTAACTTTAAAAGGCTATCCTAATTCAAAAATTACTGTTGAAGGAAATCAATTACCTACTATTCATTCTAGATATGGGGGCTTACTTTTAGACCAGCCATATGATGCAGAGATCAAAAACAATATTTTTGATATGAATGCGTATGGGTTCACACATTATTCTTATTTCAGGAATGCAGTAAAGATTGATGCAACTGGAGATATCAATAGCATTATATTTACTGATAATACAATTTATCCTGATCCAAGCTTAACTGGGTCTACTTATGTAAACAGAATATTAGAATTTGATACTACAACAAATAAAAATGTTGCATCATTAGTGGTTAACAATAATAAAGTACCCTTAAATCCAACATTGATAAAAAATACAATTCTTGCAACTAATAGGGTCGTATCAAAATATTATAAGGGCACAAATTTTTATGATTCTTATATAGATACTTTTGCTTCGCCTGCACCAACGATTATTAACCCTCTTTAAATGTCGGCGTTAAAATGAAATGGAAGAATGATTCCGCATAATCAGTTTAAGATTTATATTAATTTACTCCATGATTTATAGAAGTGAAAATGTCTTAACTGGCGCTAATTGTAAAATATCTGCTGAAACCAATCTTTGTAACGTGAAGTGTGGAGAAAACGTTATCATCAATGAAGGTGTTTCTTTGAAAAATGTTGTGATCGGAGATAATACCAAAATCAGCAGGAATATAAACCTGTATTCTTCAGATGAAAATAATCCTGTGCTGATTGGAAAAGATGTTTGGCTTTCTCATGGAGTGTTTGGGGAAGCAACCGGCGGGCGAATCGAAATAGGTGATTACTCCGTTATCGCTCATTTTACTTTATTACTTACCAGTAGCGGACCCGGAAAAAAAAGTTACCTGCTTGATAAAATATATCCCGAAGAATTGGGTGATATCCTGATAGGTTCTCATTGCTGGATTGGAGCACAGTCGCTCATTTTGCCGAATGTTGTATTCCCTGAAGGTGTTGTGATTGCATCAAGCAGTGTGGTTAGCAAAACAGATTTCAAACCTTGGTCTTTATATGCCGGTACTCCGGCTGTCTTCAAAAAATTCATAAAATAATTTGAACAGTAACCAGATAAGCCTGATCATTCCCTTTCTGAATGAAAGCGAAAACATTCCAGTCCTTTGTAATGAGATAAACGCATTTGCCGAAAGCAATAAAGGGAGAATAGAATTGGAGGTCATTTTTGTAAATGATGGTTCAACGGATAATTCACGGGACGTTTTAATTGAACAAAATTTTGTTTGCAGATGCAAGCTTATTCAATTGTCCAAAAACCAGGGCTCACATATTGCATTCAGGGCCGCCTTGCAACATACAAGTTTTGATATCGTTACTCAAACCAGTTCGGATTTGCAGAATCCTTTGGAATTGATCAAGGACATGCTTGAGGCAATGAATCGCTCAGGTAAGAAGTTTGTTATTGCGAAAAGAACAAATGTTGATAAAGTTGGTTTCTTCGAAAAATCGTTTTCCAGGTTTTATACTTTCTTAATCAGAAAATATGCAATAGCCAGTTATCCGGAAGGAGGCTTCGACATCTTTATGATTGACGCAACTATGAAAAAATTGATGAATAATAATGTTGAAAATAATTCATCTATATTGTTACAGCTTTTAAGTTTTGGATTTAAGCATGAAGTTGTAGGTTACCAAAAAAAAGACCGGTTTTCTGGTAAATCAAAATGGACACTTTCAAAAAAGATTAAATTATTAATTGATTCTTTTATTGCATTTTCATATACTCCTATCAGGTTTGTTTCAATGATGGGAATCATATTTTTTGTGATCGGAATTTTTTGGACAATTTATATCGTAACCCGGAAGATTTTATTCGATGACCTTGCAACTGGCTGGCCTGCTCTGACTTCCATATTATTTCTGGGATTTGGCATTACAAATATTGCATTGGGTATTATTGCCGAATATCTTTGGCGAACCCTTGATGCCAGCCGGAAAAGACCGGTTTTTATTATTGACGAAATCATAGAAATAAATAAACATTGATACGTACGATCGCTTTTTGTGCCTTATATGCACTGCTGAATGTTTCTGGTGCCGCCATTATTAAATGGAAGGTTAAATCCAGACCGCTCACTGAAATGAAACAATGGATCAGTTTCCTGCTCGACTATCAGGTGATTGCTGCATTTGGCCTGATCTTTATTTCTGCCCTGGTAATGTTCAAAGCTTTGTCTGAGGGCGACTTTACTTTTATTATTCCGGTTTCAACCGGTATTAATTTTGTACTCACGATCATTGCAGGATACTTCATTTTTAAAGACAATATCAATTTTGTTTCCTTCATTGGTTTTTCCATGATACTTACCGGTATCATCATTTTAAGCTTAAACAATACACAACATGTTTGATAAGATCAAAGACAGTACCATACTCATTACCGGTGGTGCCGGTTTCATCGGCTCTTATGTAGTAGAAGAATTGATTCCACACAATCCCAAAAAGATCATCATCATTGATAACCTCATCAGGGGCAGTTTTGCCAATATGAAAAATTTCATCAACAACCCATTGGTAGAATTTATCGAAGGCGATATCCGCGAAACAGCTTTGCTGGAAAAATGTATTGCCGGTTGCGATTATGTTTTTCACATGGCTGCCCTGCGCATCAATTCCTGTGCCGCAGATCCTGTGGTTGGTTTTGAAGTAATGTTGAAATGTACATTCGATGTGGCAAATCTTTGTGTGAAACATAAGATTAAAAAAGTAGTTTATAGCTCCAGTGCTTCAGTGTACGGACTGGCACAGCATTTTCCTACACCTGAAACAGACAACCCATATAACAACCAAACTTTTTACGGAGCGGCAAAACTCTGGGGCGAACAAATGTTCCGCAGTTATAAATTTATGTACGGCCTCGATTATGTTGCCCTGCGTTA
>JBBKWV010000108.1:0-20264 GCA_037969135.1 Ferruginibacter sp.
AACCAAACCATTGTTTTTGATGGATTGAATGCAACAAGTACCGTACGATATATCAGTGATTCTATTTTAAAAACTGAAAAATTTGATACATCTGTAGTTAAAGCAGCAAAAAACAGCAAGGAAGTGTTGGATTATGTTGCAGCAAATAGAGACGCTATTGGATTTGTTGGTATAAGTTGGATAGGGAACCCGGAAGATACAGCTCATTTGAATATGTTAAAGAAAGTGAAAATTGCCTACGTTCAATGTGACCTGTGTAAGGATTCTCCATATGTAAAACCAATGCAGGAGAGCATTTCAACAAGACGATATCCTTTGGTACGTGGTTTGTATTATATCATAAAAGAGAATTATTACGGGCTAGGATCAGGATTCGTAGATTTTCTGAAATACGAAAGAGGACAATTGATTTTCAGGAGGGCTTACCTTGGTACGATGATGGATTTTGATATCAGAAAAGTAAAGATCAATCAAAAATTATGAATAAATTAGTATAAGACATTAACTGTTTGGTTATAAATTTTTATATTATTGCAACAGTTCTATAACAATATGAATAAATTAAAAATGAAGAAAATGAAGAATAAGTTGACATCTGGTATTATGGTTTTTGTTTTTATCCTTTTTGCAAACATTGGAAATGGACAAAGTATGGATGATGGGAAAAACTTTATGTATTACGAAAGATTTAATAGTGCAAAAGTTGTTTTTCAGAAGATATTAAACGCCGACCCTGCTAATGAGGAGGCTGCTTATTGGTTAGGACAGTCTTATATCAGACCAGATGAAAGAACAGAAAAAGATCTCGCAGATGCAAGAGCATTATACCAGTCAAAGCTATCTACCAATCCAAACAGCCCATTATTGATAGTCGGAATGGGACACATAGAATTGATTGAAGGGAAAAAACCAGATGCACGGAGTCGTTTTGAAACAGCTGTATCATTAAGTAAAGGAAAAAGTATAGATGTTTTAAATGCGATCGGTTTTGCCAATGCAAATCCCGATTCTAAAAATGGTGATGCTGCATATGCTATTGATAAATTAAAAGAAGCAACCCAGATTAAAAAGTTTAAAGACCCGGATGTATGGGTAAATATGGGCGATGCTTACCGAAAATTTGCTGATGGTGGGAATGCAATTCAGGCATATAATGAAGCATTGGAGATTGACCCCAATTATGCAAGGGCCATTTATCGTATAGGTCGTGTATACCAAACCCAGGGTGTTGGACAGCAAGATCTCTATATGAAGTATTATAACGATGCCATTGCTAAAGACCCGAAATTTGCACCCGTTTATAATACTTTGTTCAGCTATTATTATGAGAGCAATGTTGTTAAAAGTGCAGAATACCTTGATAAATATCTTACAAATTCAGATGACGATCCGAAAGCATGCTCCTACAGGGCATCCATGAAATATGCCCAGGGGTTATTTAATGATGCCATTTTAAAAGCTGATCAATGTATTGTAAAAGATGGGGAAAATCCATATCCAAAATTATTTCAGTTAAAAGCTTTTGCCTATAACAGGTTGGGCGATTCTGCACTGGCAAAATCAAATTTTGAAGAATATTTTAAACGCCAGAAAAAAGAAAAATTAGAAGGCGGAGATTATGCTACTTATGCAACTTTATTGCTAAAGTTTCCCGGTAATGAAACAAGGGTTGGAGAATTGGTGGAAATGGCAGTACAACTTGATACTTTGGAAGAAAACAAGGTAAGTTATCTTAAATCTTTGGCAAAGGCTTACAGTGCACAGAATAGAAGCAAAGAGGCTGCAATCTGGTATGGTAAGGTCATAGACATAAAGAAAAATTACAGCAATGTTGACTTGTTCAACGCCGGATATAATTTTTATGTATCAAATGAATATGACTCATCCAATAAATATTTTTTAAAGTATGCAGAAAAATATCCGGATGATATCATGGGTTTTTATATGTTAGGCAATGCAAGTGCGATTATTGATTCTACCGGGGCTATGGGTTTAGCAGTTCCTTACTACCTGAAAACTGTGGAAATTGGAGAAGCTGATCCCGAAAAACCAAATGCAAAAACAAGATTGATGAATGCCTATAAATTCTTTATCGGGTATTATTACAATGTGAGAAAAAGCCAGGATACGGCTTTGGTTTATGTAGATAAGGGATTGATGATCGATTCTACAGATTCACAACTAAAAACTTACAAAGAATTTATCTCTAAAAATAACCCGAATACTCCTGCAAAAAAAGAGCCGGCAGCTAAATCAAAGCCATCTGCAACAGCCAATAAAAACTAATCCCGATCAATAAGAATAAAAGCCCGTTATCAGCATAACGGGCTTTTATTTTTTAAATTCTTTTTTTCATCATTGTATATTAATATAGCTGTCTTATTTTTGCCACTTAATATAAGAGTACTCATATATGCATTTTTTCTTATTACAGGCCCAACTGAGCAATGCTGAAAATTATTTACCGATAGTGCTTCAATTGATTTTTACAATCGGGCTGATTGTCACTATCATTATTGGTTCCAATTTTCTGGGCCCCAAAAGAAATACAAAAGATAAACTGCAGAATTTTGAAAGTGGCATTGAGATCCGGGGAAATGCCAGGCATCCAATGGCTATCAAGTATTTTCTGGTTGCAATCTTATTTGTATTGTTTGATGTGGAAGTGATCTTTTTTTATCCATATGCAGTAAATTTCAGGGAACTGGGCTGGGATGGGTTTAAAGCAGTTGTATTATTTGTCGGGCTTTTCTTAGCTGGATTTATATATATTTTTAAAAAAGGCGCATTAAAATGGGAAGAATAAGCATTTGGATATAAATCCATTTGAAGATACTGGCATACTAAAACTAAACATGATTTTATTTGTTTAATCTTCAAAGTATCAAACTAAAAAATTAATATGTCTCGTCCGGTCCAATATAACAATACATTAAAATTTGAAGGTATACCTGAAGGGTATATGGGAGAAGGATTTATGGCTACTAATTTCGAAAAAGTGGTCAGCCTTGCCCGTAAAAATTCTATCTGGCCATTGCCTTTTGCTACCTCATGTTGTGGAATTGAATTTATGGCCACAGCCGCCAGTCATTACGATATAGCCAGATTTGGCGCAGAGCGGATGAGTTTTTCACCAAGACAATGCGATCTTTTAATGGTTATGGGTACCATTTCAAAAAAAATGGGACCAGTACTTCGCCAGGTTTATCTGCAAATGGCAGAACCCCGTTGGGTACTTTCTGTTGGAGCTTGTGCCAGCAGTGGTGGTATTTTTGATACCTATTCTGTTCTTCAGGGAATAGACCAGGTGATTCCGGTAGATGTATATGTTCCCGGTTGCCCGCCAAGGCCCGAAGCAATCCTGGACGGTTTTTTGAAAATCCAGGATTTGGTAAATGCGGAAGGATTGAGAAGGCGGCATAGTGATCAATACAAGGAACTGATGCAGAGTTATGGAATTCAATAAGAATAAACATAAAATTAAAAATTTATTTTACTGTAGGATTATACTTTTTTACTTTAAAAATTTATGGCTTTAACGAACGATAGAATAAAACAAAGGCTTACCGATAAATTTGCAGATATCCTTACAGATTGGCAAGAAACTTATGGGATGCTTACTTTTACTGCATCCAAAGAAAATAATTTAAAAGTATTGCAATTTTTATTTGATGATGAAGAATTGAAGTTCAGATTCCTGACCGACTTGCAGGCTGTGCATTACCCCGATAATAAAGGAGAGGAACTGGCAGTTGTATATCACCTGCACAACCTGGTTGATAATTGCAGGATCAGGTTTAAAGTATTTACAGACATAACAACACCGGATGTGTACAGTGCAACCGCATTATACATGTCTGCCAATTTTATGGAAAGGGAAACCTTTGATTTTTATGGGGTAAACTTTGTAGGACATCCGAATTTAATACGGATTTTAAATGTTGATGAGATGGATTATTTTCCAATGAGAAAAGAATTTCCTTTGGAAGATCAGACCAGGATTGATAAAGATGACGAAATGTTTGGCCGATAATGAATTGATTTGAAAATTCGGGATTGATATAGTTAAATTATTTCCGGAGAGTCAGATCTGCAAATTGATTTATGAAATTATGAGTGAACATATTCTTTTACCTGAAGGAAGTATAGAAAAACAGACTACCACTTTAAACCTGGGGCCAACTCACCCGGCCACACATGGTGTATTTCAAAATATTCTGGAATTGGATGGAGAGCGCATACTGGAAGCCACTTCAACAGTAGGTTATATACACCGGGCATTTGAAAAAATTGCAGAACGCAGGCCTTTATATCAGATCACTCCTCTTACCGACAGGTTGAATTATTGTTCATCCCCCATCAACAATATGGGCTGGCATATTACCTGCGAAAGATTGCTGGGAGTTACCATTCCTAAAAGGGTAGATTATCTCAGGATCATTATCATGGAACTGGCCCGAATTTCAGATCACCTGATCTGTAATTCTATCGTTGGGGTTGATACCGGAGCCTATACTGGCTTTTTATACGTTATGCAATTCCGTGAGTTGATATATGAGATCTATGAAGAAGTGTGCGGTTCCCGGCTAACGACAAACATTGGCCGCATTGGTGGCTTCGAAAGGAATTTTACCAGGACAGCTTTTGAAAAATTAGATAAATTTCTAGCGGAATATCCAAAGCAGTTAAAAGAATTTGAAAATTTATTTAACCGCAACAGGATATTTATGGACCGCACCATTGGTTGCGGCCCCATTTCGGCAGAACGTGCTTTGAATTATGGGTTTACCGGTCCAAACTTAAGAGCTACAGGTGTTGACTATGATGTCAGGGTTCACAGCCCTTACAGCAGTTACGAAGAGTTTGATTTTACCATTCCAGTTGGTACAACGGGAGATTGTTATGACAGATTCCTCGTTCGGAATGAAGAAATGTGGCAGAGCCTGAGTATCATCAACCAGGCTTATAAAAAAGTAAAAGAATTTAAAGGCGCAGATGCAGAAGTGTTTCACGCAGATTCTCCTGCTTATTATCTTCCTCCAAAACAGGATGTGTATACCAAAATGGAAGCACTCATTTATCATTTTAAAATTGTAATGGGTGAAACAAATATGCCGGCGGGTGAAATATACAGTTCCGTTGAAGGGGCAAATGGTGAACTGGGTTTTTATCTGATCAGTGATGGAGGCAGAACGCCTTACAGGCTTCACTTCCGCAGGCCCTGTTTTATATATTATCAGGCATATCCGGAATTGATAAAAGGCGGAATGCTGAGCGATGCCGTAATAACAATGAGTAGTTTGAATTTGATTGCGGGAGAACTGGATGCTTAATAAACTATGATAAATGTTGAATTTTAAATGTTGAATTGAACAGCCATTTAAAATTTAGCATTCAAAATTTAAAATAGAAAATACTGTGTTGAAATTTAATGATGAAAAATTAGCAGAGGTTCAAAAAATAATTCAGCATTATCCTGCAGGCAAACAAAAGAGTGCATTGCTACCGGTTTTGCATATTGCACAGGATAATTTTGGTGGATGGCTTGATGTTCCGGTAATGGATTATGTAGCTTCTCTGTTAAACATTGAACCGATAGAAGTGTATGAAGTAGCCAGCTTTTACAGCATGTATAATTTAAAACCTGTGGGGAAATATATGTTCGAGGTTTGCCAGACAGGGCCTTGCATGATAAACGGCAGTGATGATATTATTGCATATATTAAAGAGAAACTAAACATCGGAGTTGGTGAAACAACTGCCGATGGAATGTTTACATTAAAAACTGTGGAATGTTTAGGGGCCTGCGGATATGCACCTATGATGCAACTTGGGAAAATTTATAAAGAACATTTAACCAAAGATAAAGTAGATGCCATCATTGCAGAATGCAGGGCAAAATCAAATTGAAAAAGTTATTTGCAATATTGTTTTTATTAATCGCTGTTAACTGCCATGCACAAACAGATGATGAAAAATTAATTAAAACAGCTAAAGAATTTCACCAGGCATTGGTTAGTAAAAACATTGTTTCTATCAACCAGCAAACAGATAAAGTATTGAGTTACGGGCACAGTAATGGAATGCTGGAATCAAAGAGTGAAATGATGAAAAACCTGCAGTCAGGGTACATTATTTATCATAGTTATAAAGAAGACAGCATTTCAGTACTGATGAATAACAACATGGCCAGTGTTCGTTTTGTAGCAGATGTCGACGTTACATTTAAGAACACAAGAGTTGTTTATCATTTGAATGTGTTGGAAGTGTGGGTGAAAAAAGGGAATCGTTGGATTCTTTTTGCAAGACAGGCTTTGAAAGCCTAATAAAAAAATCATAACCGGCGGATGAGCAGAAAATTATTATTAGAAAAAGCACATGTTGAAGGCATTCGTACATACGAAGTATATCGCCGTGAAGGTGGCTATCGTAGTGTAGAAAAAGCAATTAAAATGCAACCTGCGGATGTACTGGAGGAAGTAAAGAAAAGCGGACTCAGGGGGCGTGGCGGGGCCGGATTTCCTACAGGATTAAAATGGAGTTTCCTGGCCAAGCCGGATGGCATTCCGCGCTATCTGGTTTGTAATGCCGACGAAAGCGAACCCGGCACTTTTAAAGACCGTTACCTGATGGAATTTATTCCGCATATTTTAATAGAAGGAATGATCGTTTCTGCGTACACGTTGGGTAGCAATACCAGTTACATATACATCCGGGGAGAATATGCATGGATTGCGGATATTCTGGAAGAAGCCATTGGTGAAGCAAAAAAGAATGGTTTTCTTGGAAAGAATATTTTGGGCTCCGGATATGATCTTGAAATGTATGTTCACCGGGGTGCCGGTGCTTATATCTGTGGAGAAGAAACCGCTTTGCTGGAAAGTCTTGAAGGTAAAAGAGGCAACCCAAGGATCAAGCCTCCGTTCCCTGCTGTAAAAGGTTTGTGGGATTGCCCGACAGTTGTGAATAATGTGGAAACACTTGCTGCAGTTGTACCAATTGTAAACGAAGGCGGAGATGCTTATGCGAAAATCGGAGTTGGAAAAAGTACCGGTTCAAAACTGATCAGCGCCTGTGGTAATATCAATAAGCCGGGCATTTATGAAATAGATATGACCATTTCTGTTGAAGAATTTATTTACAGTGATGCATATTGCGGTGGTATCCCAAATGGTAAAAGACTGAAAGCGTGTATCCCCGGCGGATCTTCAGTTCCCATTTTGCCTGCGAATCTGTTATTGACAACAGCAAAAGGTGATAAAAGATTGATGAACTATGAAAGTTTATCTGATGGCGGATTTGCAACAGGGAGCATGATGGGCTCCGGTGGATTTATTGTGTTGGACGAAGACCAGTGCGTGGTAAAAAATACATATACACTGGCCAGGTTTTACCGCCATGAAAGTTGCGGACAATGTTCTCCCTGCAGGGAAGGAACCGGTTGGATGGAAAAGATATTGAAAAATATTGATGAAGGAAAAGGGGAGATGTCAGATATAGATTTGCTTTGGGATATTCAGCGCAAGATCGAAGGAAATACGATCTGCCCGTTGGGTGATGCTGCTGCCTGGCCGGTTGCTGCTGCCATCAGGCATTTCAGGGATGAATTTGAATGGCATGTAAATAACCCGGAAAAATGTTTGACAGAAAATTATGGTCTGGCACATTACGCAGATCCGATATATGTGCCGGAGCCGGCTTAAGTAAAACCTCCCAGAGGCAATTACGCAAAAGATCATTATATTTTTAATGGCAGTTTGCATCGAAGAGGTTAAAAATAAAAATATGTCTGAAGAAATAAAAACATTCAAAGTTACCATCGATAACATTACTGTTGATGTTCCGGTGGGTACAACAATACTCAATGCTGCAAGGCAGATCGGGGGCGATGTAACTCCTCCTGCCATGTGCTATTACAGCAAACTGGAAGGCAGTGGCGGGAAATGCCGTACATGCCTTGTTGAAGTAGCTGCTGGTTCTGCAGCAGATCCGAGGCCAATGCCAAAACTGGTGGCAAGTTGCCGCACAACTGTTATGGATGGGATGGTTGTTAAAAATATGACGAGTGAAAAAGTTGAAGATGAAAGACATGGTGTGGTGGAATTTTTATTGATAAATCACCCGCTCGATTGCCCTATCTGTGACCAGGCCGGCGAATGTCATTTGCAGGATCTGGGATACGAACATGGCAAGGAAGGAACACGATATAAATTTGCACGACGCACATTTGTAAAAGAAGACATCGGCCCGTACATTCAGTTGCACATGACAAGGTGTATCCTTTGTTATCGTTGTACTTATGTTGCAGATCAGATAACAAATAAGCGTGTACACGGTATCGTTGACAGGGGTGACCATGCAGCAATATCCACGTATATTTCGAAAGCAATTGACAATGACTTTAGTGGGAACATGATCGATGTATGCCCTGTTGGTGCATTAACAGATAAAACTTTTCGTTTTAAGAACAGGGTATGGTTTACAAAACCTGTAGACGCTCACCGCAATTGTGAAAATCCTGCCTGTTGTGGTAAAGCTACTTTATGGCTGAGAGGTGATGAAGTGTACAGGGTTACAGTACGTAAGGATCAGTGGGGTGAGGTGCAAAGCTATGAAGGGAATCCCGGCTGGATATGTAATGCCTGCCGCTTTGAAAAAAAGAGGACCAGCGACTGGACAATTGAAGGCCTTACCACGATCAGCCGGCATTCAGTGATCGGTGCAAACAAATATGATGTATTGGAAATGCCCAAAGAAACCATCCGGAAAGTGATGAAAGGATTAGAACCCAAATTACTGATGAATATTCACAACGTAAGTGAGGTGAATAATCCGGGCATTCTTTTAAGTGAAATAGACAGGCCTGCACACAATAATGATTTTAAAAATGCAGGGCAACATATTATTGGCGATGGAGAGAGCAGGCAATGGGGTTTAAAACCCCACAGCAGTGAGGAGCAGACAAACGAAGTAGATTAAAAATTTATTAATAGAAATTATGCTTTTAGCAGTAGACCTTGCATTGATTGTTGAAAAACTGGTATTGATAATTGTTGTTGTGATGGCATCATTGGTGATAGCCATGTACGCAACTTTTGCAGAACGTAAAGTGGCTGCGATCCTGCAGGATAGACGCGGTCCAAACAGGGCAGGTCCTTTCGGACTGTTACAGCCAATGGCAGACGGGTTGAAATTATTTTTCAAAGAAGAGATCATTCCCAGTTTTTCATCTAAATTTTTATTTATCCTTGGTCCTTGTCTGGCAATGCTTACAGCCATTATGACCAGTGCAGTAGTTCCATGGGGGGATAAATTGCAATTATTCGGACGGGACATTTCTTTGCAAATTGCAGATATCAATATCGGAATATTATTTGTGTTTGGTGTAGTGAGCCTTGGTGTTTATGGTATCATGATCGGAGCCTGGGCAAGCAACAATAAATTCTCTCTGATGGGCGGATTAAGAGCTGCATCTCAGATCATCAGTTATGAACTGGCAATGGGGATTTCGCTAATTGCATTACTAATGGTAACGGGAACACTTAGCCTTAAAGAAATGGTTGTTCAGCAACAAACAACTCACTGGAATATTATATACCAGCCCCTGGGCTTTTTGATATTCTTGATTTGTGCATTTGCTGAATGTAACCGGACACCCTTTGATCTACCCGAAGCAGAAAATGAACTGATCGGCGGGTATCATACAGAATATTCTTCCATGAAACTGGGATTTTATTTATTCTCAGAATATATCAATATGTTCATCAGCAGTGTGATCATGGCCACATTATTCTTTGGTGGATATGATATTCCTTTTCTGGATGAATCAACACTGGCACCTAACTTAGCAGCTGTTTTGGGTATTTTTGCCCTGATGTTCAAAGTGGTTTTATTTATATTTTTATTTATGTGGGTAAGGTGGACGATTCCAAGATTCAGGTACGATCAGCTAATGCATATGGGGTGGCGGATATTGATACCATTGGCATTATTCAATATGTTGCTGACAGGCGGATTAATTTTATATTTTAATAAATAGCGCAGAACTATAAAACATTATTTTTGCAAACCTTTTATAAATGCAAGCATTAACAAATAGAATAAAGAATGTAAACCGCAAACCAATGAGTTTGTGGGAGCGGTTATACTTTCCTGCGATCATTAAAGGCATGCTCATTACTTTCAGCCATATTTTCAAGAAGAAGCCTACGATAAATTATCCTGAAAAGAAACGGCCATTCAGCCCGGTATTTCGTGGGTTGCAGATATTAAACAGGGATGAAGACGGGCGTGAGAACTGTACTGCTTGCGGATTGTGTGCAGTTGCCTGTCCGGCGGAAGCCATAACAATGGAAGCAGCAGAAAGGCAATCAGGCGAAGAACATTTATATAGAGAGGAAAAATATGCAGCCAAATATGAGATCAATATGCTTCGCTGTATCTTTTGTGGATTGTGTGAAGAAGCCTGTCCAAAGGACGCAATTTACCTGAGTGAAACATTTACACCGGCTGATTTCGAACGCAAACAATTTATTTATAATAAAACAGATTTGCTGATACCTCATCCAAAAGAAGATCCGGAAGCTTATAAAAAAGCTTTGGGTAACAGGGCAAAAAAAGATGTGGTTAATTAGTTAAAAGCAACAAATGAATATTACTACGCTTTCTTTTATTTTATTATCAGTCATGGCTGTTGGCAGTGCCATTATGATGATCAGCAGCAAAAATCCTGTTTACAGCATTTTATGGCTCATCGTTGTTTTCTTTAGTATTTCCGGGCATTATATTTTATTAAACGCCCAGTTTCTGGCCATTGTTAATATCATTGTTTATGCCGGAGCCATCATGGTGCTATTTCTTTTCGTTGTTATGCTCATGAATTTAAATAAAGAAATGGAACCGGTAAAGAATCAGCGTATGCTGTTAATTGCTGTAGTTTCGGGAGGATCATTGTTGTTGGTTTTATTATCAGCTTTGATGAAAATGGATGCACAAATGCCAGTTCAGATGAAGATCGGCGATCAGGGGCTAATCAGTAATTTGGGAAAAGTATTGTTTACAAATTATGTATTGCCTTTTGAGATCAGTAGTGTATTATTTCTAAGTGCCATGATTGGTGCTGTTGTAATTGGAAAAAAAGATTAAATCACCATGGATATAAAAGCATATATCATTTTAGCACTTACTTTATTTACCATAGGTATTATTGGAGTGTTGGTGCGCCGAAATGCCATCATTATTTTCATGTGTGTGGAACTGATGCTGAATGCAGTAAACTTATTGCTGGTAGCATTTTCTAAAATGCATGCTATGAGTGAGGCAGTAAAAGCATCACCAACTTATGTAAGTGATGCACAAATATTTGTATTCTTTATTATGGTAGTGGCGGCTGCCGAAGTAAGTGTTGGTTTAGCCATTATTGTAATGTTATACCGGAATACACATTCAGTAGATGTGAATTTTTTAAACAGGCTAAAGAATTGATGACCAAAAATAATTATGAGTAACTTTTTACAAATTGTCTGGCTAATACCAATACTGCCCTTAATCGGTTTTATTATCAATGGTGCCGGACGCAATATTTTATCTAAAGCAGTTTCCGGTTTTGTGGGAAGTGCGGTAATATTTGCTTCATTTCTGTTGAGTATTTATGTTTTTATCGAAGTAAAAAACGGCCATTCAGAAGTTGTACATTACTTCAACTTTATCAATATTGAATCATTAAAGATCGCATTTGCTTTTAAGATCGATCCGCTTTCATCTTTATTCCTGCTGATCATTACAGGGGTAGGTTTTTTAATTCATGTGTACTCCACTTCTTATATGCATGAAGAGCCATCCAAAGATTTCGCCAAGTATTTTTCCTTCTTAAACCTGTTTGTTTTTTCCATGCTTTTATTGGTTATGGGAGCCAATTATGTGATCATGTTCATTGGATGGGAAGGAGTAGGGCTTTGTTCTTATCTGCTGATCGGTTACTGGTTTAAAAACAATGATTATACCAATGCTGGAAAGAAAGCATTCATCATGAACCGCATCGGCGATCTGGGTTTTTTGCTGGCTGTTTTCTGGCTCATTTCAAAACTGGGTACTGTGAGTTTTGATGAAATTTTCAGTCAAGTAAGTCTCGACAAACTTTCACTTGCAGATAAAACCGGTATCACTTTATTATTATTTGTAGGGGCCACCGGCAAAAGTGCACAGATTCCCTTGTATACCTGGTTGCCCGATGCAATGGCAGGTCCAACACCTGTGAGTGCGTTGATACATGCTGCAACAATGGTAACTGCAGGCATCTACATGATCGCCCGTAGCAATATATTATATATAATGGCGCCTTTAACCCAACACGTTGTGGCCATCACCGGATTGGCAACTGCTGTTCTGGCTGCTACCATTGCCTTGAAGCAAAACGACATCAAAAAAGTACTGGCATACTCTACAGTTAGCCAGTTGGGATATATGTTTCTGGCTTTAGGTGTTGGAGCATATACCGGTGCTGTATTCCACGTAATGACCCACGCATTCTTTAAAGCATTGTTGTTTCTCGGAGCTGGAAGTGTGATACATGCCATGGGGGGTGAACAGGATATGCGTAATATGGGCGGGTTGAAAAAATACATGAGTATTACACATCTTACTTTTTTACTTGGCTGTCTTGCCATTGCAGGAATGCCGCCTTTTTCCGGCTTCTTTTCAAAAGATGAAATACTTGCAGCCGCATATGCAAACAATCCGATCCTTTGGGCTGTTGGCGTATTTACTGCAGTAATGACCGCATTTTATATGTTCCGTTTATATGGCATGACATTCCTGGGTAAATTCAGGGGCACACAGGAACAGGAACATCATTTACACGAAAGTCCCGCAGCTATTACTATTCCGCTGATCATTCTTGCCATCCTTGCGGTTATTGGCGGATGGATAGGAATTCCGGAAATATTCATGCATGGCGGACACAGGTTGGAAGCATTTTTGGAACCGGTCTTCAGACAAAGCAATGCGATCGCTACCAAACATGCACTGAGCCATTCAAAAGAATATATGCTGATGGGGATATCTGTTGCCGCGGCATTCATCGCTTTGGTATTTGCATGGAACAAATTCAGCAAGTACCAAAAATCGGAAACAGTATCAACCGGGTTCACAAAACTGCTTGAAAATAAATGGTATGTTGAAGAATTCTACAATGCCATTATAACAAAACCAATTAACTCTTTGTCTGCATTCTTTAATAATATCATAGAGAAAAAAGTAATTGACGGATTGGTAAATGGTACCGGTAAAGCGGTAAATTATGGAAGCAGACAACTAAGGTGGTTGCAGAGCGGACAGGTAGGCGCCTATATTTTATTAATGGTTATTGGAATTTTGATTTTATTTATCATACAATTGTTTTTGTAAAAAAATGGGTAGTTATATTACATTTCCTGAATTATTGATCTGGTTGCCCTTATTGGCAGGCATCATTTGTTTTTTTACAAAAGGAGATCGGGCTGCCAGGTCAATGGCATTACTTTTCTCATTGATTATATTGGGAGTGTCTGTTGCAAGTTTATTTTATACAGATACAAAATTTGTCAACTTCAATGCCGTAAATTATTACTATCCGAATAATTTGGGTAATACTTTTTTTGTCGGGTTGGATGGAACAGGCCGTTTACTTACTTTCCTTACTGCTCTTGCATTTCCGATTATATTTATAGCAACTTATAAAAGTAATTATAAGAACGCTGCTTCTTTTTTTGGATTGATGATGCTTACGCAATCCGGCCTGATGGGTGTTTTTTGTTCAATGGATGCATTGTTATTTTATTTTTTCTGGGAGCTGGCTTTGATTCCCGTTTATTTTTTATGCAGCAAATGGGGTGGAGAGAAAAGGATACAGGCAACGTTTAAGTTTTTTGTATACACTTTTGCAGGTTCTTTATTGATGCTTATCGGTATCATTTATGTATATCAGCATACACCCGACCGTACATTTGAAGACGGAACCATTGCAGCCCATTCCTTTGCCATCAGTTCTTTTTATAATGCAGCACTGAGCGGCACAGAACAAAATTGGTTGTTCTGGTTATTCTTTGTTGCATTTGCCATAAAGATGCCCATCTTTCCTTTTCATACATGGCAACCGGATACGTATGACCAGTCGCCTACTTCCGTAACGATGGTATTAAGTGGGATCATGGTAAAAATGGGACTGTTTGCCGTTATCCGTTGGTTGATCCCATTATTCCCTTTGGCAACGGTGAAGTTTAGTCACGTGGTAATGATACTTTCAATCATTGGAATTATTTATGCAAGCTTTATTGCAATCCTGCAGGATAATTTAAAAAAACTGGTTGCATACTCATCCATTGCACATATCGGATTGATGTGTGCTGCATTATTTGCCATGAATCAGTTAAGTGTTCAGGGTGTTATGATACAAATGTTCAATCATGGAATTAATATTATCGGATTGTGGATCGTTATTGACCTGCTTGAAAAGCAAACGGGGGTAAAACAAATTTCAAAACTGGGAGGAGTGGCAAGCAAAGCACCTGTATTAACCATTATGCTTGTGATCATCGCTTTGGCAAATATTGCTTTGCCTTTAACCAATGCATTTATCGGGGAGTTTTTAATGTTTAGTGGTTTATACAAATTTAATATATGGTATACGGCGGTTGCCGGGATCGGGATCATTTTGGCAGCAATTTATACTTTGAATATGATTCAGAAAGTATTTTATGGTAATACAAATTCGATAACGGAATCGGTGAAAGATATTTCATGGAATGAGAAATTAATACTCGGATTTATAGTTTGTTTGATCTTTGTCATTGGAGTATATCCACAGCCATTAATTGATATTACCAAAGAATCTGTAACAATCCTGTTAAGCAAAAAATAGCAGCAGCATTAAATTATGAACGCAATTATATTATCGGCTATCTGGGGAATCGTAATGATGTTTAGTGCTGTATTTATTAAAAATAAATCAGTGCCTAAATACCTTGCATTGGCAGGGATTGCTTTGCTTTTTATCGCCAATGGGATTGAACTGAACAGTGGACGGTCTTTTTTTAATATCGATGTGCACGGCATGTTGCATACCAACAGTTTTAATCTGACTTTTATTGCAGTGGCATTGGGTTGTACTGCAATGTTTTTTCTGTTGAATGGCAGGGATATTGAAAAAACGGGTGCACATGTCGGGGAATATTTCGCCTTGTTGTTTTTTATTTTATGCGGCGTTTCCCTGTGTGCAACATTTAATACCCTGTTGATCCTGTTTATTGGAATTGAGATCATGTCCATTCCGTTATACATACTAACAGGAAGTGATAAACGTAATTTAAAAAGCAACGAAGCTGCTCTCAAATATTTTTTAATGGGTGCATTTTCCACCGGCATCATGCTGATGGGCATTGCCTTTATTTACGGAGGTTCGCCCAATGCAACATTTTACATAGACAGTATCCAGCTGGGAACGGGAAAATTACCAGTAATGATCTTAGTTGGACTTGTTTTTCTGATGGTATCTATGTCGTTTAAAGTATCAGCAGCTCCTTTTCATTTCTGGACACCGGATGTTTATGATGGAGCACCCACCGTTTTCACTTCTTTTATGAGTACCATTGTAAAAGTGGCAGGATTTTTTGCCTTTGTGAGGCTTTTTGAAAATGCTTTTGGGGCCATACATACTCAATGGCAGACCCTTATTGTTTTTATATTGATCAGCACTTTACTCATCGGAAATATTACGGCCGTTTTTCAGCAGAGTGTAAAAAGAATGCTGGCATATTCCAGTATCGCACAGGCTGGGTTTATGTTGTTTGCCTTATTTGCATTAAATGTAAGGGCCAAAGAAGGATTGGTGCTTTATGCTGCAGCTTATAGTATTGCAACTATTGGCATTTTTTCCATTTTAATAAAGATGGAAGATTTTACCATCGATGGTTTTAACGGGTTATCTAAAAAGCATCCAATACTGGCATTATCGGCTACCATATTTTTGCTTTCTCTTACAGGTATACCGTTAACTGCCGGATTCCAAAGCAAATTCTATATGCTCATGGCAGCAGTTGAGAATGGGCATCATTTCTGGGTTGTTATTGTTGCTGTGATCTTTGCAGCTATAAGTGCCTATTATTATTTCAAAATAATCCAGGCGATGTATTTTAAAGAACCCGCTGAAGATTTTATTCAAACCAGTGAAATATCCAACGGTTTCAGGATTTTACTGATATTGAATGCTGCATTAATTATCGTTCTGGGAGTTTACCCCGAATTGATATTAGGTTGGCTATACCATTGATATTACCGTTTATAAAACTATTTTCAAAAAGCCTCTAAGGCTTTTTTATCTTTAGGGTTAATATTAATTATGACCAATAGAGATTCATTAGCACTTTCCTGGACAAATATAAAAGGCAATAAACTTCGATCTGCAATTACTATCATGATCATTGCGTTGGGTATTTTTGCACTCATCCTCATTATTACAGCAATTAAAGCAGCAAGTAACAGCCTGACTTCCAGTTTCTCTACTATGGGGTCCAATGCATTCAGTATCCGTTATAAGGAGCGGAATATTTTTGGTGGGGGAGATGACGAAAGAAAAAAAACAAAAAAGTCATCATTAAAACAAAAAAAATCCAATATGGGCATCCCGATCAGTTACGAGGAAGCCCGGGCTTTTAAAGAAAGATATTCATTCCCGGCCGCAAAGGTAAGTCTGGCTCTACGTGGACCTTCAGCTGTAGTAGTGAATACAAATACCAGAAAAACAAATCCGGATATAAATGTTTACGGAGGCGATGAGAATTATCTGGATATGAATGGGTATAATATTGCTGCCGGTAGAAATTTTACCATTTCGGAAATTGAATCAGGAAGAAATGTTTGTATGATTGGAAGTGCTGTTGCATCGCGGTTATTCCCCAACAATAAGTCAAAGGCAATAGATGCAGTTATTAGTGTAGATCATATTCCCTACAGGGTTATAGCTGTTCTGGAGGAAAAAACATCCAGTGCTTTTTTTAATACCAGTAAAATAATAATTACCTCGTATAACAATATCAGGAGGATATTTTCTGTACAAAGTAAAACTTATACGATAGCAGTAAAAGTAACAGATTTGAAATTGATGGATGTTGCTACCGGAGAAGCAAAAGGTACTTTCCGGCCCATCCGGAAACTGGAAGTTAAAGATGACAATAATTTTTTTATAGATAAAAGTGATAGCATTGCCGAAGCATTGATTACCAACCTTGGTTTTCTGGAAAAAGGAACTATCGGCATTGCGCTCATTACATTAATTGGTGCTGCAATCGGGTTAATGAATATCATGCTCGTTGCTGTGAATGAAAGAACCAAGGAGATTGGCCTGGCAAAAGCTTTGGGAGGTACAAAAAAAGATATTCGCTCGCAATTTCTGTTTGAATCTGTATTGATCAGTCTTTTAGGTGCTTTTGTTGGCATTATTTCAGGGATTTTAGTCGGCAACCTGGTTGCATTGTTACTACATACAGGGTTTGTAATACCCTGGGGCTGGGTAATTGCGGGAATCTTTGTTTGTTCATTTGTAGGGCTGGCTGCTGGCTTATACCCCGCTTATAAGGCTTCCAAACTGGATCCGATTGTAGCTTTGCGATATGAATAATGTATAAAGCAGTATACATTTGTTGAAAATTATCTTAACAAAAAAAAATAAAATTTTAAAGTCAGAATGGTTGCATCCAATTATTTTATTAACTTGTGTGCTCCCGTTTTCGATATGATTTC
The DNA here is from genome assembly GCA_037969135.1 of Ferruginibacter sp. GTDB lineage: Bacteria > Bacteroidota > Bacteroidia > Chitinophagales > Chitinophagaceae > Ferruginibacter. Next base: position 17,773 of record JBBKWV010000108.1, read on the forward strand.
GAAATGTATTTCATGAATCAATCGTTTTTTCATTTGGGGGTATTTAAATATTTATAAGTAATTAAACATTTAACTAAATTAAAACTAGTATTTTATGGCAGACACAAATTCAACTGCAACAGTAAAACCGGTATCTTCTGTACAGGCAAAAAAGTCAAGTAACATCATCTCACTGTTAGCACCAATTCTGTGTATTTTAACAGGTTATGTTATCTGGAGATTTGGACTAGGGGCTCCTTCTAATTTTGGAGTTGGTGCTGAAAATGGTGGATTCTGGCCAGACAGACATGATCCAAAAACAGCTTTAAGCAAAATGTACCTTGGGGGTATCATTGTTCCAATTTTGATCGGTACATTTTTAACGATGCTGGTATTTGCCATTGAAAGGTTTATGACTATTTCTAAAGCAACTGGTACCGGCAGTAATGCAGATTTTATCCGTAAAGTACAGTATCATCTTGCAAACAAAAATGTGGATGCAGCTTTGGCTGAATGCGATAAACAAAAAGGTTCTGTAGGAAATGTAATGAAAGCAGGTCTTTTCCGCTACCGCGAAATGATCACCAATAATGAATTAAATACTGAACAGAAAGTGATTGCGATTCAAAAAGAAGTAGAAGAAGCAACCTCTCTTGAATTGCCCATGCTGGAAAAAAACCTGGTATTCCTTTCTACGATTGCATCTGTTGCAACCCTGATCGGACTTCTTGGAACAGTAATCGGAATGATTCGTGCCTTCGCAGGTTTGGGTGCTGAAAGTGGCGGAGCAAATTCTGCTGCCCAGCTTTCTATTGGTATCTCTGAGGCATTGTATAATACAGCTTTGGGTATCGGAACCTCAGCATTTGCCATTGTTTTCTATAACATCTTCACTACAAAAATTGATGGCATTACATACGGTATTGATGAATCCGGATTTACTTTAACCCAAACATTTGCGTCTCTGTATAAATAATTATATGGAAATGCCTTGTTTCAGTATCTAAAGTAACATCTAAACAAATTAATAAATATGCCAAAAGTTAAAATACCACGTAAAAGCACCATTGTCGATATGACAGCTATGTGTGATGTGGCTTTTTTGCTGTTGACTTTTTTTATATTGGCAACAAAACAAAAACCACCTGAGGTACTTTCTGTAACACCTCCAAGTTCAATTTCCAGTAAAGCAGCTCCTGATAAATCTATCATGATCACTTTCACCCAGGAAGGAAAAGTATTCCTGATGTTTGGAGAGGAAACCAAAAAGTCAGAAATTCTGGAAAATGTTAATGCAACCAAAAACCTTGGCCTGACTGCATCAGAAATGGCAAAACTTAAAAAAACAGAATTCATCGGAATGCCATTTAATACGTTAAAAAGCTCTTTATCAATGAGTGAAGTAATACCTGCTTCTAAAATGGATGGGATACCTGTTGACAGTGCAAATAATGAACTTGCTGACTGGTTACGCAGTGTTACCAATATTTATGCAGGAGAAGATCAGAGAAAGCTGGAGCAGATGCTGTTGGTAAAAGGTGATGGTAAAGCAATGTACCCGGTTTTTAAAAACATTAAGAATGCATTTAAAATGAATGAATTGTTTAAATTCAGAATTGTTACCAGTGGGGAAGACATACCCCTTGGTTCTGAAGTTTACAAAGAGTCATTAAAGAAGAAATAATAAAAAAAATATTTAGCTATGGCAGAAATGGATACTTCGAGCGGGAGTCATCATAAAAAAGGTCCCGGCGTAAAAAAATCAAAAAAATTATCAACGAGGGTTGATCTTACACCCATGGTGGATCTCGGTTTCCTGCTTATCACATTTTTTGTGTTTACAACAACCATGAGCCAGTCTACTGCCATGAATATGAATGAACCAAAAGATGATCCGGATCAGATTCTTAAAGTGAAGAATTCAGGAGCCATGACAATCCTCCTGGGAAAAGCAAATCAGGTTTATTATTATTATGGACAGTTGGAGGCTGATAAGCTGAGTGAAGAATTCAAAAGCACCACGTTTAAAGGAATCCGCAGTTTAATCGCAGAAAAAAAGAACGCAACCCCTATCGACGATCTGATGTTTATCATTAAATCGGACGACGAGTCAACGTTTAATAATGCAATTGATATTCTGGATGAAATGTCTATTTCAACTGTTCCCCCAGGACACTATGCAGAAGTTGTTATGACAGAAACAGAGAAAATGCTGATACTGGAAACAGAAAAAGCAAATGGTATTAAATAGGTTTATGGATTTTAAAATTTTTGAATCTAATTAACTAAAGAGTTTATGATTGATGTAAATAAGATATTGGGCACTGATATACTTGATATTATTTTTGACGGCAAAAATAAATCTTATGGTGCCTATGAATTAAGAAAAACGTATAATTCACGGTTAACAAAAGCTCTGATCATTACCGGAGCAACTTTGTTATTGATCTTTTTGAGTTCTTTATTTGCCGACATTATCAATAAAGATAAAAAAGCAACCGTGGATGTAGTGG
>JBBKWV010000109.1:0-3308 GCA_037969135.1 Ferruginibacter sp.
TGGCTTTAATGCCATTGATGCAGTAGCTATCGGGAAGTTGAAAACAACTACAACTTACCCGGGCTTTTCATGGCTGCAACAATCAACCGGATACGTAGTTGGGAATGGCCCATCAATAATTGTAAATGAACCCGGCATATATACTTTACATGTAACCAATGCCGGGGGATGTGATGTTTCTGTTTCTGCTGAAGTTAAACTTACAGACATAACTCCTCCGTTGATTACTGCGGGAGGCCCCCTTAACTTTTGTTTTGGTGATAGTGTTAAACTCACTGCGCAAAGAAGCGGACTCAATGTGTGGAATACCGGGGATACAGCTAAAAGCATCATAGTAAAAAATTCGGGATCATATAGTGTTACCAATGATGATGGTTCGGGATGTGGTACAACAACTTCTGCTCCAATAACGGTTACGGTGAATGCTTTACCTGTTATTTCAATTTCTGGTAATTTGGGTATTTGCCCCGGCAGTTCTACTGAACTTACCATAAACGCAAATGGAACCGGCAATATATATGAATGGTCGAATGGTTCAATTGATAATGCTGTTACCATATTCTCGCCTGATACAATTTCAGTGCTCGTCACAAATACAAATGGATGTAAAAGTTCCACTGGTGTAAAAACTTTCCGGGCTGCTGTGCCAACTCCGGAAATAAGTGGAAGATCATCTTTTTGTCCTGGCGAATCTGTTAACTTAAATGCCGGACCTGGATATACTTCATATGTATGGTCAACAGGCCAGTCAGCCGTTTCTTCCATCTCAGTTAATACGGTTGGAAATTATACTGTAACAGTAAAGAATGTATTTGGTTGTGAGGGTTCTGCTACTAAAATGATCGGTGAATATCCTCCGGCTTCCGTAACTATTTCGGGAAATTTATCATTGTGTGGCGGAACAGCAACTTTAAATGCGGGTAGCGGATATAGTGAATATCTATGGTCAACAAACGAATCTTCGCAGGTTATCAATGTAAGTTTGCCTGCTACTTATTCGGTAACAATAACGGATATCAATGGTTGCAAAGCCAGTGCAAGTGTCACAACAGTAAGTGATACACTGCCCCCCACACCCGGGTTGATCAGGGGCACAGGAAATGGAGTTTGCAATTCTCCAGGTACCGTGTTTTCAATAAGCCCTGTTCAAAATACCAGTTTTTATGTTTGGTTCGTTCCGGAAGGGGTTAACATTATAAGCGGACAAGGTGATACTACTGTTGTATTGGCATTTACTCCTTCCTTTACTTCTGGGAATATTGTTGTTGCCTCTTCAAATGCTTGCGGACAAAGTGGTTCCCTGAATCCGAGGGTTTTTCCGGTAAAAGTTGCACCCCGAAACCCGGAAATAATCAACGGACAAAAAACAGGAGTTTGTGGAACAACACAATCATACAGTACCCCAACCATTCCTTCAGCAACATCATATATATGGAGAGTGCCAGCCGGTATTAATATTTCAGGTGGGCAAGGAACCTCAACTATCAATGTTGTTTTTAGCAATTCATATACTGCAGGCGAAATTTGTGTAAAAGCAATCAATGCTTGTGGCAATAGTAGTGAAAAGTGTATTTCTATCAATGGTCTTACTATGACTCCCGGAATAATCGCCGGAATAACAGTTGCCTGTTTCAGGCAGACGAATGTGAGTTATTCGGTAACTCCTGTTGAAGGCGCTACTTCTTATACCTGGACAATTCCCAACCAGGCAACATTTGTTTCAGGGCAGGGGACAAACGCAATTAATGTAAATTTTGGAAATTCGAGTGGTAATATAACTGTAAAAACCAATAATATTTGTGGGAGCAGTTCAGTGCAATCTCTTTCAGTTGCGGTAACACGTTGTGGAAGGTCTAACGATGAATCCGGAATTTCTCCAACAGAAAAACTATTGGAACCTGAAGTGATCGCTAATGCGGGAGATAGAAATGTTTTAGGAAATCTGGCAGTGGAATGGACTTTGGGTGAGCCTTCGATAGAATCTTCTTTTTCAAGAAACCGCTTTTATACACAAGGCTTTCATCAACCGATTGTTATGATATCCAAATCTAATAGGGATACGCTTATTCAAGAAGTGAATGATCTGATCATTACAGTTGCTCCAAATCCTGTTTCAACAACATTAGAAGTGAAGTTGCAAAAATCTAAAATGCAGGATTTTATTATAGAAATGGTTGGAGTAAACGGTAATATATTAACGACAAGGAAAATGGCCAAGTCAGAATCCAGGATTAAATTGGATATGACTTCTTATACTCCCGGCCTTTACTATATTATAATTCGTGATACGGCTGGAAAAATCATCAGTAATTTTAAGCTGGTAAAAATCAATTAAAAACCAATGAATAACATAGCTCCGGACTTAAGTCCGTAACATTTTATTAAAAATTATACCCCAGATTATCGGTCAAATCCTTTGGCAATTCAGGTAGTTTTCTCCTGTCTATCAGGAAACTATTCAATTGTGATATCTCTTTAAAAATATAATGTTTGTCCATGGCTCCCTGCAGGTATCCTGCACCGGTACTACCACCGGTTCCGATACGTGTGCCGATCATCCGGCGAACCATATTGATATGGCGGTAACGCCAGTTGCCCAATTGATTGTCAATTTCCAGTAAAGTATCCAGTAACTGGAAGGGGAGTTCCAGCATCGGGTATCCCCTGTAGATCATAATGAATAAAGCCGAGCGGCATGCTGCAGCAGATAATGATCTTTCTGTATTTTTATCTGCATCAAAGAAAATGTTTTTGAAAAAAGTCGTGTTGTTTTTTTCTCCTTCTGCCAGGCTGTTGGTATAAATATTTTCATAATCCGACCAGAATGGATGAATACTTTTCTGCTCTGCCGATGATGTATAACCGGACCAGTAATTTTTTTCATCAAAAAATGGCATGCGTTCCAGCCAGCTATTTACCTGTTGCATAACGGATGGACTGATTTCTGCATCTTTTATGATATCTATTGCATCCTGTTTCAATTGAGAAACATAATATTGTTGTCCGTGCCTTTGTTCAAATTTAAGGCCGAGCTTGGCTTCCAATATCTTAAACTGCCAGCTTTGAAAGCCTGAAGCCGGACGCAACATATCCCTGAAATCGAGGAAATCCATGGGAGTCATCGTTTCCAGTATATCTATTTGCTGAACCAAAACTTTCAGGATGGTTACAACCCGGTGCATCCGGTGAACGATCGTTTGAAGCTCGGCTGAATTGTCGTTGATGGCAGGTTTGTTCATGATTTCCAGAACCGAATTCACTTCAAACAATATCTGTTTAAACCAAAGCTCGTATGCCTGGTGTATGAT
>JBBKWV010000110.1:0-11129 GCA_037969135.1 Ferruginibacter sp.
GGAACTATTAACCAATGTAGCCCGGCATTCCGATGCTAAAAATGTAAACACATCTATATTGATGGAAAATGGTAAATTACATTTAAGTGTTCAGGATAATGGAAAAGGGTTTGACTCATAAAAGATCATCAATAAAAAAACAGAGGGTTTGCGGGGTATTAATGAACGTACCAACCTGATTGGCGGAACCTACGAAATCAAAAGTAATCCGGGAGAAGGTACGTTTGTTTTAATTTCAGTTCCTTTATAAACAAAATAATTCTACCTATAAATAAGAAAACATGTTACGAGTATTAATTGCAGATGATCATACAGTAGTAAGAAAAGGGTTGAAACAGATCATCCTCGAAGAATTTCCAAATGCGCATATTGTTGATGTTCCGGATGCCGAGGAAATGATTAAAAAAGTAATGAATGACAAATGGGATGTTGTAATAAGCGACCTTTCAATGCCCGGTCGGAGCGGATTGGATGCATTGCAACAAATAAAACAAATTTATCCCGACCTGCCCGTACTCATATTAAGTATTCATCCCGAAGAACATTATGCACTCAGGGTACTGAAAGCAGGTGCATCTGGTTACTTAAGCAAGGATTCTGCTTCAGAAGAACTTGTAAAAGCCGTACAAACAGTGCTTTTGGGTAAAAAATATATTTCGGCAACTGTAGCAGAAAAGCTTGCATCCAATTTCTCTTCCGATACTTCTAAGCATGCCCATGAACTCCTTTCCGACAGGGAATTTGATGTTATGAAATTATTGGCATCCGGAAAGCCTGTTTCTGAAATTGCCGAAATGCTTTCTCTCAGTGTTACAACAATCAGTACTTACCGGGCAAGGATCATGACAAAAATGAATCTTAAAACAAACTCTGATATAACAAAATATGCAATAGAAACCAACCTTATTTAAACCCATATTTTTGTAGAGTAAATTCTACAGGGATTCTGTTAAATGTGCTACATTCCTTTCCTTAAAGGCTCTACATTTTTAATTTCTGAAGTGCTTAAATTGCATACTTTAATGATTAAAGGTTACCTGAATGGATCACGATAAGTCACTTTTAATTATTGATTCTTCCTCTCTGATAACTGACAGGTTCATAGATGTTTTAAAAGATATTGAAAAGGTTAGTAAAATTTTAACTGCAGGAAATTATAATGAAGCAATTGAAATACTGACTGAAAAGGAAACGGACATTGTATTGTTGGATATTCAATTGGTGGGAAAAAGTGGAATTGAATTATTAAAGCTCATTGCAAAAGAATTTCCGGGAATTGATTTGATTGTTTGTACTAATTTATCAAGTGATTATTACAAACAATTATGCCGCAAAAACGGCGCTAAATTTTTTATCGATAAATCAAAAGATTTTGATAAGATATCAGGGATTATAGCATCTTTATAAGAGTTAGAATAAAAAATTTAACAGGGTTATTTTTTTTGAAAAATATTAAAACTATGAGGAACCAAATCGTTGATAGTTTTGAAGTTGCACTTATGTAAAACCAAACCAGCTTACTTCTAAAATAACATTAAAGCATCCTTTAGGGCAAAATTGTTGCCGGTAAGTTTATTTATAAACTTACCGGCTTTTTTGATTTCGGGATTAGGTGCCGGAATTTAAATTTACCGCTAATTGTACATTCTGTCTATTGCCCCCTTGAATTTTTCCATGATAACCTTTCTTTTCATACTGAGTTTTGGCGTAAGTTCTCCGGTATCAATTCCCCATTCCTGTGATAGCAATTCAAATTTCTTTATTTGCTCCACACGGTTGAAGAATTTATTAAAAGACTCTATCAGTTCTTTATAAAGTTCCAGCACTTTTGGATGATGAATAGCATCTTCATTGGTTGTAAATTTTATCTCTTTCAGGCGCATCCATTCTTTCAGATTTGGAATGGAAGGAATGATCAAAGCAGCAACAAATTTTTGATCGGCACCAACCACCATCAGTTGTTCGATGAAAGGAGATTCTTTTAATTTATTTTCAATTGCCTGGGGAGCTACATATTTCCCTCCGCTTGTTTTAAATAATTCTTTTTTCCGGTCAGTTATTTTTAAATACCTGCCATCTTCAAAAACTCCGATATCCCCTGTGTGTAGCCATCCGTCAATGATGGTTTCGGCTGTTAATTCGGGTTTTTTATAATAACCCATCATCACACTGGGGCCCTTTACACAAATTTCACCATCGGGTTCCAGCTTTACTTCCTGTCCGTCAATTACCAATCCTACGGTTCCGAATTTGGTTCCTCCTTTTTTGCGGCAATTCACACTGATAACCGGACTGTTCTCTGTTGGTCCGTAACCTTCATATATTGGTATTCCTGCTGCATTGAATATCCGGAGCAACCGTATCTGACAGGCAGCGCCTCCCGTTATAATGCATTCAATATTGTTTCCCAACGCTTCCCTCCATTTATTGAAAATAACTTTGTTTGCAATGGCAAGCTGCAGGTTGTAAATAAATCCGCCCGATTTTAAATTATCATATTCTGAGCCAATGCTTACTGCCCAATAGAATAATCTTTTTTTAATACCGGTTAATTCAGCCCCTTTTATCATGATCTTTTCATACACTTTTTCCAGCAACCTGGGTACTGTAGTAAATAGTTGTGGTTTTATTTCTTTCAGGTTATCTCCAATTGTTTCCAGACTTTCTGCATAGTAAATAGAAATGCCTGTTGATATATATATGTACGAAACCATCCTTTCAAAAATGTGGTTGAGCGGAAGAAAACTCAGGGCCCTGGCTTTTGTATTTTCAGGAAATGGAAATGACCTGGTTGAATTGAGTACATTACTCACCAGGTTTCGGTGACTCAGCATCACTCCTTTGGGTGTGCCTGTTGTACCGGAAGTGTAAATAATCGTAGCACAATGTGTAGCTGTAATTTTGTTTTTATATTCAGAAACCTTTGCATCATCATCAAGTGTATAAGCATTGATAATTGTACTCCAATGTTCTACTCCCGGTAATTCATCAAAGCTATACACATTCAATAAGGAAGGAACTGAATGGCGGATGTCATTTACTTTTTCAAAAATATCCTGTCCACTGATTATTACATATTTAATGGCAGCATCATTGAAGATAAATTCAATTTCATTTACGTTTGTAGTCGGGTAAATGGGGCAAAGTACAACACCAATCTGCTGACAGGCCATATCAAGCATCAGCCATTCCGGACGGTTACTGGAAATAACGGCTATTTTATCCTGCTGCTCCACCGACATATCTCTGCCACTCAATCCAAGTTTTAATAAACCGGCACTTAGTTTATTAACTGTTTCTGCGACCCGGGAAGTACTATACGTTTTCCAGATGGAATCTTCTTTTCCGGCAAGCATATCCTCTTTGGGAAATTTTTCGAGTTGATCATACAAAAAATCAAATATCCTTGAATTGTCATCCATAAAAATTTGTTCTGGTTTGTAAAAAAATATTGAATTCCGGTAATGTTTATCCGGAATAGGGTTCATAAAAGTTTAAACAGGGGCTATGGGGTATTTTTGTTTTTTAATTTTTCATATTCTTTTTCTACAAGGTCTTTTTTGCTTCCTCCATATGCATTCAAATATTGAAAAAGTAAACCGATACCCCAACCTATCATAACCCATGCCGGCCAGGGTATGCCACGGTCATAACCATTTCTGCCATCTGTAAACCACCAAATGGCCCATAAAAAACAGTTAATGATAAAATAGGAGGCCAGGCTGCGTTGAAAACCTGCTCTTTTTTTTGCCAATTGCCATAACCGGTCATCTTTTTGATCTTCCATGAAAATATTTTTACTGGTTCTAAGTTAAATAAAAAATGCCATCCTTTATACCCGGATGGCAAACTAAACTGGTTGTAATGTTTTTATCAGTGATAATACTGCCCGTTGGGGATATTAAATATCCTTCCTTTTTGAAAATTACTAAAAGAGCTGAATTCAGTATTGTGTGTACTGATCCAGTTTTGGAATCCTGCCAGGTTTTGCACCGAACCGAAAATCCATTGATTGTAAGCATCAAACATACCTTCCTGCAACAGCTGCTGCTGATATTCAAAAAGCTGGTAGGGGAATTTTGAACTAAAACTGTTTGCCCAATCCAGAATAAAACGGGTTCGGATCATTGTTAATGATTCGGCATTGAGCCCGAGAGATGCAAGAGATGACTGCTTATTCATACTCTGTAAAAAGAATTTCACGAAATTATTTTTGTCCTTATTGTTTTGTAAGAGATTAACGTCTGTAAAGAGTTTTTTATAACCTTCTAATAAAAGTTCTTTTATTTCGGGCGTTCTGGTACCCTGCGGCTCCATGTTTATAAAAATTTCTGCATATAGTATGCTCCACACTTTATCGGTAGTAAGAAAATAGAACTTTGCTGCGTTGTAATAATTTTTAGAATAAGAAGGATCCTGTTCAATTCCTTTTTCCCATTGTTTAATGGCATCATAATTTCTTTGCAAATGCATCAGTTCTCCGAGGTCATTATACAGTGCACCACTTTCCGGAAATTTTTTTATACCTCTGCGGTATGCTTTTTCACACTCTTTCGCCAGGCCCATCTCTTTGTAAATATTTCCGGCGATCTGAAAACACTGGTCGTCTGATTCTTCTTTATCCAATAACGGGTTAATCAATTCTATTGCTTTGTTGTAGTCTCTTAAAAAATAATAATTTAAAGCGATGTCTTTGGTGATTGCGATGTTCTGCGGGTCAAGTTCCTGGGCACGGTTAAGCACCAATAGCGCATTTGGGAAGTCTTTCTGCCGCATAAAACTTTTTGCAGTTTCATGTAATTGCCTGGGATCAGAGGATTGTGAAAATCCGTACTGCGATATAAATGCCAAACAAAGTAATAGGAGAATTTTTTTCATTGCAGGGTAAAGATAAAAAAAAGGCGCTGTTAACAACGCCTCTTATAAAATCATTCAAAACTTTATCAATCTATCAGATGTGTAAGTAAACCATCTCTTAATTTTGGTTCAAACCAGGTGCTTTTTGGTGGCATTACATTTCCACTGTCGGCCACTTCAAATAATTGTTCGATACTTACCGGGTACAAACTGATCGCCATTGCCATTTCACCGTTTTTAACCAGTTTTTCAAGTTCTTCCAGACCACGAATTCCTCCCACAAAATCAATTCTTTTGTCTGTACGCTGATCTTTAATGCCCAATATGGGTTCCAGCACATGTTGTTGCAGAATGCTGATATCCAAAATTCCGATCGGATCTTCGCTATATGTTCCGGGTTTTGAACTGAATTTATACCATTGTTTTTCCATGTACAAACCAAAATCATGTAAATGTTCAGGACGGTAAGCACTGTCCTTTTTTTCGATGATGAAATTTTCCCCCAGTTTTTGTAAAAAAGCTTCAGTTGTCAATCCATTCATATCCTTTATTACCCTGTTATAATCCATGATATGAAGCTGGTTGGATGGAAAAAGTGTGGTTAAAAAATAATCTGAATTCTCTGTTGCATTGTTGCCCAATTCACTCCTTACCTTGGCTGCAGATGCCGCTCTGTGATGCCCATCTGCGATATAGGTACAGGGAACAAGGGTTTTAAATGCGGTTGTAATTTTTTCAATAGTTGCACTATCACTTAGGATCCATATACTGTGTTGTACATTATCATCTGCAGTAAAATCGTATTGTGGATTTTTTTCTGTTGTCCATTTTTGGATTATTGCATCAATTTCTGTTACATTTTTATATGCCAGAAATACGTTACCGGTTTGGGCTCCGGTTATTTTAATATGATTTATCCTGTCAAGTTCTTTTTCAGGCCGGGTAAATTCATGTTTTTTGATCAATCCGTTTTCGTAATCATCCACAGAACTTCCGCAAACCAATCCGGTCTGGCTTTTACCATTCATGGTAATTTTATAAATATATAAGCAGGATTTATTTTCCCGGAACAATATCTTCCTGCTTGTAAAGGCTTCTAAATTTTCCTTGGCCTTTTTGTACACTTCTTCAGAATGAACATCAGTTGTTGCAGGCAGGTCTATTTCACTTTTCGTAATATGTAAAAAAGAATTGGGGTTTCCGGCTGCTTCAGCCTTTGCTTCCTTGCTGCTTAAAACATCATAGGGCCTAGATGCAACCGTTTTTGCATGCTGTGCTTCCGGTCTTAATGCTTTAAAAGCTGTTATAGTGATCATGTCCGATTTATTAAATTGTTTGCAAAAATAAACTTTAACTGCGAAGCAGCTTTTTTTATGTTCAATTATTATTTATTATGGTGCATTTTGGTAAATTGTTGCATAGCATTAACCAATATCTGTACACTGCTAATGTTCATGGCATTGTACAGGGAAGCACGGAAACCGCCCACTGAACGATGCCCCTTAATTCCAACGATACCCTTCGAAACTGTATAATCCAGAAAAGCCGGTTCCAGCGAAGGGTCTTTCATTACAAAACAAACATTCATCCTGCTTCGGTCAGAAACAACTGAGGTTCCGGTAAATAAAGGATTGGCATCAATTTCGGCATAGAGCAATGCAGCTTTTTCCTTGTTTTTCTTTTCTATTGCAGTTACCCCTCCCTGTGACTTTAACCAGCGCAGGGTAAGCATACACACAAAAACAGCAAATACCGGTGGTGTATTCAACATACTACCTTCCCGGATATGATTCCTGTAGTCCATGATCGTGGGGATATTCCGTTTCAGTCTTCCCAGAATATTTTTATTTACGATCACCAGGTTTACACCGGCGGGGCCCATATTTTTTTGAGCGCCGGCATAGATCAGGTCAAAAGAATTGAAATCCAGCACCCTGCTGAAAATGTCACTGCTCATATCTGCAACTAGTGAATTGCTGGTATGAGGAATTTTTTGCCATTGTGTACCGTAAATGGTATTGTTTGTTGTGATGTGTAAATACTTTGCATCATTGGGTACTGCAAAATCCTTTGGGATGAACTGATAATTTTTTTCTTTTGATGAACAAACAACTTCCACCTTGCCGAATAATTTTGCCTCTTTGATCGCTTTGCTGCTCCATACTCCCGTATCGGTAAATGCTGCAGTATCTTTCAGATCAAGTAAGTTCATCGGAACCTGCATGAATTGGGTGGATGCTCCACCATGTAAAAAAAGCACTTCGTGATCAGCATCCAGTTGCATCAGTTCTTTCACCAATCCTCTGGCTTCTTCCATAACAGCTGTAAACCCGGGTGTACGATGCCCCAGTTCCAGAATGGATAAACCGGTACCATTAAAATTCAGTATTGCTGCTGCAGCCTGTTGAAACACTTCTTCCGGTAAAATGGAAGGGCCTGCATTGAAATTGTGTATTTTTTCTTCTAAAGGTTTGCCATCATTCATTCAAAAAAATTGAGCCGCAAATGTAAGAAATAAATGGGCGTTGAGCGGCAGGTTTATTCCTAGTCTTCCTGACGTCCGATCATTTTGCCGCTGCTATTCCATTTCACATTCATCTCTTCAAACTCTTTAAGCTCTTTTTCAGAAAATTGCTGCTTTACAAGGCCTTTCAGATCGGGCTGACCTGCATTTACCCACGCTGTATACCAAAATGAGGCAATAGAAGAAATGGACTGGCGCATACGACGCTCGATCATACCATCCAGTTTTTTATTATAGGCAATAGTAAATGCAGAAGAATACTGGCGTATAACAACATTATTCCTTTGCTCAAAGGAATATTTCTGATCGGGTGAAAATTCTTTGGTTAATTCTCTTTCAAATAATAAGACACTGTCACATGCCTTTGCGCTTTCTAAAACCCGGGCCCAGATAAATTCACCTGGATCTGCAATATATTCGGCCTTGCCAATAAAAAAATCGAATTGTTTTTCTGCCAGCAATTCAGGAACCCTGCTTTCCCAAAAACCATGGATTCCTTTTTGATTTGTTTTTTGACCGTTGTGGTTGCTGCTCGCATGCAATGGAACATGTGCATCGGCAATATAATGTCCGATCTCGGCACTGTTTTTCAAGATCATACTAAAATTCTTTTCCCTGAAAGCGTTGGTAAGCCTTTGCAACATTACCTGGATATGCCAGGGAACAATACCGTGCTGCATCAAAGAATCTTTGCTGAATTTAGCAACTGCATCATCCCATTTGCGGGGAAGTGATTTATAAGGGTACTCGCCATACTGATCAATATCTATATAATGCCTGGGCCCTTCTTCCGGTATGGCATATCGGCGTTTGTCGGGATCAATGGCATGCTCTGTAATAAATTCCAGGTTTGGTTTATACAGGACCATCATCTCGGGTGGCAACAAAAAAGTGGCGTAATAATTAATTTTACGGTGAGCATAAAAGCCCCAGCAGAAACAATTTGTTGCTACAGAACATGCTATCATTAATAAAGAAAAACGTTTCATTAATCTCAAATGGTTATACAGGAAAGTACTACAATTATCTTAACAAGGCAAATGCTTTATTGTTTTATATGTTCGCTTTCATCGGATTTATCTTCATCCAGATCTGTTACCCCGCCACTTACCGCAAATTTCATCGTTTGGGCACTGCTGATATGGGTGATGGGTTTAACCCGGTCTTTGGGAATGATATACACATTGCCCGCAACAGAATATGCCATGGGTACATACACCGAAACATAATCTTTCAAACCAAAATCCGACATGTCTTCCCGGGTCAAAAACCCCAGTCTCCAAACATTATTGTCATCAACATTGGCCAATACATTCCGGGTAAATTTCTTTTTATCTCCTGCAAATGCTTCAAAAAAATCACGGGTGGTTGAATAAATATGTTTTATGCCAGGCGCTTTCTGCATATACTTGTCCATAAAACTGATGATACGGCTGGAGATAAAAAAGGAACTGAAAAATCCGATCAAAATAATCACACTAAGTATCAGTACCAATCCCACACCATAGTTCTGGACATGTATAACACCTTTTTCATCGGCATAGGTAAAAAGGGGAATCCATCCGTCAATAGTTGATATTACAAAATAGAGGGCATAAATGGTGATGGTAATGGGAGCTATGACCAGAATTCCCTGTAAAAAATATTGTAACAGCTTTTTGTAGTGAAATGGATGTTCCATGTATTGATATTTAGTGCTCAAAGATACTTTAATACGGGTTGGACTGCATGAAATTTATCAGCCCTATATACCGGCCCCGAGCCTGGGGAAATGGGACGAATGGTAAAAATAAATGATGGAAACTTTGGTTACATTAAAAGTTTTCTTAGTTTTGCACACAGTTATGACAGAGTTAGATACAAAACAACGGATACAGAAAGCGTCACACGACCTGGTGATGCAATACGGCATACGCAGTGTAAGTATGGATGACATCGCTTCCAATCTGGGCATGAGTAAAAAAACCATTTACCAGTATTTTAAAGACAAGGATGAACTGATTGAAGCGGTTGTTGATGAAGTGATTATGACCAACCAGTGTGCCTGTACTGAGGATATTAATATTTCTGAAAATGCAGTGCATGAAATTTTTCTGGTGATGGAAATGATGGCGGAAATGTTTAAAACAATGAATCCTTCCATTTTGTACGATATGCAGAAATACCATCCTGAAGCATTCAGGAAATTTATGAAACACAAAAATGAATTCCTTTTTAACGTGTGTAAACAAAACCTGGAACGTGGAGTGAAAGAAGATCTATACAGGCCCGAAATGGCAATGGATATCTTGTGCAGATACAGGGTGGAAACCATGTTTATTCCTTTCAATCCGGAGTTTCAGCAAAGTTTAAAACACAGTCTGGCAAAAATTGAAGAAGAGATACTCATTCATTTTCTTTTTGGTCTGGTTTCACTCAAGGGTTATAAACTGATCATTAAATACCGCGAAAAAAAATTAAAATCATTGGCAAAAAATGATAAGTAATAAAATAGTTATGATGAAAAAATTCAGAAAAGGCATTTTTTTAATTTTGGGTTTGTGGATGTTTACTGTCCAGTTGAATGCACAAAAAACAAATGCATTTTCAGTAAAGCAGGCTGTAGATTATGCCAAACAAAATTCGGTACAGGTAAAGAATGCCCTGCTCGACATTTTAATTCAAAAACAAACCAACAGGGATATCACTTCCATTGCCTTGCCACAGATCAACGGTACGGCATCCCTTACCCGCAATTTGGACGTTCCTGTACAAACCATACCCAATTTTATTGCACCGGCCACATACCAGGTGTTGATAGATGAAGGCGTTAAAGATGGCAACGGGCAACCAATAACATTTCCTGCAGGAGGTTTTGGTAACCTGCTTTTTCCTTTTGGCAATCCATGGAATGCAAATGCCGGGTTAACATTATCCCAGATCGTTTTTGACGGACAGGTATTTATTGCTTTAAAAGCAAGAAACGGAACCATTGATCTGCAGGAAAAAATTGCCGGGTTAACAGAAGAAAATATAAAAGCCAATGTTTATAAAGTGTACTACCAATTGGTTGCGGGTAAAATACAAATAGATTTACTGGATGCAAATATTACCCGCCTCGAAAAATTAAAGCAGGATATACAAATTATGTACGATAACGGATTTACCGAAAGAGTTGATATTGATAAACTCGTGGTTCAGGTAGCAAACCTGCAAACAGAAAAGTTGAAAGCAAATAACATGATTAAAAACGGCTTTTCCGGAATGAAATTATTAATGGGTATGCCGGTAAAAGACAGCCTTATACTTACCGATACACTGGATGATAACCAGATTAGGGAAGCTGTTTTGGAAGCCAGTCAATTTAAATACAATGACAGAAAGGATTTTCAAATCATGGAGGTAACCAATAAATTGAACGGGTTAAATGTCAGAAGGTATAAGTTAAGCCAGATACCAACATTTGCCTTGGTAGGCGGTTACAGTAAACAGGCACAACGCAATGAATTTGACATTTTTGGTAAAGGCGACTGGTTTACCAGTTCCTACATCGGTTTGCAAATGAAAGTGCCCATCTTCAATGGATTTGCTTTAAGGGCAAGGGCTCATAAAGCCCAACTGGAATTACAGAAAACACAAAACCAAACCGAAGCATTGAAAATCAATATTGATGTTGAAGTAGAGAATGCCAAAAATAATTTTATTACAGCTACCGCATCAATGGACTTTCAAAAAAAGAATATGGAGCTTGCTGAAAAAGTGTACAACC
>JBBKWV010000111.1:0-20299 GCA_037969135.1 Ferruginibacter sp.
CTGAAATTTCCCATAAAACATTTACTGAATGAGAAAGCAGAGTTAAAATCAAAGCGGGTGGTTTGGGCGATCAGCCTGCTTACCTTTTTGCCCAGCCTTTATTTTGGTTATGCATTTATTCAGGATAACAGGTTCAATGATCTGGCTAATAGTTTTATTGATAAAGAAACTAAATTGAAAGACGACTACCTGCTGAATAAAAATATTGATGTGGCAAACCGAAAAATAACCCTTACTTACGGAGGTGCAAAAATTACGGATGAAGACATCAGCCTGTTACAGGACAGGTTTGCAGGATATAATTTTAAGAATAACAGTACCCTTGAAATACAACAGGGTTTTTCCTATCTGGAGGATAAAGGAAATATGGAACACTCTGTTAACATACTTTCTGAAAAAGATGCCATGATTGTTAATTTACAACACCAGGTTGATACCTTGGGAAAGTATAATATTATGGGAGGGGTTATTTTTAAAGAATTAAAAATAAATTATCCTGCAATAGGATCAGTTTCACTGGTAAACATCGTTTCGTATAACGACAGTACAAAAGTTTCACTCCCGTCTTGTATCATTTCTGCAAAAGAAGTAATACCGGAAGAAGACCTGAAAAAAATCAATGCATGGCTGAAAATAAGATTAGCAGTAGATACCGTTAATCTGATCATAAAATGATACATTGATGCCGGTTTCGGTTTAACAGGTAAGCTAACCAATAATCAACCCAACCCTTATTTTTCTAGAAATTAAACCCGCTCACTCAGCTCAAGCCATTTCATCTCTTTTTCATCTAACTTTTCAATGATCACCTGCACGCGTTCTGATGCAGTTTGTAATTCATCATAAGAAATATTGTTATGCATTTTCTCTTCGAGTAATTTTTTTTCTGCCTGTAAAGTTGCTATTTCTTTATCAAGAGATTCAAACTCAAATTTTTCTTTAAAGGAAAGTTTCTTTTGCACAACAGCAGTTTGCGTATTGTTTACAGGAGTTACACTTTTTAATTCTTCATCCGGAGCCTGCTTCATGATCTGTTGTGCTTTATCTGTCAACAAACCTTTGGCCGCGGCTTCTCTGTATTGGGAATAGTTCCCCGGAAAATCGCGGATAACGGCATCGCCCTCAAATGCAAACAGGTGGTCAACCATTCTGTCCATAAAATAACGGTCGTGACTTACAATTAAAATACAGCCGGGGTATTCCATCAAAAATTCTTCGAGTGTGCGTAATGTTTGCAGGTCAAGATCGTTTGTAGGTTCATCCAGAACGAGAAAATTGGGGTTTAAAAACAGGATACTCATTAAGTGGAGTCTTCGTTTTTCACCGCCACTCAATTTACTTAACAAAGTAAATTGCTGTTCAGCTGTAAAACCAAATTTTTCCATGAACTGGCTGGCAGAAATTTTTGTTCCATCATTTAGCGGGAAAAATTCTGCCATTGATTTTACATACTCAATGGCTCTTTTATCTTCTTTGTATTGCAGTCCATCCTGGCTGAAATTTCCAAAAACAACAGTATCACCATGATTTATCTTACCACTGTCGGGTTGTTCAAGCTGTAATGCGATTTTTAAGAAGGTGGATTTCCCTACACCGTTTTTTCCCACAACTCCAATACGCTCTCCCCTTTTAAAAGTATAATCGAACCCTTTCATGATTTTTAAAGGGCCATAACTTTTTGAGACTTTTTTTAGTTCGAGTATTTTTCCTCCCAGCCGGGTCATTTTTACCTGCAGGCTCACTTCAGCAGTTTCTTTTTGAAGTTTTACCCTGTCTTCCACTTCAGTAAAAGCGTCCTGCCGGCTTTTGCTTTTTGTTGTTCTTGCTTTGGGTTGCTTACGCATCCATTCAAGTTCTTTTCTGAAAATATTCTTGTCTTTTTGTAATTCGCTCTGTTGAACTTCGAGCCGCAGGCTTTTTTGTTCCAGGAAATAATCATAATCACCTTTGTATACAAAAACTTTTTCTGCATCAATTTCCACAATCTCGTTGCATACTGCATCCAGAAAATAACGGTCATGTGTAACCAGTAGTAAGGTTATTTTTTGAGCGCTTAAATATTCCTCCAGCCATTCTATCATAGATACATCCAGGTGATTGGTAGGTTCATCCAGTATCAAAAGGCATCGTCCTTCATGTAATTGTGCCTCTATCAAAGCCTGGGCAAGTGCCACCCTTTTCTTCTGGCCGCCACTGAGGTTACCCACTTTTTCATTGAGGTGATGCAGGTTCAGTTTACCCAGAATCTGTTTAAGGTCGCTTTCAAAACTCCATGCATTCAGATCATCGAGGCTCGCCATCAGGTCACCGAGTTTATCATGATCATCTGACCCTTCTTCCAGAAACTGCTCATATTCCTTTACTACTTTAACAACGGGATTGTCTAAACGCAGTACATTGTCCCAGATGGTTTTATTGCCGTCGAAATCATTGTCCTGCTGCAACATTACAGTCTTAATGTCTTTGTGTACCCAAACTGTTCCGGAATCGGCTGTATCCAGCCCGGCAATAATTTTCATCAGCGTGCTTTTACCAGTTCCGTTTCTGGCAACCAGGGCTATTTTATCGCCCTCCTCTATATTGATGGTTATATTGTTAAAGAGGGTTCTTATCCCAAAAGATTTACTGATATTTTCTACTGAAGCGTAATGCATTGTGCAAATATAAATCAACCAATTGTAGCTTCATGTTTTAAATATTTTCTTGCTTCGATTGTCCGTAATAGGAGGCAATTAAATTTTGATATTAATATATTGTATATTTTGATTGAGTTTGTTAGCTTTGTATATACTAATTTGCTTTTAAGTATTTATTTAACTACAGATGTACAGGATATTTGAAAGATAATGCAGGCAACTTAAAACTTAATTTTGCCTTTAATCAATTACCTTACTAATGAGAAAATATCTGCTGGCTTGCTTTTTATGCTATTGTTTTTTTCTGTTTTTATCAGCAACCTGTTTTGCCCAAAAGGTATCTTCTGTAAAAATAAACGCATCCAATGCTTCCGTTTACCGTGACAGTTTAACGAAGTTAATTTTTGGGCCATCAGGGTTACCTTATGATATTTTTCCGGATACTATTATTACTAATGTAAACAGCGTTGATCATTATAACGGTTACCCGTATAGTTCAATCATGTTTCGGACGGGCAATCTTGATTCCATTGATAAAATGGAAATCAGATTGGGAAATAATCCGGTTGACTTTCCATCTAAATCAAAAGTTTATCTTTTTCATCCACATAACAGTAATGGTAAATTATTTATTTACCATTCAGGGCATTGCGCAGGGGTTGCTATTGCAGAAGATATACTTGATATCAATAATGGAACAGAGCCGGGATTGGTGATCCCGTCATTAGTTGCAGAAGGTTATACGGTTTTGGCTGTACCAATGATAAGTTATAAAGCAACACCGGTTGATGGAATTGCTTGCGGCTATAATAATCATGATGAATTATTTGCTGATGGGCATTACACTAATCCGTTATCATTTTATTTTAAGCCGCTTATTGCGTCTTTGAATTATCTGGGCAGGAGTAATTACAGTGATATTTATATGTGCGGTTTATCAGGAGGTGGCTGGGCCACTTCTGTTTATCCGGCCATTGATTCATCTGTTACTTGTTCATTCCCGATAGCAGGTTCTTGGCCAATGCCTGTTCGGCAAAAGTTTTACCCCGGAGGGGATTTGGAACAAACTTTACCTACCCTTTATTCAGACTTAATGGATTATCATGAAATTTATACACTTGCTTGTCTGGCTCCTCCAAGGAAAATGCTTCAAGTAAATAACCGCTTCGATGAATGTTGTTTTGCCGGTGCAAGCGCACATATTTATTACGTTGATTCAGTTGTAAAGGCATTAAAAGGTACCCATGCAACTTTTAGATTTTACCTTGACGAAACTACAACAAGGCATACCATTTCGCCCAGAACATTACAGGTAATAAAAAAATTTATTGCCAATGAAACAGCCAGTTTGGCGGAAACAGCAGCTGATTCTGTTATTTGTGGTTCTAATTATATCTATGATATAAAAAATAATTTCATTTTAAATACCGCAGGAGATGGAACTGCATTGAAGTATTCTTTATTAAGGGCACCTGCCTGGTTAAGTATTGATTCTGCTCACGGAACTTTAAACGGCATAGTTTCTCCGGGATTGATCGCTGTTTCGCCTGATACTGTGAGTTTTAAAGTGGAAGACTCATCTGGCAGATTTGTTGTTTATAATTTTAATATTACCAAGAAAAGAGAAAGCGCTTATTTCTTTACAAAATTTGATTACAACAGAACGATCTGGTTTTTGCCCCCTTATGCAAATTCAGTTCATGCTGTTAATTCAGCAGCAGGGAATTTATTTTATTTCAACAATCCCCTGCTTAAAGCTACTGGTATAAGTATTGATAATAATTCAATAGTCAGAATCGATCTGAATCAGGAATTGATAGCAAGTGATTCTATCAGGTATGCCGGAATGTTTTTTCCGGAAGGAATTACCTATAGTAACGGGCAAAAATTAGATGATGTGGAATTGTCGAAAATACATCTGAATGCTGTAACAAAAAATCCTGCAGTATCCGGTATGATTCGCTTTAATTCTGAAACTAAAAAGTTTGAAAATTTTAATGGTTTAGTTTGGGTCGAGTTAAATTAAAATATTTTTCATCAATTGAATTTTTATGAAAAAAAGTCTTTCATTATTATTATTCATCAGTATGTTTTTTACTGTTTATGCACAGGTAAAGATCGGAGACAATCCTGCTGTGATATCACCTGGGTCGGTTCTTGAACTTGAAAGCACAAACAAGGCTTTAACATTACCCCGTGTTACCTCTGTTCAAATGGAAGCGATTCCTTCTCCTATAAATGGGATGTTGGTATTTAATATCGACAGCAACTGTATTTACCTGTATAAAACCAATAATGTATGGGCAAGCATTAATCCGGTAGCGGTTGAATTGCATACATGGCCTTATGGATCTTATCAGCCATCTTCCGGAACCATTGCCCCTGGGAATGCAAATGGTATTATTTCTTTAACCGGGAATGGATTGATCGCAACCGGGGAATACAGTCATGCAGAAGGATTGAATTCAGTTGCTTCCGGAATTTATTCCTGGAGTAGCGGTAACGCCGATACCTCATCCGGAAATGCATCAATAGCAATGGGTTTTCAAAACAAAGCATTTGGTGATTACAGCCTGGCAGCAGGATATAAAAATATTGCAGCTTATCAGTCATCCATTGCACTCGGACAGGAAAACCTGGATTCGGGATGGGCATCAATGACAATGGGTTTTAAGAATAGAATTGCAAACCTTGTCTCTTACAGTAACATTTTAGGATATAATAACAGGATCAACGCCGGTTGGTCAAATACGGTTTTGGGAGAAAGCAATACTATAAAAAATGGGAAAGCTAATTTTGTAACCGGTATCAACAATAATTCTGAGGGCAATTATAATAATTTATTGGGAAATAATAACCTTACTGTAACGGGTAATTCAAATTTGCTCGCCGGAGAGAAAAATGTAGTAAACTCCGGAAATTCAAATATTGTTTTGGGATTCAATAATAATGCTGTGGGTAATTTTAATCATCTGTCGGGGAAAAATAACGGGATAATTTCCGGTAATTCCAATCTGCTTACAGGTGAAAGTAACTTCTTAAATGCAGGGAATGCAAACATATTGATTGGACTGAACAACTCTGCAGAAGCCAATTATTCTGCAGCCATTGGTAACGAGAATATTGTGTATTCCCAGTCGGCAATTGCGATGGGTCAGGGAAATAAGGATAGCGGTTGGGCTTCTATTACAGGTGGTTTTAACAATACCATAGAGAAAAATATTCAGTATAGTACATCATTCGGGGTAAATAATATTTCAACAAAAAATGATTCTTTAAAATTAACAATACCCGGAGCAGCCACTTTTTCAGCCGGCTCGGGTAATATCAATTCAGGATATGGTTCTATAGCTTTGGGCGGCGCTAACAGGTCTGGTAATCTTTTCAGCCTAGCAGCAAATCATTATACGATGTCAAACGGGTATGGGATGAGTTCTTTTGGCCATTTTAATGATACCGCATTGGCTTATCCCGGTCAAAATTATTTACCCGATGAGATCTTATTTACCATCGGAAACGGGGTAAATGCTGATAAGCGACGCAATAGTTTTACCATGCTCAGGAACGGTTTTACAACGATCAACACATCCCCCAATCTGGGAATAAACATTCCCCGGGCCGAACTGGATATCAAAGGAACCGGCGCAATCATTGTCCCCGTAGGCAATTCAGCCCAACGCCCTCCCGCACCTGTTGAGGGAATGATAAGGCTTTGTACAGATTGCGGATCAAACGGAACGGCTGTTTTGCAGGGCTATGACGGCACAGCATGGGTGAATTTGTAAACAACTCCGGTTGGATTTCTAAAATAAGTCAAGACAATAATAAGATATATTTTTGCGTAAGTTTTTTGTAATTGGTTAATAGTATGTGATGTTAAAAACGGAGTCTTACCAAAAAGGGATCGTATTTTCTACTGGGTTAAATATTATTGTTAAAGCGATTCTTTTTTTCAATACTATTGTAATAGCCTGGTACTTCGGAACCAGTATTGATACGGATCTTTATTTTTATATTTTTTCAACG
Source organism: Ferruginibacter sp. (assembly GCA_037969135.1). GTDB lineage: Bacteria > Bacteroidota > Bacteroidia > Chitinophagales > Chitinophagaceae > Ferruginibacter. The sequence goes on from JBBKWV010000111.1 coordinate 6,663, forward strand.
GTTATTTTAATCGCAGGACTGATCAACGGTATGGACCTTGCAGTTATTATTCCCGAAGGTATGCACCTGCAGGAAGAGAAAGGAAAACCCGCAGCAATATCGTTCTATAATTTCTTTGGTTTCATATACCTGCTCATCGGCTTATTGATATTTGTTGTTTTATTCTTTTTTTCTGTCTCGATATATAATAGTATCTCCACATATAAAAGCAGTATCCTTAAAGAACATTCATCCCTGCTTCTCCTGAGCAGTGCTTTGCCATTGCTCATTATTCTTTCAAATTATTTCACTTCAGTGTTAACGACATTGAAATATTTTACTGCTCCTTTAATTGCAAATGGAATAGCCAATATTTTTGCTCTGCTGGCATTGATCATTTTTCATAACCGGTATGGAGTTGCGTCTGTTTTTATGGGAATGGTTGCCGGATACCTGCTGAATATCTGCCTGCTTTTAGTTTTTATGCATTTTAAATTAAACTGGCACACAGGTTTTTCCTCGAAGGAAATCACAAAAAGGGTTAAGAGAAACCTGGCTTCTGTTCAAATGGGGAATATGGCAACTTTTGCTTTTAATTATGGCATCATAGTGGTTTTGAGCAGTCTCCCAACGGGCATTTATTCCGCTTATAATTACAGTATGCAAATATTAAATGTGCCCAATAATTTCATTGTTGCACAGGCGGCGGCAGTGGCGGGAATAAAATTCAATGAGCTTGCAGCTAAGAAAATGAATGAGCAGATGAACCGTATCTTTTTGCAAAGTGTTGAAGTGATCCTTTTTTTAATTATACCATTTTGTTGCCTTGCATTTCTCTATGCCGATGTGATTGTAAATTTTTTATACCTGCGTGGTGGTTTTACAAAAGAGTCTTCTGAAAAAGTAGTATACTTTATGAAGTATCTCATTTTTCTTTCACCCTGTTTGAGCATCAATACTTTTATTACCAGGATAATGACCGCCGGAAAAAAAGTGAGCCAGACATTTTTCTTTCAATTGGGTTTTAATATCAGTGCACTTTTATTGATCATCTTTGTAACCAGGTCATTTGCAGAAAAGGGTTTTATCATATCCATGTTGTTGTCTTATTATTTTTATATCCTGGTAGTTTGTATTTTCTTGTTTAAATGGCTGATGCCATTTATTGATTATTCCAGGGTTATTAAATCCCTCTTCTTGATATTTTTATATAATTTGCCGGTTCTGTGGATCTTTTATGAAATATTTGACAGGCAGCCATCAATACCATTATTTTTATTGATATCGGCAGGTTATTATATTATTGTATTGGCAGTAAATCATTTTTTTAGAATCAATAAGGCAACAGAATCATATTTTTCAAATAGTATTAAAATGTTGCTTTCAAAAATCAAATAATGGAGATCAAGTATAACCCACATAACTTAGAATGGACGGATGAAAAAGTTTCCCGGTTTTGGAATTTCAGAAATAACTATGAACCTTATGATGATACCTGGTTTACTGAAAAAGCAGGCAATTCATTATTAAACCTGGTACAAAAACATGCCCGGATAAAAGGGAAAGTACTTGATTATGGCACCGGGAAAGGGTTTTTATTGCAACATATTCTGGATAGATCGAAAGAGGTTGAATTATACGCATGTGATTTTACAGATACTGTAGCAAAAGAAACAGATGAAAAATATAAATCCCAACCCGCATTTAAAGGATGTCAGCACATTACAGAATTGCCATCTGCTTATGCAGATGATTTTTTCGATCTTGTATTTTTAATTGAAACTATTGAGCACCTTACTGATAATTATTTACATGCTACCCTGAAAGAAATTAACCGGATATTAAAACCGGGCGGAACAGTGATCATCACCACACCATTTGATGAAAAAATAGAAAATAATTTTGTACACTGTGCAGATTGTGGTGCAACATTTCACCACATGCAACATGTAAGAAGCTGGAATGTAAAAAGCCTGACAAACCTGACCAACAAATTTAATTACACTTCTGTTTGGTGTAAAGGAATCAATATAAAATGGTTTAGTAAAAAAGGCATCTTTCATTATGCAACTGACCAGGCCAAAAAACTATTCGCAAAACCGATCAGGGAAAATCTGATCTATATTGGTAAGAAAAAATAATCTGCAATATTGATACAGGCTAAAGCCAAAATAAAATTATTGATTGTCGTTCCTACTCTGGAATGCGGAGGCCTGGAAAGGAATGTTGCCATCATTTGCAATAATTTCAATACAACTAAATATGATGTAACACTGGCCATTTTGAACAATCAAAAGCAGTTCTTCCATATCAGCAATAAGAATATTCATGTTATCGATCTGCAGATTGCTAATGTCCGAAAATCACTTTTTCGTATTTTAAATTTGTCTAAAAAAATCCGTCCGGATATTATTCTCTCAACAGCCAATCACCTGAATTTGCTTTTCGCAATTTTTAAATGGATTTTTCCGAAAGGAATAAAAATAATAGCAAGAGAATCGAGCATCGTCAGTATTAACACACAGGGAAGCTGGAGCCCGGTTTTATTTAACTGGCTTTTGAAAAACTTTTATAAAAAGCTCGACCTGATTGTCTGTCAATCAGAGTATATGCAATTGGATCTTGTAAAAAATTATCATATCATAATTGAAAAGACCCGGATAATAAATAATCCGGTATCAATACCCATTCTTAAAACTGATTCAGGAGAGAAGAGATCATTTCCTGATTTTATAACAGTAGCAAGGCTTTCTAAAGAAAAAGGAATTGACAGGTTGATCCGGGCGTTGGCAAAAATGGATATCCCTTTTCGTTTTACCATCATTGGAGAAGGAGTTGTGCGTAACAGTTTGCAGGATCTGATTGAAAGCCTGTCTATGCAGAACCAGGTTACCTTAGCAGGAAATAAAGAAAATCCCTTTGCTGAAATATCATCCCCCGATCTTTTTTTAATGGGGTCGTATTATGAAGGATTTCCCAATGCCATGCTGGAAGCAATGGCAGCAGGGATTCCGGTTATTGCTTTCAATGCCCCGGGTGGAATCGCAGAGATCATCATACAAAATGAGAATGGCATATTGGTTAACGGGGATGATGAACAGGCGTTTGCAGATGCAATAAAAAGGGCACTGAATAAAGGATTTGATAAAAAACAAATACAGGAAAACATCTTGAAAAAATACAATGTAAATGCCATTATTGATCAATGGGACGATTTGTTTGGATCATTGAAACAATAAAACAATGTCTTTTTATTTCATTTACCCCACAGCACTATTCATTTTTCCTCAAAAGAAATCCTTAACTTAAGTAACATGATTTCAAAAGGATTACTCATAAGATCATTTTATCTGATAACCGGAATGCTGATTTTATCTTTTCATGCTGTTGCACAAAAGAGCATTACTAAATCCATAAAAGAATTTGGAGCAAAAGGGGATGGCTTTACAGACGATCATGATGCATTTGTAAAAGCGGCTGCATTTTTTAACAACCGAAACGGAAATGGGAAACTGGTTATTCCAAAGGGAATATATATCGTTGGCAGGCAGCAATTTTATGGAAAAGCAAACAAGGAAAAAAACATTACGTACCTGGGAGAGCATGTACTTCATTTTGAAAATTGTAAAAATCTGGTAATAGAAGGGAGATCCGGGGCGGTTTTGCAACACAGAGATAGTATGCGTATCGGAACATTTTCGCCGGCTACCGGAAAACCATTTAAACATGAAATAAAGGATATAAATATCAATCCTGATTATTACGGATATGCTTCCAATGCCGGAAACATGGTCTATTTTTCCAATAGCAGCAATATTTGCATTTCCGGTTTAAAACTCAATGGCAATACAGATCATTTCAGTTTTGGCGGTAATTGGGGAGCCGGACGCAATGCTTTTGAATTGATCCATTATGGAATTTATATTCTCGACTCACATGATATTGAAATAAAAAACTGCCAGATTGAAAACTTTGCTGTTGATGGTATTTATGTAGCCAACCTGGGATCTGAACTGAAAACATTTAAAATAAATATTGATAACTGTAAAGTGAATTACAGCGGACGCAACGGACTTAGCTGGCTTGGTGGCGAAGGCATCCGGGTTACGAATTCAGCATTTTCAAATTCAGGGCAGGGGATCGTTCAGGAATCTCCTTCTGCAGGGATCGATATTGAAGTGGAGAACAGCAGTTTTTGCAGAAACGGATATTTCTATAATTGCATAATGGAAAATAATATCGGATCAGCCATAGCATCCGGCAGCAAAGATCTGTCATCAAATGTTTTGTTTAAAAAATGTGTGGCAGCATCACCCGGATATTATACGGTATTTGCCGATGCGGCATCCCATGTTTTTGAAGATTGTAAATTATATGGAACCGTTTTGGTTTGGTATAAAGCAACAGGTGAAGCGGATGCTGTAAAATTTAAAAAATGCCTTTTTGAGGAAAATTATAAAGGAAAGAAAATGTATGATGGAACGTATCAGTTAGGGATAGAAGCTACAGCAGTTGAAGTGGATAGCTGTATTTTCAGAGCGTATACCACAGCCAGTTATTATCTGGCAGGACAAAAGAAAGATTGTAGTCCATCCAATCTTCTAAAACTCCGTTTTACAAACAATAACATATATAATTATTGTGACACTGGTTTCCGGTTGGCAGAAAAGGTTGCAGGTATGGCGGGGTATACCGTTTTTTATAATAATAAATTTTTTGCACTGCCCGGAGTAAGTTTTCAAAATTGGTTTAACGCAAACTGTTTTGCAGATGCCGGTAAAAATGTATTTACTACCATAAATAAAAAATGACCTTCTCGCTGAAATAATTAGATATTTGCAGCATTCAAATTAAAAAGGTCGAAGATAATTCAGCATGAAACCAGCTTTGTTAATATGTATAAACTCACTCAGGTCTGGAGGTGCAGAAAGGGTAGTGTCGCAATTATTAACCCATATGCAGGATGATTTTGATATTCATCTTGCATTATACAGTCATATCATTGAATACGAAATTCCGGCAGGGATCAGGATATTGGATCTTAAGCAATCTGAAGATGACGGGCAGATAGCATTGCTTTTGAAATTACCCTCTTTGTCACGCAGGGTAAGTAATTACTGCAAAGAACATCATATAAAACACAGTGTTGCTTTTTTAAACAGGCCCAGTTATATCAATGCCCTTATGCGTGCATGCTGGGGTTATAAAGGTCGTGTTGTCATGTGCGAAAGAACACACCAGACTACCATGCTGAGTACGAAATCTGCCATTACAAGAATTATCACCAAATTCTTAATAACTGCTTCGTACAACCGGGCCGACCTGGTGCTTGCAAATGCACAATCCATGAAAGAAGACCTGCGGGATAAACTGCAGGTAAAAACGCCGATAGAAGTTATTTATAATCCCGTGGATATCCGGGATCTGCAAAGTAAAATGCTGGCCCCGGTTAATATTTCATTTAATAAGGATACTTTTTATTTTATAGCGGTAGGGAATTTCAGGAAGGAAAAAAATTTTCCGATGATACTTGAAGCTCTTTCCATGTTAAAGGATCAGGATTGCAAACTCTTATTGGTTGGAGATGGATCATTGAAAGCGGAATATATTCAAAAAGCCACTACTCTTGGTATTACCGACCGGGTTGTGTTTTGCGGCCGCGATAGTAATCCGTTCAAATACATACATAAAGCGGATTCTTTTATTTTAAGTTCAGATGTAGAAGGATTCCCCAATGTCCTTTTAGAGGCCATCGCCTGCGGCAAACCGGTCATTTCTACTGATTGTAAATCCGGTCCGAGGGAAATGCTTGCTCCCTCAACCAATTCGAATATGCATCTTACTGATCATTTTAGTGAAGAAGAATTCGGAGTTTTAACTCCAGTTGGCAACGCAGTTTTGCTTTCGCAGGCAATGAAGAAAATGATCACCGATGAGTCCCTTCGGAACCGGCTGAAAGAAAAAGCCTTTAAGCGTGCAGCAGATTTTGATATTTCAATAATCAAGAAACATTTTCAGCAGGCTTTTGCAGGATAGTTTTCTGATAACAGTATAAAATATTCAACAATCCCATTGTATAAAACGGGATCAGCGGGATCCTGTACCGTGCCAATGTTCCAAAATTAAAAGTAGATAATCCAATGAGGGCACCAAACAACAATGCATAACTGATACAAAGAAACGTAAATGGGTTATTGAAAATATTACTAAAAAACCTCCAAAAACCGGTCTTAAACATCACGTAGAGTGTAAGCCAAAGTAAGAAAAGGCTTTCCATTGCACTGAACAGGATAATAAACTTTTTTGCTTCCCATACAAAAGGCCGGTAAATGGCTGCAGCCATTCCGGCTGGCATTTTCATAATAAAACCACTAATGGTTGGCTCGAATTCTCCCAGGTCAAAAATGGCACCCGATTCAGCATCTTCACTGGTTAAATAGGAAGTGGATTGTTCTTTGATATTGTCAAATAATTTATCAACGGCATAATAACCCAGTTTTTCATCTATCTCCGCCGAATAGAAAAAATATAAACCGGTAACAAAAATCAATAAGAAAGGAAGTACAATTCGGCGAAGAAAATTGCTTGGTATTTTTTTAACCAGCAAAATAAGCAGGTACAGAATATAGGGAACTATAAAAGCAGCTATTATGTATACTTTAATAACACTGATCACCGTTGCACTTAACAGTAATATGAAAACAAATTTCAGTTTGAAATGCTTTTTTACAAATAACTGATGACTGCAATACAGCAGCCAGCCAAGTGCAGCCATACAAAGCGTGTCCTTTAAAACGCCAGAACCAAAAACACTGAGTGAGGGAAAGAATAAAATGATCAATGCAATTCTTTTATGCCAGCCGGGCATCACATCGTTAAAAGTCTGCAGCATTTTAAACATACCTGAATAAGCAATGGCTGAAAAAAACAAGGTCACCACCAGGTATCTTGAAAAGGAAATATAGGATAATACCAGGGCCAGTTTTTCCACAACAATTCCCGGTGTTCCGCCTCCTCCAAGGATCCCATGTGTTTCCCGGATTGTTTTATAATCATCGAATAAAACTGAAAAATTTTCAGCACCGATTGATATCCGGTACTTTAAAAATATGGCATCCTTGAAATAAGTCAGGCTATCGCCAAAACCATAATAAAAATGGATCAGTAATGCATAAAAGATTGCACAGGCCACTTTGAAAACAAACCCTTTTATCAGATATTTTTGTATCAGAATATTTTCAGGATTCTTTTTTTTTATATACAACAGTATTAAAAGGAATAATAAGAAATAAGCAGGCACAAGAATAAAATCTATCCAGTCTATTATTTCTTTATACATTAAATATCAATTAAAACTAAAGCAGTTGTTGCAGTGTATTCGGCAAACTAGTAAACAAATTTCAGTTATTTTTGCTCTTTTTGCAAAACGAATTAATATAAACCCAAAATGAAATACCGGCTGGTAAGAATGACAGCGGCATCCATGGCTTTAAAAGTCTCTACACGCGGGCAACCGAAGTATATGAGTGAACATGGTTTCGATGTAACAATGATTAGTTCTGACGGATGGGAATTGCCCGGGGTCATTGCTTTGGAAGGATGCCCGCATATAGAAATTGCATTGTCACGCAAACTGTCACCAATCGCAGATGCCTTCGCCATTTTCAAATTGTACCTGATATTTAAAAAGATCAAACCACATATCATTCATTCAGAAAATCTGAAAGCAAACCTGGCAGGCCCTATTGCCGGGTTTTTTGCAGGAGTGCCGGTAAGGATCCAAACAATGGCCGGCTTGGTATCTCCAACCAAAAAAGGATTTAAAGGCTGGCTTATCCGGCAGGCAGAAATATTGAGTTTCAAATTTGCTACTGATGTCTGGCCCAACAGCCATTCGTCTTTGGAATATATGTTGCGGACAAAAATGGTATCTGCAAAAAAAACAACCGTCATTGGCCGGGGATCTACCAATGGGATCGATCTGGAAAGATTCAACCTCAATGCTATTAAAAATGAATTGCTGGAACCCATCAAAAGATCGGTTGATTATAACGAAACTGACCAGATCCTTTTATTTGCAGGGCGCATGGTTAAAGATAAAGGTGTGGAGGAGTTGGTTGCCGTTTTTGAAAGGCTTCAGCATGAATTCCCCCATATTAAACTGGTCTTACTGGGGCCACTGGAAGCAGACCTGGATCCTTTGAAAAATAAAACAGTAGAAAGTATCAGGGATAATGACCGCATTGTGCATATAAAGTGGACAGATGAAGTGGAGTACTATCTTTCCATTGCTACATTATTCGTATTCCCTTCTTACAGAGAAGGGTTTCCAAATGTGCTGATGCAGGCCGGAGCAATGAAATGTCCGGTTGTATGCAGCAGGATCGTAGGCAATATAGATATTGTAACAAATGAATTAAACGGAATTTTGCATGAACCACAGGATGAAAATGCCTTATACATCGCATTGCAATTCGCGTTGAATAACAAGGAACACATGCATAAACTGGCTTTAAATCTGTATAATGACATGGTTAATTATTATGACAGATATGCTTTATATGATCTGTATATCAGGCATTATAAAGCATTGCTGAAGAAGAGATCAAAAATAGCTGTTCATGAAGAAGATATTTGATAAACAGGATCACTGATATGTACAGTCTTATATTAAATAATAGTAATAAAAAAATAATTGGATAATTTGCAACTCTAAATTAGAATGAGGATGAGCATAAAAAAAACAATATTGGTAACGGGGGGAGCAGGATTTATAGGTTCACATTTAACCAGGCTATTCGTTACCAAATACCCCGATTACCGCATCATTAATCTGGATAAACTGACTTATGCCGGCAATCTGGAAAATTTGAAGGATATCGAATCGGCAACAAACTATACATTCATAAAGGGTGATATTTCTGATATGGAATTGGTAAAAAGCCTTTTTGAAAAATATAAGTTTGATGCAGTATTGCATTGTGCGGCAGAAAGCCATGTAGACAGGTCTATTTCTGATCCGTTGGCTTTTGTAAATACGAATGTAATTGGTACCGTTACCTTGTTGCAGGTTGCCAAGGAAAGCTGGAAAGCAGATATGAGTGATAAGATATTCTATCATATTTCAACGGATGAAGTATATGGTTCATTGGGGGAAACCGGCTTTTTCCTGGAAGAAACAAAGTATGATCCCCGGAGCCCTTATTCAGCTTCTAAAGCCTCATCCGACCATTTTGTAAGGGCATTTTATCATACATATAATTTACCCGTTAAAATTTCAAACTGTTCCAATAATTACGGACCCTATCATTTTCCGGAAAAGCTGATACCACTTTGTATTCACAATATCATCAACAATAAACCCTTGCCTATTTATGGTAAAGGAGAAAATATCCGCGATTGGTTATACGTTGAAGACCATGTGCGTGCCATTGATGTGATCTTTCACAAAGGAAAAACGGGTGAAACCTATAATATCGGCGGGCACAATGAATGGACAAATATTGATCTGGTGAAAGAATTGTGCAGACAGATGGATGAAAAGCTGGGAAGAGAAAAAGGGAGTAATGAAAAACTGATCACATATGTAACTGATCGTGCAGGCCATGATCTTCGTTATGCCATAGACGCTACTAAATTAAAAGAAGAATTGGGATGGATGCCTTCATTGCAATTTGAAGAAGGGATTTCAAAAACGATTGATTGGTATCTGCAGAATACAGAATGGTTGCAGCATGTAACCAGCGGGAATTATCAGCAGTATTATGAGAAACAGTATGGAAATACAGTTTAGTAGGTTAGGGCAGACCTGTTTGGAAAGGGGGCAGTATTTTATATTGACTTTTGAATAATATTCAGATTTTGGTGCAATAAAGTTTAGGGTTTAGTTTTTTAATTTTAAATAAGTTTCTATAAATGCATCAGTATTCATTTGAACGATTAAGTGTTTGGAAATTAGCTAAAGATCTCTGTGTTTATATTTATCAATTGACAAAGAAATTTCCTGATGCTGAAAGGTTTGGTATAACTTCTCAAATGAGAAGAGCTGCTATTTCAATTTGTAGTAATATAGCGGAAGGAAGCAGTAGAATAAGTCAGAAAGATCAATCACATTTTTATACAATAGCTTTTTCAAGTACCATGGAATTGCTTAATCAATTAATTATAAGTAAAGAATTAATATTTATATCAGAGGAAGAACTGGAATTTTCAAGATTAAAAATTGAGCAAATCACAAAGAGCCTGAGTAACTTGAAGCGTTCAACCCTAATCCCTAAACTACTAAACCCTAAACCCTAAACTTCAATACCAAATGAAAGGAATCATACTTGCAGGCGGATCGGGAACAAGATTATATCCCATTACAATGGGAATAAGTAAGCAACTGATGCCCATTTACGATAAGCCGATGATCTATTATCCGTTGAGCACTTTGATGCTCGCCGGAATAAAAGACATATTGATCATAACCACACCAGATGATCAGCAACAATTCGTCAGATTACTGGGCGATGGAACTCAGTGGGGCTGTAATATCCAGTATGCTAAACAAGAAGTGCCAAACGGTCTTGCCCAGGCCTTTGTTATCGGCGAAAAATTTATTGGCAATGATAGTGTAGCCCTGGTTCTGGGAGATAATATTTTTTATGGCAGCCGTTTTGGCAAACTGTTGCAGGACGCAGCAGATCCGGATGGTGCAGTAATATTTGCCTACGCTGTGAGCGACCCTGAAAGATATGGGGTAGTTGAGTTTGATGCAGATTTCAATGCTTTGAGTATTGAAGAAAAACCCATACATCCCAAAAGCAATTTTGCAGTTCCCGGATTGTATTTTTACAACAATGATGTTGTAGAGATCGCAAAAAATATAAAACCCGGAGTAAGGGGTGAATATGAAATTACGGATGTGAACAAAACATATCTGCAGAATAAAAATTTAAAAGTGGCTGTATTGGACAGAGGTTTTGCCTGGCTCGATACCGGTACATTTGATTCATTGCATGATGCCAGTGAATATGTAAGGGTTATCGAAAAAAGGCAGGGTTTAAAGATCGGATGTCCGGAAGAGATCGCATACCGGACAGGATTTATCAGTAAGGAGCAATTATCGGAACTTGCAGAAGGATTAAAGAAAAGCGGCTATGGTGAATATCTCCAGAAAATTATAAAATAAAAAAAGTGCAACCAGGAAATATCAGGTTAATAAACCCGTATAATAATATGCCGTTATCAGAAACGGAGCATGGGTTGCTTGATGACAGTGGCAATGATTTCCCTTTGATCAACGGAGCTTACAGAATAGTTACCGAAGATAATTACAGCAAGAACTTTGGATATCAATGGAATCAGTTTGTTGGTACGCAGGTTGATAAAACCAGCAAATTAAACATGAGTAAAATCCGGTTTTTTGCAGAAACCGGTTGGGATAAAGAAGACCTGGAAGGAAAGAATATGCTCGAAGTTGGATCGGGAGCGGGCCGGTTTTCTCAGATCATTCTGGATCATACAAAAGCAAATTTGTATTCAGTGGATTATTCCGAAGCGGTGGAAGCCAATTTTAAGAACAATGGGCCTCATGAACGATTCCGGTTATTTCAATCGAGCATTTATGAACTGCCATTTGAAAAAGAACAATTTGATAAAGTCATTTGTATCGGGGTTTTGCAGCATACTCCAGATTTTGAAAAATCAGTTCAATCACTGATAGAAATGGCCAAACCGGGTGCAGAAGTTGTGGTGGATTTTTACAGCATCAATGGATGGTGGACGAAAATACATGCGAAATATATTTTCCGTCCATTCAGCAAAAAAATGCCCCACGAAAAATTACATTCTTTAATTGATAAGAATATTGACTGGCTGATAAAAGTTACCCGGTTTTTTTCAAAAATTGGTTTGGGAAAATTCGTCAACCGGTTTTTACCCATATGTGATATTGCCGGTACAATACCAAAAGGATTACCTTACAATCAATTAAGGGAATTATGTGTACTGGATACTTTTGATATGTTTTCTCCTGAGCATGATCACCCGCAAAAGATCAGCACAGTGGTTGGGTGGTTTGAAAAATATGGAATGCAGCAGGTTTGGGGTGGAAAGATCCATTATGAAAACTGTGTTGCCTCGGTGGTAAAAGGTATAAAAAAATAAGGAAGTTAAAAATCAGAATGTCTAAAATTATCCAATTTTTTAATCAAAGGAAGAATCCCATTGTCAGGTCTATTGGCATTTACACCTTCACCAATTTTTTTGCCAAAGGAGTCTCCTTCTTATTGTTGTTTGTTTTTACCAATCCTATTTATATCCTGCCATCAGAAAACGGTTTATTAAGCCTTTTTAGCAACGGAATGCTCTTTCTCATGCCTTTTTTATCTATGGGCATCGTTCATTCCACGTCTACGGATTTTTTTAAAATGAATAAATCAGATTTCCGGTCTTTTTTCACAACCGGATTTATCATGCCGGTAGCAGTGATGCTGTTTTCATTTATTGTTTTATTTTTTTTCAAAGATCATTTGCAAAAAGCCTATGGTTTTCCTTATATGTTCGTCTGGCTTATTCCGGTTATAACTTTTTTTACCTTTTGTATAGAACAGCTTTTAAGCCTGATACGGAATAACAATGAACCCATCACATACTTAAAAGCAAATGTTTCCAGAACGATCATCGAACTGGGACTTTCGTTTGTACTGGTGGTTTATTTTGGCTGGAGATGGGAAGGACGTGTTGCAGGAATCTTTATAGCTTATTCAATTCTGGGAATTTATGCTTTTTATTATTTTGCAAAAAAGGGTTATTTATTCGGCAGGGTAAAAAAAGTATATATCCGCAATGAACTTATTTATGCAATTCCGATCATTGCCATGCAGGCAAGTTTTTTTGCTATGAGCTCTTCTGATAAATTCTTTCTCTCCAGTTTTACAAATGACAGCAATGAAACAGTGGGTATATACAGCATTGCCTGCATTTTTGCTTCGATTGTTTTTGTATTGAATGGAGCATTGATACAGTATATTTTCCCCAAAATATATGGATTACTTTCATCACCGGTCATTGATTATGCATCCATAAGAAAACAATTTGTCATTCATGCTGTATCAATGACAGCCTGTACATTGCTCATTATCATCCTCACGCCGGTATTATACCATTATTTTATCAATGAAAGGTATCACCGGGCTTTGGATTATGTTTATTTGCTTTGCATCGGTTACTTTTTATGGTCCCTTAGTTTCTTTTTTTATTCCTTCCTTTTATACTATAAACAAAAGAGGAAAATATTGGGTTTGTCATTTTGTTGTATGGCAGTCAGCCTGGCCTGTAATTATTTTTTTATCAGGCAATGGAACGAATGGGGAGCGGCAATTGCGGTGGTAATCTGTTATATTATCGTTTTATTTCTAACTTTAATATTCACAAGAGAATACTGGAGGCAATTCATCTTTTCCGGAAAAAAACTGGCTGATTAAATTGAAAGGGTTTATATAAAGAAGTTGTTTACAACATCGGGTATTTTTCACAGTTAATGCAAGAACTGTCAATGTTTTAATGAGATTTATTAATACAGTTAAAAAAACAATTTAAAATCAATATGAATACGGAAAAAAAATATTTTGTGCATGAAAGCAGCTATATTGATGATGGTTGTGAAATTGGTA
>JBBKWV010000112.1:0-8001 GCA_037969135.1 Ferruginibacter sp.
GTTACTCTCATAGTTAAAAAATTTAATCGCAAAATAAACAAAATGAAATTACTTACTGAAATATATCAAAGTATTTAATCTTTTATTTAACAATAATGAATCTGGCTTCATCAGATCAATTTAATTTTTTTAATGAGATTATTATTTTTGAAAAATAATAATTATCTTGAATAATATTAAAATCAACTTTTGCATGATGAAAAAAATTATAACCGGCCTTCTGATTTGTATTGTTAGTTTCCAATTTTGTACCACTTCAAAAAAAGTTGCAGAAACTAAAGAACCTCCTCCTCCAATAACATATTTATCAAATATTCAGCCGATGATCAGTGCAAATTGCAGTCCTTGTCATATACCACCCAAAGGATTTCAAAAAGCGCTGGATAATTATATAACTGCCAAAGACAAAATTGATGATATCCTCAGACGGGTAAACTTAAACCCGGGAGAAAGGGATTTTATGCCTTTCAAACATCCAAAAATGAGTGACAGCGCAATAAACGTATTTGTGCAATGGAAAAATAATGGGTTGCTCGAAAAATAATCATCCCCATTAGAGCCTTAATATCAAAGTATTTGTAAAGAATATGGCAGTGTTAATCACTGTTCAGTTGTTTTATGCATCTTATTTATGGAACAAAATAGGCTATTAACCATTACTTTCGCAGATATTTTCACTTAATAAATAATAGAAATGAGCGAAGTAAAATTAACGCAGGGAGAAATTCACACAAATAAAGGGATACTCAAATTTGAATTGTACGACGATGCAACACCCATTGCTGTTGCCAATTTTAAAAAATTAATTTCAGAAGGATTTTATAATGGCCTTAGTTTTCACCGCGTAATTCCCAATTTTATGATCCAGGGAGGATGTCCTAATGGAACAGGTTCGGGCGGACCGGGATATACGATTAATTGTGAAACCAAAGCTCCAAAGCAATACCACGATCGTGGGGTATTTTCTATGGCTCATCGCGGCCCGAATACCGGCGGTTCTCAATTCTTTATCTGTCATAGCAGAACCGGAACATCCCATTTAGATGGGGTACATACCTGTTTTGGCAAAGTGACAGAGGGAATGGAGATCATCGATGATATCAGGGCAGGGGATGTCATGGAAAAAGTGGTTTTACTTTAATAAAAGTATAGACAGTAATATTGAATGGAGAATTTATATAATTAATAGATTGAATGATATTATTGCTATTAAATTTTATTTGATTTGAATGCAAAAGTTTTTTTATTTACTCCACCGTTTACTCAGTTAAATACTCCTTATCCTGCAACCGCATACCTGAAAGGTTTTTTAAACACGAAAGGCATTTCATCTTTTCAGGCCGATCTGGGTATTGAAGTTACAGTTGCTTTATTTTCCAAAAAAGGACTAACAGATCTGTTCGGGTTTATTGATAAAAAACATTCAGCACTTTTTTCTGAAAATGCAAAGCGTATCATAACGCTGAAAGTAGATTATATTACCCATATTGATGCGGTGATCCTTTTTCTTCAGGGAAAAAATCCTACACTTGCCCACATGATCTGCAAACGGGATATGCTTCCCGAAGCAGCACGTTTTGAACAAACCGATGACCTTGCATGGGCATTTGGCAGCATGGGTATTCAGGATAAAGCCAAACACCTGGCAACACTGTTTCTGGAAGACCTTTCTGATCTTATCAAAGAATGTGTTGATGATCATTTCGGATTCAGCAGGTACGCCGAAAAACTTGCAAGGTCGGCAAACAGTTTTGATGAATTATATGGATCTCTCCAAAAAGAGTATACATATATTGATACCATCCTGCTTGATATTCTGGAAAAACACCTGAAAAAAATACAGCCGGATCTGATTGCTGTTTCGGTCCCGTTTCCCGGTAATTTGTATACTGCTTTGCGATGCGGACAATGGTTAAAGAAAAATTATCCAAACGTGAAAATAGTCATGGGCGGTGGATTTGCGAATACAGAGCTTCGTTCCTTAAAAGATATCCGCGTTTTTGAGTTCTTCGATTTCATCTCTCTGGATGATGGAGAAGCTCCGCTGGAAAATTTACTTGCATTTATTGAGGGCCGGATTGGCCGTGATGAATTAAAACGGATTTTTACACTGGTTGAAAATAATCTTGTTTTTATTAATAATAAATCCGGAAAGGATTATAAACAGGGTGAAACCGGCACCCCGGATTACAGTGATTTTTTGTTGGATAAATATATTTCCGCAATTGAAGTTGCTAACCCGATGCATCGCTTATGGAGTGATGGAAGATGGAATAAACTAACGATGGCGCATGGTTGCTATTGGGGGAAATGTACATTTTGTGATATCTCACTGGATTATATCAGGCTCTATGAACCGGTAGCGGCCGGTATATTGTGCGACAGAATGGAAGAAATGATCACGCAAACCGGAGAAAACGGATTTCATTTTGTAGATGAAGCAGCACCACCTGCACTGATGAGGGCGCTTGCTATAGAAATCATAAAACGGAAACTGGTTGTTACCTGGTGGACAAATGTCCGGTTTGAAAAAAGTTTTACTGCTGATCTCTGTTTATTACTGAAAGCTTCAGGATGCATCGCCGTTTCCGGTGGTCTGGAAGTAGCATCGGACAGGCTTTTACTTTTAATTGATAAAGGTATTACAGTTAGCCAGGTGGCAAAAGTAAACAGGCATTTTACCGAAGCAGGTATAATGGTACATGCGTACCTGATGTATGGCTTTCCCACACAAACGGCTCAGGAAACCATTGACTCACTGGAAATGGTCAGGCAGATGTTTAAACAGGGCATCCTCCAATCTGGCTTCTGGCACCAGTTTACCATGACAGCCCACAGCCCCGTTGGATTAGATCCCCAGAAATATTCGGTTGTTAAACAAACAGAAGAGGAGGGAAGTTTCGCCAACAATGATATTTTACATTTTGATCCTACCGGAGCTGACCATGAAAGTTTTAGTTTCGGATTAAAAAAATCATTGCTCAATTATATGCATGGTATTTGTCTGGATGACGGGTTACAAAAATGGTTTGATATAAAAGTTCCTAAAACAACAATTTCTCCGGATTATATTAAAAATTGTTTACTCGAAGATGAATTAACATCGCATAAATCAACTGCAAAGGTTATTTTTTTAGGAATTATTCCGTTAATAGAAAATTTCACTCAATCAAAAAAAGGCAACCAGCGGGAAATGCTTTCGTTGACATTCTTTACCAAAAAAAATAAAATGCAAATACAATTATTAAAACTACAGGGCGACTGGTTTGTACATTTATTGTCCCGCATTTCGGTAACCAATGACAAAATTTTAACCCTGGCAGAAATAAAAGCTGATTATGAAAATACCGGCCTGGAAGATTTTGAACTTTTCTGGGATAATAAACCAATTTCTAATTTGAATAAGATTGGGTTACTGAACCTTTAAATTTTAAAAAAATAAATCATGTGTTTTTAAATTCTCTCATAATACACATATTCATGACCAAACAGGCCGGATTTACACTTATATTTAATTGAATATTACATATTTAGTAACATTTTTTAAACAACTGATCATTATTTCATTTGTGACTCCTGTTTTTTTGTACTTTTAAATACAAAACAACCTAAAAACACAATGTCAAAAGTTAATGGAAAGTATCTTTTTCTACTGGCCTGTTTATGTATAAGTGCCTGTTCAATTACATATGCTCAAAATAATTATAAATTAAAATTCAAAAGATCGGATGTGTATGCCGGTATAGAAGTTGGATCAAAGGGTGTAAAAATGAGCCTGGTGGAGATCAATAAGGATAACCAGAAAATTTCTGAGTTCAATATTTTAAAAGACACTTCAATAAACACAGATTTCATTTCCTTTACCCAACCAACTTTTCAAGCCACATTGAATGGCTTCGTTGGTTTATATAATACTGCAATTAATAATTATAAAATTTCACCTGAAAAAATTTTTACTGTTATCAGCAGTGGTGTAAAAATCCAGGCAGAAAAATTTGAAAAAAATGCCTGGGTTTCCGGATTTATTGATTCTTTTAAATTAAGGATAAAAGAACCAGCCAGATTGGTGGAAGTGATTGATGCCTTACAGGAAGGACGACTTTCTCATTTAGGCATTGTTCCAACATCCAGACGATACAATACTTTTCTAATCGATATTGGAAGTGGAAACACGAAAGGTGGATATTTCCCCAATGGCAATACCACGGATTTTAAATTGTTCCAGTTAAGCTGGGGAACAAAGAGTACAGCCAATGCTGCTGATAAAAGGATGGAAGACGATAAAACCACCAGTAATTTCAACAAACAACTTTACAGGGTTTTGGCAGGATCGGCCAATGATGAAATTGTATATTCTGTAAATCTGAGTGGCGCATACAATATGAGCGATAATATAGCATTCAGCGGTGGCATTGCCTGGTCTGTTGCAACATTGATAAATCCGGAACTATTGGATAACCCGGTTGTTCCGGTTACTTATGAAGAAGTTGAAAAATTCTATGAGCGGATTTATAAAAACTACCAATCACTTCAGGGGGAAGAAATTGTAAAAGGATTGACTGATCCTTTTTTAAATATCCCTGCAATAGTTAAAGAAGCTAAAACTGTTAACAAGGTTTTCGATCAGCAATCATTGATGGCCGGTACCGGTTTATTATTGAAAATAATGAGGCAGTTTGAAGGGATTTATGAAAAAAAACAATTTTATCTTGTTAAGAATGGACAGGTTGGTTGGGTTACTGCTTATGTAGAGCAGAGTCTTTCAAATCAAAATGTTGCAAAATAAATTTCTTAAGCGAATACCTGTAATTTTAGAAATTTTTACCTGTTTTTATGAGAGATTCAAAATCATCCGTTTTATTATTGGTTTCCCTCATCCTGTTCCTCATGTCATTTGTAATTCTATGTACATGGGGTTATAATGCATACTACAAAAGCAAGGAACAAAAACACGTAAAAAGCAATCTGAAAGAAGATTCTGCAGCAATTGCAAAAGCTACTTCGGCCATTGCGAATGCAACAAGAGATTCCCTACAAAATATTTATGCTGCCACTATCCGAAACTTTGATTCAAAGCTTGATTCAACATCGAATTATACAGATTCTATCCGGAAACCACTTGATGAAAAACTCGGAGAATTCATTACCCTTAAAAATGAAATTGCTGAAATTTTAAAGGACAAGAATAACGACGCTGACCTGGGCCTTGCCCGGCAAAAGATCTATGAACTTCAGATCAGGGTTGATGAATTGGCGGGGAAAAATAAAAATATTGAACAGGAAAATAAGCGGTTATTTGCCATGCTGAATCAGCTTTCCGGTTCCATGAACGAAAGGAATCCTGTGAATGCAAAACAGGTGGTTTTTGAAGAGAGATCACCCAATGAAAAAACGAAGTCTGTTCTCAATCCTATAACTTCAAACGCTTCCAATTTATTTATTGCATCTGATCTCAGGCTCTCTGCACTGACAATAACGGATAACAATAAAGAAATTGAAACATCACAGGCAATTCAAACAGATAAACTTGCAGGAGCCTTTACTTTAAAAAATGATCTGAGTCCAAATTACAATGCCGAAGTAGTGGTAGTGGTGCTGCAACCTGACGGCCGTGTATTACAAAAATCTTCCTGGGAATCCGGCACTTTCAGCAGCAATGAAGGAAAGAAAGTATATTCCTGCAAAATGCGCTTTGATTATACCAAAGGAGAATCAAAAAAGCTTGTATTTTCTTTGGTAAATGATAATTACATGAGAGGAAATTATATCATGCAGATTTACTACAATGGTTTACTCATTGGAAAACTTTCTAAAATCTTATCGTAATATTTACAGTATTGGTATTAAACAACAACCCGGAATTTTGAGTACCTGGTTGTTTATATTTTGAATTTGGCAATAATTTTTGTAATTTGAATTTAAACTTTTACTATGAATAATGTTTCAGATATACTTTCCCGAAAGGGTGACAAGACGATTTCAGTTAGTGAAGACAGTTCTGTGTTGGATGCAATTAAACTGATGGCGGAAAATGATATCGGTTCAGTGTTGGTTATGAAAAATGCTGAATTTATGGGAATACTTACAGAACGTGACTATACCAGAAAAGTGGTTCTTATGGGTAAAAGTTCTGTTAATACCAAAGTGAATGAAATCATGACAAGCAACCTCCCACATTTAAAACCAGATGATAATATTGATCATTGTATGGAACTGATGTCAAACAGCAATGTCCGTTACCTGCCGGTATTTGATGACAAAAAACTAATGGGCGTCATATCAATGACTGATGTTGTAAAACAAACGATCATCAAACAGCAACAAACTATTAAACTACTGGATAGTTATATTCATTCCTGATATTTTGATCATTGCTTTTAACTTATTTTTTCCTGCTGAAATCAAGGTCTTGAAAATCAAAACTGAAATCAGTCAGGGGAGATATTGCTTCCATTTTTATTCCGGTTGCCTTACCTTCAAAATCCAGTTCAAATTTTACATAGGCATCCGCATCCATACTTCTTTCAGTCCATTTTGCAACAAAAGTATTCCCTTTATAAAAAAACATTTCTCCTGAAATCAGGGGCGACCTTATAGATTCAAACCAAAGCTTGTTATTCTTAACAGAAATAATCACATCTCCAAACCATTTATCCGTATATGATCCGGTAAAAAAACTCAGATTTTGGGAAGCTGCGGAATTCTTTTGATTGTTTCTAATATCGTTCCAGATACTATCCGTGAGTTTTTTTGCTTCTGATTCATTTTTTACGGAACGGTCAAGCATTTCTTTCAGCCTGTCTTTTCCTGTAACCCCCAGATAACTGTCTTTAATCGTATTTGTAATGGCAGTAAACGCAGCACCTGATTGCTGATTTGTAAAAACAATAATACCAAGTTCCAATTCAGGGATCAGTGTAACCTGGGTTACGATACCTGCAAGCCCACCGGTATGAGAAACCTGCTTATAACCCTTTACATCAGCCAAAAACCAACCCAATCCATATCCTGCAAAATGTGTATTATAACTACCCGGGCTTCTTACTGGAATGATGGTTTGTAATGCCCACATTTCCTCATGCATGTCATCACTGAAAAGATTTTTATCCAACGCTTCTCCGTATTTACCATGTTTCATTTGCATGATCACCCATTTACACATATCAGTAAGATTGCTGTAAATGCCACCGGCTGCATTAGCACCATCACTCCAGTCACGCCTGATTACCTGCACTTTTCCATTTACGGGAGCATGTGGATCAATAATATTTCCTTTATTTTTTAATCTTTTAAAAGATGCTGCACTTGAATTCATCTGCAACGGTTGCATGATCTTTTTTTCAATGTATTCTTCCCAACTCATACCCGAAACTCTTTCAATTACTTCTCCGGCAACAATATACAGGAGGTTATCGTAATCAAATTTTGTTCTGAAAGGAGACATTTCTTTCAGAAATCTTAAATTATGAATGATGTCTTTTTTTGAAAAATTATTTGAGTCGGGGAAAAACATCAGATCACCTGCACCTAGTCCCAATCCGCTTCTGTGTGTTAACAAATCGCGAATGGTAAATGATTCTGTAACATAAGGATTGTATAATTTAAATTCAGGAATATGATCCCTGACCTTATCATCCCAGGAAAGTTTCCCTTCATCACAAAGCATTGCCAATGCTGCAGAAGTAAATGCTTTACTATTGGATGCAATTCCAAACAAAGTTTGCTCATCCACTTTTGCGGAAGAATTGAGTGATCGGACTCCATATCCCTTTGCATGAATTATTTTTCCATCCTTAACTACAGCAACAGCTATGCCTGGTACATCAAATGCCTTTAACGTTTTTTCAGTCAATAGATCAATATCTGATGAGCTAATCACTTGAGCCTGTATGCCTAAGTAATTACAAAAAATAAGTATAACTGCTGCAAAAATTATTTTCACCGGTTTCATTTGTATTGATTTACTATTTGTTTGTAAGAAAAATGTGGACAATGAAATTA
>JBBKWV010000113.1:0-15662 GCA_037969135.1 Ferruginibacter sp.
CCGATCTGACCGCCAATGGTATTGTGTGTGGATTGTATAAATGCGGTTGGGGTGAGCAGCTCTTCCTTATATTCTACCATTTTTGTCAAAAACGAACCGGTATCTTCCAGGCAACCGTATGCAGTGCCTGTTACAATTGCATCGGGCATTTTTATTGCAGCATCCTCCAAACATTCCATTGCTGCGGCTACACCCATACGTATGATACGGCTCATGCGCCGGATCAGTTTTGGATCAATAATATTTTTATAATCTGGTTCTATACAGGTTAGCCGGGTTCCGGAATAAGCAACAGGATCCGTTAAAAACGGCTGATGACCAAAGGTCTTTTGTGGTGAAATATTTCCAGTTGCACGTATATACATCGCCATCTTATAATTTAGAAAATATCAATGAAGAACAATTGCCGCCAAAACCAAAAGAATTAGAAAGCACATGTTTCAATGTTGCATTTTTTTTAAAAACTGTTTCCGGAACAAAGGGCAAATCAGACATTGGCGTTTGTAAACGCAGGTTTGGAAAGATCAAACCCTGTTGCAGGGCAAGTACAGAGAATACCGCTTCAATGCCACCACTAGCACCCAATGTATGGCCGGTAAATGCTTTTGTTGAACTCATCTTTGGAAAATCCGGTTCAAACAACCTTTTGATAGCTGTGCCTTCTGCAATATCATTGTTCTGTGTGCCGGTACCGTGCAGGTTTATATAATCAATATCTGCCGGTTGTAAACCTGCTTTCTTCAATGCACCGCTCATAGCCAGGTATGAGCCAGTTCCATCCGGTGAAGATGCCGTTTGGTGATAGGCATCATTGGCATTACAATAACCACTCAACACAACAGTGGGTTTTTTAATTAAACCTGCTGCAACCTTTTCTGAAACCAATACGATATAACCAGCGCCTTCGCCCAGATTGAGCCCTCTCCTGTTTTCATCAAAGGGCTGACATTTCTCTTCATCGAGGATCATCAGTGTCTTAAATCCGTTTAGTGTGAATTTTGTCAATGAATCTGTTCCACCTGCCACAACCACATCCAGCAAATTATTTTTGATCATTCTTGCGCCATAAAATATTGCATTGGCAGAAGAGGAACATGCCGTACTGATCGTGGTTACAAAATCTTTTATCCCCAATGCGTCAGCAACCAGTTCGGTTACACTGCCGCATTCATGGTGAACCACATCACGCAATCTCCCTTTTTGGTTATCCCCAAAAAAATCAGTGAAAAAATTTTCTGTTTTATCCATTCCCCCTACCGAATTGGCAGAAATAAAACCAGTACGTAAGGAGGATATATTTTCAATACCGGCATCCAGTAACGCTTCTCTGGCTGCTATCAGGCTTATTAATGCTGTGCGGCTTTTGGTATTTGCCAAACCAGATAATTGTGCCAGTTCTTCATTGTTCAGTTTAATTTCTGCGACAGGGTATTTTCCCTTATGAACAGATTTCAGCAAGGTCATTTCACCCATACCTGCATGTCCGTTTTCCAGCGCAGCAATACATTCGGCCGTATTGTTTCCAATCGCCGAAATGATTCCGGTGCCAGCCACAAAAACAGGTACACTCATTGCTTAAACTTTCGTTGCCTGGTGGGCAGTAATAAATTCAGCCATCGTTCTTACTGTACGAAAAACTTTAGGCCCTTCATCCGCATTGGAAAGTTTGATATTATATTGCTGTTGCAGTAATACGATCAGCTCAAGGGCATCAATGGAATCCAATCCAAGGCCTTCAACAAACAGCGGCTGATCGTCACCGATATCTTCTGGTTTGGTATCCTGCAAATTCAGTTGAGCAATGATCTGTGTTTTCAGTTCTGAAATTAATTTATCCATTTTCTATCTCGTATATTTTATTAATATTCTCTTTTGTAAATATTTTTCCGTTACCTGACTGCTTTTTTTCCACTAAAAATAAAACAGTTTTGTAATGGGAATCCATTAATTCCACCCAGCCACAGATACAGGACTGCAATATATTATTATTAATCAGGTTGCCCACATATTGTTCTATAAAACCTGCATCGAATTCTTCTGTTATAAAAAAAGCCTGTTCTCCTTTAAACTGATGCCTGATACATATTTCACCAATAACAATATTTGGCAATGTATAAACGAATAATGCCGGACTGGCAATATTTCTGGCTGTTTCATAGTATTTTATGTCTGTATCCAGACTGGAACTGGCGTTTGCCAATACAACGCCAGTTTCTTTCGGTTTATATTCTGCTGAAAGTGATCTTTCCTTTAATAATATTTCTGTTGCAAGCCAGCCAAGTTTACTCAGGTTATCCATTTTATAAAACTTGGGATACTTAAGATTAAAATGCTGATAAGTATTTAACAAAAATTCGGAAACGCCGGTACCCTTATTTTCAAAAACCGGCTCTTCATTTTTAAAAACATTATTATTGCTGATAACACAACTGGATGTAATATATTTTTCTATACTCAAATTCTTTATTTGTTTTCTGATAATATTTTTTCAATTTCTATCAGCCGGGCAAGCTTACCAAGGGCTGTGTTGTGGTTCTTAACATATGGATTATTCTCATCCCATACATATCCGGCCAAAACAGAACAAATCATACTTTTTATCTCAGGCTTTGTGTTTTCGGCAAAAAATATTTTGTCCAGTGTACCATCATACCAAGCCATCACATAAGAACGGAATGTATTCACACCCTGCATCATTGGTTCAGAATATTCCTTATTCCAGTCAATTGTTTCCCCGTTTAATTTTCTGATCACCAGCTGTGCGGCCATCTGGCTTGATACGGTGGCAAGGGTGACTCCGGATGAAAAAACGGGATCAAGAAATTCGGTCACGTTTCCGGTTAAAACAAATCCATCTCCGAAAAACCTGTCTGAAGTGGTTGACCAGGATTCTAAAACCCTTGGTTCAAACAACATTTCAACATCCTTAAAACGCTCCGCAAGGTATGGTTCTGTTGCCAGTAAAGCTCTCAGTTGCTCTTCCTTTTTCCCTTCTGAATTCTTAAAAAACCCTGGCTCACCCACAAAACCCACAGAAGTATTGCCATTGGAAAAAGGAATTACCCAAATCCAGATCCCTTTTTGATGAACGATGATCGTGATCCTGTTGGGTTCATCATCCATGGTTCTTTTTGTATCATTCATATGTGCAAACAGTGTTTTACGACCAGGAAGGTCTGAGGGTTTATCGAGGTTGAACAAACGGGGAATCACCCTTCCATATCCACTGCCATCCACAATAAACCGTGCTTCTATTTGTGACAAGTTCCCTTCTGTATCTTCTACAGTTGTAATCGAATCGGAGCCATTGAATTCGATGCCGGTAACCGTTGTCTCATAACTAACGGGTACGCCCATCTTTTCAACAGTATCGGCCAAAACAGTATCAAACTCTGCCCTGGGTACCTGCCATGTCCATGACCAGCCTGGAGTGAACTGGTCGGCAAAAAAGTAATCACAGACCATCCCGTTTTTTACAAACTTGGCACCAAATTTTTCTTGAAATTTTTTCTCCTTAACAGCATCTAAGAAGCCTGCTTCTTCCAATGCCTCCATACATCTGGGCAAAAGACTTTCACCAATCACAAAACGCGGGAATTTTAACTTCTCTACAATTTTTACAGAAAACCCTGCTTTATTAATTATTGAAGCAGCTACTGTTCCTGAAGGTCCAGCGCCTATTACCAATACATCTACTTTTTCTCTTTTCATTTTCAAAAACTCTATAAAAAATTGAATTATTTTTTCTTTTTACATTTTAATAATGTTTGACTTAAACCCAGATTGTTTACTTCTTCCACTATGTCAAAACCAGCCTGGTTGATGCATGCATAAAATGTTTCCGCACTGTACATCTGGCTGTTCCCATTAGCAAGAACGGTAAAATAAACAGAGGTTTGTTGTAAACAAAAAGCAGCGATTTCGTGTTTTTGTTTATCCCAAAATGGTTCCATGATAATTACCTGCCCATCCTCATCCAATGCATCATGGCATCTTTTTAAGATAGAAACAATTTCCGCTTCCGAAAAACAATCAAGAAACTGGCTCATCCAGATTGCATCAAAACCTTTTGGAAACTGTACCGTTTCATCCAGGATATTTGCAGCAATAAAATCAACCCTGTCTGATAAACCCAGTTCATTAATTCTGTTCTTAGCCATATTCAACTGTCCGGGAAGATCCATTATTGTAAGATGAATATCGGGTGTATAATTTGAAGAAGCAATAGCCCATTTTCCGGTATTGCCACCGATATCAAGTATTTTTTTTATCCCGTTATTATATACCAGAGGTAAAACAAGATGAAAAGCATCGTCGGAAAAAAAATGATCGAAATCAAACCAGCTTTTCTGTACATGTTTTGGCAATTGCGATAATGCTTCATAAATAGTTCCCCACTCGCCAAATGCTTTCAGTCCGACAGGTTTACCGGTTTCGATACTTTCATCCAGATAAAACAGTCCTTTATAATTTACATCATGCACAAAATCCATATTGGTTTTTGTTAAGGCATCATGCAAAATAAAATACCCTGTTTTTGCAAGTGTATATTTTTTGTCGTTTACCAATACAAGTCCCATACCTAAACCAGACTCCAACAACACCCTGACGCCATAAACAGAATTCCCGGTTTGCTCCGCAATTTCTTTGATATTTATTCCGGCAGTTCCACTGCTTTCAATCAATTTTAAAATTCCGGTATTTCTCAATACCCTTGCAACCTGAAAGATCACTGGTCCGAATGCGATCCATTGTGCCGTTTCTTTTGCTTCAAATGCCGATAAGTTGTCCTCGCTAAAACATTTCATGAATATTGTGTTAGTTATTAATAAATTATTGTTTACTGAATATTACTGCTGCATTACATCCTCCGAAACCGGATGCAGTTTTAATGCAATACTTCAAAGGTATTTCTAATATTGAATTACAAATATTAATGGGTTTTGTAACCCCGTGGTTTTTAAATCCAAGGGTTGGTATTACCCTGTTTTCTTTCAGTGAATGAATGGAAACAATGGATTCAATTAAACCGGCAGCACCCAGCGTGTGGCCAAAATAACCTTTGAGGCTGTTAACCGGAATTGTTTGCATATTTGCCAGTGTTATTGCTTTGGCTTCCATTTCATCATTATAAATGGTTGCAGTACCATGTGCAGATATAAAATCAATTTCCGAAGATCGTATTCCTGCTTCATTCAATGCATTACTAATGGCCTGAAAAAGTTCTTCACCGGTACGTGAGGGTCCGGAGATATGATTGGCGTCATTGCTTACAGAACCTGCAACAACACGTATCCCGTTTGATAAATTCTTATCTGAACTTAAAATGATGGTAGCCGCACCTTCGCCCAGATTTATGCCATTTCTTGCTTCATCAAATGGTTTACATGGTTCCGGGCTCACTGCCTGGAATGATTGAAAACCGGATAAAACAAATTTTGATATTATATCTGCTCCTGCAATTACTGCATGTTTATATTCTCCAGATCTAACCATACGCATTCCCGTTATGATTGCCAGTAATCCGGAAATACAGGCATTGGAAATAACCAATGGTTTATTGGTAAACCCGAAATGACCGGCGATCATTTTCGCAGAATGATGCAGCGTCATCCGCTGTTTATCCATCGGTCCGGCATTTTCATTTTCGAGCAGACTGATATTCCCTTTTGTGGTGGACAGTATGAATATTGTTTCTTTATCTCCGGATGCTATTCCGCTGGTGTTCATCGCATCACTTACAGATGCAATGAGCAATTGTTCAAATTTAGAATAACGATCTCCTTTATGATCATCCATGAATTTTTCGGAGCCATCAAATAAAGAAGCATAAAAATCCTGTTCAGACATTTGCGGGAAAGCATGCTTTTTTATCCCGGAAACCATTTTTGTCAACTGATCAAAATTTTCTGCAGAAGTAAAACCCAGCGGAGATAAAATATTATCTGAACAAATAAAAACGTCTTTCATTTTTTCTTTTGATTAAATCAGATTATGGCTCTTTTTCCAGTCTTCAAAAAAAGGAGGGTTAGCTAATTGAAGTGTAGAACTTTCTTTGTCTAAAAACACCTGAACAGAGGAGCCGGTTGCCACTATTTCATTGGTAACGGCATTAAACAGCCGGAAATTGAATTTCAGCTTTGCTGCTTCTGTCGGGATAAACGTTGTTTCCACTATCACCCGATCGCCATAACGCAATGATCGTTTAAAATCACAATGCACGCTAACTACTGGGATAACAAATCCTTTTTTATACACTTCCAGGTATCCCAAACCATGCTTTATGCCAAATGCTTCTCTTCCGTCTTCAAAGTACCGGATATAATGCCCGTGCCATACAATACCCAACGGGTCGGCTTCATTAAATCTTACCAATACTTCTGTTCGGTTAGTCAGTGCTTTTATCATATAGATCTTAATACTTCAATTTCCATTCCTTGTATTTTTTCTTCTCTATTTCATCCAATGTGATTTTTATGGTAGATGCCCAGTAATTACGGAAGCCAAAACCGGTTGCTTTACTTTCAAAACGTTCTGTCAATAAAACTTTTTTTGTTTCCATATCTATCAATGCGATCCACATAGAGGCTTCTCCTGCTTTATCCATTTTTTTCATCCCTTCCATTACGATCAGCAGCCCGATCCCTTTTTTTCCGCTCAGATTCAATGCTTTCACTGCGGATGTGATATCGGTTTCTTTTAAACGATTAAAATCTGCCGTATTGGTAGATACTATTTCTTCAGCATTGATCTTTTCATTTCTTGCCTTTACAACAGAAAGATCACTGCTGACATTGCTTTTATGAAAAGCGCCGGCAAAGTCATATTTCTTGGGCTCGTTTACTGTCAGATCATTGATACTGTTGTATATCCTGTTACGGATATCCATCGGATCAGGGTTGGGATAATTGATCAGTTTTGCTTTGGTAAAATCTACTCCCAGATAGGTTAAGGTAGCTTCACTTGTGCCGAAAAATTCTTTCAAAGACTGTGCTGTAACGGTTTTTAAATTACCCAACAGGAAAATACACAGGAAAAAGCTGCATAATTTAATTGAACGTTTCATAATAGAAATTTTTATTGGTTTGTAATAAATATTTTCATTTCACATTGAGCCAATAATTGCTCATTGCAGGTGATCTTTCCGGATATTACTGATACATCAAAAATCTTATTTTCTATCGTGATTTCAGTGATAATTTCATCATTTACCTGAGGAAAGCCGGTAATCAACAGATTTTTTATTGCCCCAATATAACCCAAACTAACGGGTTTATTTTCTGATGCAGAAATGAACCCTGCCCTTGCAGCTGCAGTTTGTGCAATATTCTCAATCAGACCGGGTTCTTTCAGGTATCCGTTTTCCACAAATATATTGGACCCCAATACCCTGAACTTTGAACGGGTTGTTTTTTCACCGGAAAATAACAATGCATCTACCATTACAAAGGGAGGCCTTTGCGGTATAAAAGTCAAAATATTTTCTGCGGATACATTCATCATTATTTTTTCAGTCCTCTTTTCTTCTTTTCTCCGGATTAAAAGCCGGAGTTATTTATGCCAGAAATCGTAATAATTAAACCATTGCTCCGGATATTTTTTTATTTTCATTTCCATTTCTCCGGCAAAATCAAGCAGCATTTCTTTTTGAACCCCGGCCTTATCCAATTGGTCGTAATTTTTAATTTTACTTGCAAAGAAATGATAATGCAAATTACTTTCTTTAACTGCAAAAACAAATGATACCGGTACTTTAAAAGTGGATGCCAAAACAAATGGCCCCATCGGAAACCGGGCTTCTTTTTCTAAAAATGTTGTCGAAATGGTTTTATTTCCTTCCAAAAACCGATCAGCATGCATGCATACCAATTCATTGTTTTTAAAAGCATCACTTATCTCATAAATATGTGATAAGTCATTTTTTATAAAGATAATATTTATAGATTTCTTACCGGTTACTGAACTCAGAAATTCTTTGATCTGTGCCTGTTCTCCATCAAACATAACTACATGTATCCTGGTATCGAGTCTCTTCAACAGGTGTCCGGCAATATCCCAGTTTCCGATATGTGCACTCAGCAACATTCCTCCACGGTTGAGTGATACGATTTCCCGCAGATTTTCTTCGCCGTCGAAATGGTAGGTAAATTTATTTTTTATTCCAGACATGACCACCACCTTATCGATGATGCTCTGTCCCAATAAATAATAGTTCCTGTAAAGTTTGCAAATAGATTGCAACCAGCTATATCCCAGCTTTTGCTGGTAAACAGCCATAATCTGTGTGGAAGATTTTGGAGAAAATAAAAAATAGTAAAAAGCAACAAATTTCAGCAGGAAATATGCCGGAAGAACCCCAAAGTTCTTTAATATCCAAACAAAGATCTGATATCCGTTTTTATTCCCTTTAGATTTTCCTTGCCATAAAGAC
This sequence comes from Ferruginibacter sp., assembly GCA_037969135.1. Taxonomy (GTDB): domain Bacteria; phylum Bacteroidota; class Bacteroidia; order Chitinophagales; family Chitinophagaceae; genus Ferruginibacter. The sequence continues at coordinate 8,432 of JBBKWV010000113.1, forward strand.
ATTACACCAGTTCTTTAGCATTTACCCTTGATACCACATAATCACAGAAATCCTGGAAGGTTGTAATATTGGTAAAGTCTTCGGGTTTTACTTTAAAAGCAAAATTGCTTTCAATTACCACAACCAGGTCAATATAATCCAAGCTGTCTAAACCAAGTGTTTCTTTTAAGTTAGCTTCGGGTACAATTTTTTCAGCTTCCACTTCAAATTCCTCGATCAGAAACGAGTTAATTTTCCCGATAATTTCATTCTTTTCCATAAGCAGCAATATTATTGCATTTTTCTAATAATAAGCGATGAGTTAGTTCCTCCAAATCCAAAGGAGTTGGACAAAAGTACAACTATATCTTTTTCAACGGTACTTTTTACGATATTCAATTTTGCTGAATCCTCATCCGGATTTTCAAAATTTATATTGGGGGCAATAAAAGAATTTTGCATCATGAGCATTGAATAAACAATCTCACTAGCTCCTGCCATCCAACATTCGTGCCCGGTCATTGATTTTGTGGAACTTACATATGGTTTATTTGAACCAAAAACTTCATGTATCGCCCTTGCTTCACTCGAATCTCCTGCAGGAGTTGATGTTGCATGGGCATTGATATAATCAATTTCTGCAGCCTGTACTCCTGCATCCCTCAAAGCCATTTGTAGAGACCTGGAGGGGCCGTCAACAGTGGGATTTGAAATATGAGCACCATTGGATGAAAAACCATATCCCACCACTTCTCCTAAAATATTTGCCCCGCGTTTTTGTGCTGATTCAAGACTTTCAAGAATTACAGTTGCTGCACCACCACTGGGAACCAATCCATCACGGTCGCGGTCGAAAGGACGGGAAGCTTTAGTTGGGTCAGATTCTAAAATGGAAAATGCGGAAAGTGCATCAAAATTACCCATCGAAAATTTGCTCAACTCCTGGGCACCGCCACAAACGATACAATCCTGTAATCCTGTTTTGATAAAATGATAACCCAATCCAATTGCATGTGAGCCACTGGCACAGGCAGCACTTATGGTAAAATTGATGCCCCTTAATTTAAAAATGGTAGCCAGGTTCATCGTTACGGTTGAATTCATCGTTTGAAAAACAGATCCTGAACCAACAAGCATGGTATCTTTCTTTTCCCGGATAATATCATTGGCTTCTATTACTGCTTTTGCCGAACTGTCATTGCCATATAAGATCCCTATCTCATTGTTGCTGATATAATCGGCATCAATGCCTGCATTTTTCAATGCTTCAACGGTTGCCACATAAGCATATTCCCCCTGTTCGGGCAACATGATCCTTGCCCTTCTGTCTAGAGATGATTTCAAATCTGGCCGGTCAACAAAACCAGTTAAACCCGACCGGTATCCATATTCCTTGCGCCCGGGATCCAGGATAATTCCCGACCTGCCCTTGAACAGTGAATCCCTCACTTCATCCAGGTTTTTTCCAATGCATGAATAAATACCCAGTCCTGTTATTACAACTCTTTTCATAATTTTTTAATCAACAAATTTTTGATCGTATTACACTGGTTTACCTGTATCGATTGGCATTAAGAATACAATCCTCCATTGATAGATATCACTTCTGCAGTTATATATGCAGCATCAGGGGATGCTAAAAATCCAACTGCATGGGCAACTTCTTCGGGTAATCCAAAACGTTTTAATGGTATCATTGCCTTCAATTCACTCTCATTCAGATCTTCTGTCATCTCTGTTTTTATAAACCCCGGAGCAACTGCATTAACGGTAATTCCCTTTCTGCCAATTTCCTGTGCAAGTGCTTTGGTTGCCCCAATGACACCTGCTTTTGCGGCAGAATAATTTGTTTGACCCGGTAATCCTTTTAATCCTGAAAGCGAAACAATATTGATGATCCTGCCATATTTTTTCATCAACATGCTGTTTACTACCAGCCTGGTAACATTAAAAAATCCACCCAAACTTGTATCAATAACCCGGTCCCATTGTTCATCTTTCATCCACATCATCAACGCGTCTTCCCGGATGCCGGCATTGTTTACAAGCACTTCAATTATTTTTTCCGGATTGGATTCCATCCAGGCTCCCAAAACAGCCTGAACCTGCTCTCTGTCTGAAACATCAAACTGAATGATCTCTGCAGTAACCCCTTTATCTTTTACAAGAGAAGCCGTTTGATTTGCTTCCGTTTCATTTGATTTATAATTTACAAGTATATTATATCCCATATCAGCCATCTTGAGGCAAACAGCTCTGCCTATCCCTCTCGACCCGCCTGTGACTAATGCAAATTTCATATCTGGTACCTGTTTTTAAAGAAAATAAATTGCTGTTAAGAAATCAATGAAGCAGGGATCTTTCCCAACTTAAATGAAACAATGGGGTCTGATTTTTCGAAATATTTTTTTATTCTTTCCAGGTCTTTATACTTTGGTTTGTCCTCGATAAACTTAGGAAATATTTTTCTTATTTCTGCATATACATGCAATGTTTCGGATGATAATCTGGGAACACAATCCAGATAATCGATTGCCTGCAACACTGTCATCATCTGTATACTTAATACTTCGAAAGAATTGTCAATTACTTTTTTTGTCATGAGTGCCGCATTGCAACCCATGCTGACAATATCCTGGTTATCGTTGTTGTTCGGGATACTGTGGACATACATCGGGAAAGAAAGGGTTTGATTTTCTGCCACTGTTGAAGTAGCGGTAAACTGCATTCCCTGCATTCCGAAATTAAACCCGAGTACTCCCAGGTTAACAAAAGGGGGGAATTTCTGATTCAGTTTTTCATTCATCAGGTAATTCAACTGCCTTTCTGAAAGCATCGATAATTTGGTGATCGCAATTTTCAATTTATCCATTTCCAACGAAACATAATCGCCATGGAAATTTCCGCCATGAAAAATATTGTGATTCACATGATCAATTATCGGGTTGTCATTTACAGAATTGAGTTCATCTACAACCACTTTTTCTGCCTGGCAAATGGTATCATAAATAGGACCCAGCACCTGGGTTACACAACGCAAGGAATAATATTCCTGCACTTTATCCTGGAATACTTCCTGGTTAAGTTTATCCGGGTTATATAAATGTTCCGACCGGCTACGGATCATTTTGCTGTCTTTCAGAATATCGCGAAGCTGTGCTGCTACTTTGTTCTGGCCTATATGATGCTTAACAATATTCAATTCAAAGGAGTAATGATCATCAAAGGCTTCCACTATTTCATTGATCATGGCAGAAAGAATCACCGACCATTCCAGTAATTTCTGTGCCTGGATGATATTTACCATTCCAATACCGGTCATGGCAGAAGTACCATTTAAAATGGCTAGACCTTCCCTGATATGAATGGAAAGTGGTTTTATTCCCAACTTATTAAATATATCAATAGTTGGATGCAATGCATTTTCATAGATCACTTCGCCCTCGCCAATCAGTACCAGCGCCAGGTGTGCAAGTTGTACCAGATCGCCGCTGGCCCCAACTCCGCCGTGTTCAAAAATGCAGGGAGTAACATCCTTGTTTATTAATTCAGTCAGCAATTCAACTACATCAGTATTCACCCCGGAAAAGGCCTGCATCAGGCTATTTAAACGGGCTATCATAACTGCTTTCACCATGATGGGTGACATCATATTGCCCGAACCGGAACTATGACTTCTGATCAGGTTGTACTGTAATTGCAACAGGTTGGCTTCACTCACTTTATATTGCGCCATCGGGCCGAAGCCAGTATTGATCCCGTATATGAGTTTATTAGATGAAAACCCTTTTAAAAACTGAAAATTTACATCCACCTTTTCAACTGCAGCTTTATCCAGAACAACCTCTTTTCCTTTAAACAAAATTTCAGAAAAATCATTTAAAGAAAGTGTTCTTTCTCCAACATGTATCATGAGCCCGATTTATTTACTTGTACACCAATTATTTGGTAAAGCGTAAAAATAGAATAAAGATTTCAAATATTGGTTTTTTGGACTGGTCAATGCAGTAGTTAACAAAACAAAAGGATAGATAAACAGTCAATTTTAGCCAGTTTCCCCTTTTACAAAATGTGCTTATTAAAAACAAAAAAATATAACTGTTGAAATTTATTGTGGTAATGGGTTTATATATTAATATTGAGTTCTCTTAACCAAAGCAAAAATGAACGATCAAATGAAAAAAATCAGAAATATAGCTGTCGTAATTCTGGCATTTATGTTTATTTCCATTTCCTGTTTTTCCCAGGATGTGGATATCACAAAAGGGGAACTCAGTATCTTAAAAGGAGAAACCTCTGTTAATGTTGTATTTACCTATGAAAAAATGAGTGTAGGCGATTTTGGAAAGGAAGATGCTTATATAAAAAAGAAAATAGAGGAATTGAATACCAAAGAAGCCGGAACCGGTGATACCTGGGCAATAAAATGGGCCGAAGACAAAAAACTCAGATATGAACCCAAGTTTATCCTGGGATTTACCAATCTTTCGGGGCTTACGGTAAGCCCGGATGCGAAATACACCCTTATTTTCAATACAAAAGCGTTGGAACCCGGTTATAGCATTGGTATTTCCAAAAGAAATGCCGGTATCGACGGTACGGTAACTATTGTAGAAACAGCAAACAAGGAAAAAAAACTGGTTGTTCTTTCTGTTGAAAGACCTGGAGAAAATAAATTCAGGGGAGCTGCTTTTGACGCTGGTTCCCGTATCGCAGATGCCTATTATTTATCCGGACAAAAAGTAGGAAAATTCATCAAGAAGAATTCAAAATAATTTTTTAATTGTTTTTTCAATTTCTGAAATCATTGGTATTTCAATATGAACAATTTCTGTAATTACAATAACATGTGTCTCATTTAAACATCATCTATATTCAGCTTTTATTTAATCATTCAAAACCGTTGATAAAACAACTTTAATTCTTTTTTTATGAAGTATTTAATCCTGTGTTTATGCACATTGAGTAGCCTGTTTTCTTTTGGCCAAAGTAAAAAATTCATTTTTAAACTGGGTACCGAATATGAGTTACCCCGAAAATCAGAGGACCTGTCGTTTTTTGGAAATGATAAAGATGGTATCATCAATCTGTCGCTTAAAAAGGATGAACTTAATGTCGTAAGATTTGATCCGAAATCATTGAGCCAAACCGGAGAAAAAAAGATTGAATTACCCGAGGCTACTAAAAATTTCAACAGTGAAGTGGTAACTGATTTTAAGAATAATAATTATTACTGGATACACAGTGATTGGGATAAAGAATCAAAGATCGAAATGCTTCAATATGATAAGATTGACATCGTTTCGGGAAAATTAACCAATACCAATACCAAGATGTTTGAAACAACCAAATTGAGTGGAGACATGGTTGCTACCGGATTTTACCAGGCAAAAGTGGATAATAAATATCAGTTTAATTATGATGCGGATAACAGTAAACTACTGGTAAGCTATCGTTTATGGCCGGAAGAAAAAAGAGACAAAATAAACTACGACAAGATTGGCCTTCAGGTTTTTGATGACAATATGAATAAAATATGGGGAGGCGAATTTACCATGCCTTATACAGAAGCCATTATGGATAATTCTGATTTTTCTGTAGATGGAAACGGCAATGCTTACATGCTTGCAAAAGTGTATGATTCTGAAAAAAGAAAAGAAAAAGATAAAGAAACCGGAAAACCAGCTTACCATTATGAAGTTTTGAAGTTTTCAAAAGACAGCAAGAAAATGACTTCTTCAATCGTTTCCCTTGATGATTATTTTATTAATCAGACATCATTAATTGAAAATTTTCAAAACGAAATGATCATAGCATGTACGTACAGTAAAAAATCTAAAAAGAGAGGGAATGGTACAGATGGTGTGTTTTTGGCTTATTTAGACCAAAATAATAAAGTAACAAAATATAAAAACGGGTACTATGAATTTCCGTTAGCCGAATTAGAAAAATTTGAATCAGCACGGTCCAAAAGAAAGATGGAAAAAAAGGATGATTATGAAGCACCTAATTTGGTAGTTCGAAATGTATTATTACAAAAAGATGGTAGTGTACTTATTGCATTGGAGGAATATTATTTAGTGGTAACCAGAAGCTACGACAGAGGAAGAACAACTACTTCAACTACCTTTTATTATGAAGACATCATTGCTGGTAAGATCAATGCAGCCGGTGAATTTGAATGGTTGAGAAAAGTACCTAAAAAACAGCGGGGGTCAACAACCAGTTATTCATCACAGATTAATTATAATTTGCCCGGAACCATGGGATTTAAGTTAATCAGTGATGCTTCGGGATTTTATTTTTTATATCTCGATAATAAAAAAAATATGGATATAGCAGAAGATGAAGTACCCAAATATCACATGGATGGATTTGGCGGACAGGTAGTGGTAACAAAAATTGACAATACGGGAAAGTTAACCAAAGAATTATTGTTTGATACCCGGGAGGAAGATGTAAAAGTTTTTCCGGCGAAATTCACCAGAATTAACGGCAGCCAGTTTATCGGAAGAGCACAGGTGAAAAGAAATCTTTATCAGCCATTATTAATTACTGTGAATTAAGATTTTTTTTATATTTGGTTAAAAATAAACAAATGAAAAAACTATCAACAATTGCCGCATTTTTATTCCTTGTTATGTTTACTATGAATAGTTTTGCCCAACGCATTAAATTAAAAGAAGGAGATCTTGCTATTCTTAAAAATGAAAAATCCATCAATATTGAATTTACCTATGATAATATGTCTGTAGGTAAGTATGATAAGGAATCGGAATACATTGAAAAGAAAAAAGCTGAATACAACAGTAAAGAACCCGGCAGAGGTGATAGCTGGGAGAAAACCTGGGTTCGTGACAGGAAAGCCAACTTTGAACCAAAGTTTATTGAACTGTTTGAAAAGTCAAGCGGCATGACTGTTTCTGCTGATGCCAAATACACGATCATCTTTCATACAACTTCTACAGAACCCGGCTATAATATTTACGTTACAAAAAAGAATGCAGAAATTGATGCAGAAATCACCATCGTTGAAACAGCCGACAGATCAAAAAAGATTGCGGTGATTTCTTTGCAGAATGCACCCGGCAGAACTTTTAGCGGATATGATTATGCCACAGGCGACAGGATCACTGAATCCTATGCCATATCCGGCAAAAAACTGGGTAAGTTTATTAAATAAAAAATGATCTTATAAAAAAAGTCATTGCAGAAAGAACCTCTTCTGCAATGACTTTTTTTTGTGTAAGCC
>JBBKWV010000114.1:0-21946 GCA_037969135.1 Ferruginibacter sp.
TTTCCTGCACCGTCTAAAGGTCCGGGAATTTTCGCCTATATCAGAAATATGTACCGGGTGAAAAAATTTGTGCAAACATCATCCAGGCCACCTGTTAGTTCAGTTGCCAGCAGCCGATCGGACTGTAAAAATGAAGATTCCGGTAACCGGTTCATTTCATTCAGTGTTATAGAAACAAAAAAGATCGAAGAGAATGCTTTTAAAACAGGATCCCGGTTTGGCCCCACCCTGTACTTTATCGCCTGCTGCTCACACATCATTCATACTATCAATAAACAACAAAATAATGCCGGTGACCTTTGGCTACCGGTACCGTATGATGGCAGATTAAAATCGGCCATCGGCCCGATGGTCTCTAACTGTGTTTCCTTTATTTTTTATCGTATTCCACAGTCAGTATTGACGGATATTTATCAAACAATAAGTTGCCTCAGTGCTCAAATGAAAGAACAGATCAGGGACAAAATGCCACAGAAATACAATCTCTTTCTGAACATGATGCGCCATGTACCCCTGTGGTTATATTATTTACTGATCAGCCGTACAGGCAAGGGGGTATTTGCAAGTTTTTTGTATACCTCAACGGGTGATCATTTTAATGAACAACATTCCTTGTTTGGAAACCCAGTCAGGAATATTCAAATGATCCCGGCCCTTACATTTCCACCGGGACTCACTTTTGTTTTTTTAAAACATGCGAATGCACTCAAGATCGATATCGCCTATTCACCGGATATTATCAATGAGAATGACTTACATTTAATTGAAATAAAACTCAGGGAAATTTTATTAGCTGATTATTAATGGATATCAATCAATATACAGATGTGGTTGTTTTGGGTGCCGGCTCAGCAGGTATTGCTGCTGCGGTAGCTGCCTCCCGAAACGGATCGAAAGTTATTTTAATAGAAAGGAATGCATACCCTGGAGGAAAAGCAACTGCTGCTGAAGTGGGTACTATTTGCGGGCTATACAAATACAATAAAAGTAAAACAGCAGAATATATTGTAAAAGGATTTGCAAAAGAGTTTGCAGAAGCCCTTCAACATAAATCCAATTCAAAACCACTACACAATTCAGACGGTATGCATTATTTACCGTATGATATTGAAGCATTCAAAAATCTTTGCAGCCATTTATTATTTGAAAATAACGTCACTGTACTCTACAATGCCGTTATGGAAAATGTACAGGTAACAGCCGAAACAATCCTGACGGTTTCAGTAATTGCAGCTGGGAACCCGGTAACCATTCATTTAAAATCAATGGTGGATTGTTCGGGAGACAGTATAATAAGCCAGGCGGTAAATTTATCCTTAATAAAAAGTGATCATTACCAGGCAGCCGCACAGGTTTTCAGCATGGATGGTATAACTGAAGAGAATGAAGCCAGGCTGGGTATGATCCTGATGAAATCTCTGCGGCACGCAATTGATGAAAACATCCTGGCAGATTTTTACGACCGGGTATATATTGTTCAGGGTTCCCTGAAAAATAATTGTGTATGTTTAAAAGTTGGGATACCCCTTTCCGTTACTTATGCTCCCGGGAATATGCAGGAGCTGAGAACAGTGGCACACAGCTTTGTTGAAAACCTGTCGCAATTCCTTATTAAGCATGTTCCTGTTTTTAAAGATGCCAGCATTCATCATATCGCACATGAAGTAGGTATCAGGATCGGTCAACGCAGTACCGGCAAATATATCCTTACGGAAGAAGATGTATTGCTATGCAAAAAATTTGATGATGCCATTGCCAATGCTTCCTGGCCCATTGAAGAATGGGAGCAGAACCGGAGGGTAAAAATGCGTTATTTCGAAACCGGTGATCATTACCAGATCCCTGCAGGTTGCCTGCAATCAAACAGGATCGGAAATTTATTCTTCGCCGGCAGGAATATTTCTGCTACAGATGGCGGCATTGCAAGTGCCAGGGTAATGGGCATTTGTTTACAAACCGGATATGCGGCAGGTTTGATGGCAACCGCTGCCGCTTTTCAACTTTCACAAAGCGATACCATCAAACAAATACAAAACGATCAATTGTAAGTATTTTCGCAGCATGAAGCAATTGCCAGTTTATGATTTATTGAGAGACTCTGCAAATAAATGGCCGGACAATCCTGCTGTTTATGATGAGCAGGGAACACTGAGTTTTAAAGAACTTTTTATTGAAACAGAAGCACTCAGGAAACAACTGATCCGAAAAGGAATAAAAGAAGGGATAGCTATTGGGGTAATGGCTGCAAACGGAAGGAATTTTATTATAGGAATATTTGCAGCTGTAGGAAGTGGAGCTGCGGTAATGCCCTTGTCGCCGCAATTAAAAAAATATGAAATTGACGATATCATTTCATCTGCAGGACTACATGCAATCCTTGACGATAAAACAGCAGCCCCGCCAGTTAATTCCGTAGAAACGGAGATACAAATAAATGCAGGAACATTCCGTTTTGGTTTTACAGGCACAGACAAATCAATCGTATTTGCTCCCTATGTAGATCTGCCAGCTTTTATCCGGTTTACATCGGGAACAACCGGAAAATCTAAAGGCGTCATTGCATCTCATCAATCTGTTATTGACAGAATTGACGGAGCGAATAAAGGACTGGAATTAAACAACAACGATACCGTTATCTGGGTTTTGCCCATGGCATATCATTTTATGGTATCCATTGTTTTGTATATTAAATTCGGCGCAGCAATCGCCGTTGCCAAAGATTTTCTCGCAAAAAATATTATAGACATAACTAACAGGCATAAAGGCACTTTATTGTATGCTTCACCGGTTCAGATCAGGTTACTTTCAAAGGATACCGGAACGGATCAGATGCAAACTTTAAAAAAAGTGATATCTACATCAGCCGCCATTTCACCGGATGTTTGTGCAGACTTTAAAAAACGTTTTGCACAGGATGTCAGCCAGGCATATGGCATCATAGAGATCGGATTACCGATACTCAATTATGCAAAATCTGCCGAACATCCTGAGGCTGTTGGTTATGCCGTTCCCGGTTATACAGTAGATATCCTGGATGAACAGTACCAACCTTTACCTGCCGGCATCATTGGCCAGTTAGGAATTAAAGGACCGGGTATGTTTGATGCCTATCTCATTCCACCAACACTGCAGAAAGATGTATTGAAAAATGGCTACTTTCTTACTGCTGACCTTGCTTCAAAATCAGCAGACGGATTGATAAAAATAGAAGGGCGTTCAAAATCCGTGATTAACATTTCGGGCATAAAGGTTTTTCCGGAAGAAATTGAAGCGCTGTTGGAAAGGATACCGGAGATAAGGCAGGCACGCATCAGCAGCAGCCCGCATCCCCTGTTGGGACAAATCATTGAAGGAGAACTTGTGCTTCATGAAGGAAAGACAATTGATACGGAAGATGTTCTGACTTATTGCAGAAAACGGCTTTCAGCTTTTAAAGCACCACAACGGTTAAGGATAGTAGAATCCCTGCCCGTTACAGGCAGTGGAAAATTACAACGGTATTGACCGGATAAAAACAGGCAGGAACTTTATTGTTATGTTGATCTTAGTTTTTCATACATCGCAATATTCATCAGTATCAGTAACATGCCATAAAATATATCTTCAAATGGAATGGTAGATATTCTAAAACCAATATTTTCTGCATCATTATACAATACAACCGGAATAGCCGTAAGAAAACCATTCACAACAAGGAAAGGGATAAGGCAGATGGCAAATGAAAGTAAAAATGAAGCCCTGTCAAAATCTTTAAAATAGTTTTTAAAAATATATAGCAATAAAATAAATGTTCCGGTAAAAATAAAAGTCCAGCCGGTATAATATTTATCCCGGAATATGATTCCGGCGATCAATAATCCTGCTCCCAGCAAATTAAAAATAACATCTGCTCCTTTTTTATTTTTAAACCCCGGAAAATAACACCTGAAACATTCATAAATAAATACACAGCAATAGGGAACTATAAAAAAAAACAAAACCTCCTCAATGGGAAGGTTGGCAATTTTATAGCCGCTTATATATGATTCATTAAAATGCCAAACGCCTTTGGATGTGAAATATATATCCCAGATGATGTAAAATAATGCGGGAAAGAGGATAGCAGGAAAAAGGTATTTCCACTTTTTATAAAAACCTACTTTTTTATCAAAACTCAGAAACAGCGGTCCTGCAAAAGAAGCTGCCAGGATGATGAAATATGTAAAATGGTTGTTCAAATATTTTCGGCCGTATTATACTTTTACAGCGGTATTTTGATTGGACTTAATAAAATTATGGGCATTTCTTTTTTTATCTTCTCTAACCTTATTCCAGTATTTTTTGTGTACCCATAACATTCCAAAACTTTCACCTTCCTGTTTTTCCAGGTGTTTGTGGTGCATTTTATGTGCCCAGCGTATAGCCCGGATATATGTATTGTTGCTGCGGGAGAACCATTTAAACCGCTGGTGTATAATAACCTCATGAACCAGGAAATAGGCAAGTCCGTAAAGTGTAAACCCGGCGCCGATCGAGATCATCCAATAAAACTGGTAAATCACACCCAACATGATCAGCAACCAGCTTGGTATGGCAAAGATGAGAAAGAAAGCATCATTTTTTTCAAAAAAACCCGAACCTTTCTGGTGATGATCTTTATGCAAAAACCAGCCAAACCCATGCATCACATAACGGTGAAGGCACCAGGTAAATCCTTCCATCAGTATGAAAGTGATGAATACAATCGCTATGTAAATAAACCAACTCATTTATGCATCCTCCATATTTATTTCATAAAAGTCCTCAGTATCAAAAAGAACATCAATTGTATCAACAACAAATTTACTGCGAATTTGTTGTTCTTTTCAAATTTACAAAAATGAAAAACACTGAGCAATAGTACACTTACAATAAACCAGCTGAAATAATTGAAAAAAGGGATGGAACCGTTCCCTTTCCAAACCCAATAATTTAATTTCACCGCAACCGGTTCCATCAGCCAATCAAATAAAACAGCCAATGTGGCACCATCGATAATGATTGAAAGTGCTTTCAGACCCGGCTTAGTAACCACCTGGTCAGCGCTTTGCATCCTGCCCGTTATTTTTGTCAGGATCGTTTGCATGCTGATGCCACAACAATAAATGATAATGAACCAATTGACCCCGATGATCAGCGGTACATTCGCCATTTGTTTTCCGAGAACATCTCCGTACCGGTAATTCCCAAAAAGCAGCCCTGTATTCACACCCACAATTTCAACAGATAACCCAATGACAAAACATGCTGCAATAAAAATGCTGAAAAATATATTCTTGTTTTGCTGGGTCCATACCAGCAAAACAAACATGAGTAACAGGTTGAATGCCGAAGTACGGATAAAGAAATTTTTATCAAAAAATAATATCCCGGTTATTCCAATGGTATGAAAAAGGATTGCCAGAAAAGTAGCTATCTGATATTTGCTGATCTTATTTTTCACCCGTTGCTTTTCATAATTAAATAGTCTTCCAGTTTTGGAAAAGCAATTTTAAACCATTCCGTATATTTCTCCGGGTGGGTTTGTAAGGCATTTTTTATTTCCTGCATTGATTTGAAGCAGTAATCACTCACCTCGTCGGAATCGGGAGAAATGGCATCATCATATTTTCCAATAAATACATGATCAAATTCGTATTCTGTTAATCCGTTTTCAAATGCTGATCTGTAAATAAAATCAAATGCTTTTATCAACCTGGCAGAAATCCCCATTTCTTCCTTTAAACGGATTTCTGCTGCCGCCAATGTTTCCTGCCCGGGTTGCGGGTGACTGCAACAGGTATTTGTCCATAATCCAGCACTGTGGTATTTTTTTTCGGCCCTTTTTTGCAGAAGTAATTCACCTGCTGCATTAAAAATAAATATGCTGAAAGCCCTGTGCAACAGGGCTTTTTGATGTACCTCCAATTTCTCCATGGTACCAATGGGTTCATCCCTTTCATCAACCAGAATAACATCCATAAAATTTTCCCCTTAAAATAAATTGAACTTACTCCTTACTCCGGCTTTGGCCACAATAATAACTTTTCCATAGTTAGGAATGCGAATACGTTGTTCCAGGATACTGTCGGGGGTCGTTCTTTTTATTTTTCTAAACAGCGATAAATAATATTTATAGGCAACATATACACCAAATCTTGCTTTTACAGGCAACTGTAAAATTCCTTCATATGCATTCATAAAATCCAGTGTGATGTCATCTTCAATCTGTTTTTTCATGGAAGTAGTGAAATTTTTAAAATCAACTTCAGGAAAATAAGACCTGTTCAGTTGTTCGTAATCTGCTTTTACATCACGCAAAAAATTCACTTTCTGAAATGCAGCTCCCAATGCCTGTGCGGAAGGTTTTAATTTCTCATACATTTGTTTATCTCCTTCACAAAAAACATACAGACACATCAGTCCAACTACTTCAGCACTTCCATAGATATACTCACGGTAACCACTGCTGTTGTAGATAGTTTTGCTGAGATCCATTTCCATGCTGTTAAAAAATGCCTGGATCAGCTGCGGGCATATATTATATTCTATAACCGTTTTCTGAAAACTTTGTAAAATAGGATTGAGGCTTATTCCCCTTTCAATGGCAGCATAGGTTTCTTTGCGGAATTCCAGCAACAATTCTTCTTTATTAAATTCATGAAAAGTATCCACTATTTCATCCGCAAAACGAACAAATCCATAAATATTATAGATGGGTGTACGCAGATCGTTGTGCAATAACCTGATCGCACTGCTGAAAGAAGTACTATACTTCTCTGTTGCAGACTTACTGCACTGTTCACATAGTTCATGAAAAAGCTGTATCATGTATGCCTTTGCTTGGTTTATTTTTAATGTCTTTTAATATTACAATAACCGATGATCCTTTTTATATTATCCGAAATTTTTCAAAATTTCCTTTGAAACCACTTCGCCACTTATCAAACAAGGTGGTACGCCCGGACCCGGAACTGTTAATTGACCGGTGTAAAATAAGTTTTTTATTTTAATACTCCTGCAGGATGGCTTTAATATGGCAGTTTGCAATATTGTGTTTGCCAGACCATATGCATTCCCTTTAAATGAATTGTAATCAGAAACAAAATCACTTACAGAATATGTTTTTTTATATATTATATTATTTTTGACTGACTGGCCGATCTTTTTTTCAAACCTGTCTAATATTTTATCGAAATATTTTTCTCTTAATTCCTCTGTATCCCCCTCAATGCCTGATGCGACTGGTATTAAGAAAATCAAATTCTCACATCCTTCCGGAGCTACTGATTTATCTGTTACCGAGGGAACAGAAACATAGAATAACGGATCAACCGGCCATTCTTTTGTGATATAAATTTCTTTTCCATGTACTTCAAAATCTGAATCGAAAAACAAGGAGTGATGCAATGCTCCATCCAGTTTTTTATTTATCCCGATATAATAAAGCAGGCAACTTGGAGCCATTAAACGCTTATCCCAATATGCTTCGCTGTATGACCTGTATTGCGGCGGAATTAACCGGGTTTCAACAAAATGATAGTCTGCCGCACCAATAACAACATCTGCTTCATATTCATTTACTTCATTGGCCACAACCTTTGTTGCTATGTTTTTATCCAGCTTTATTTCTGTTACATTGCTGTTGAAAATAAATTTCACCCCTAATTCTTTCGCCAGATTAACCATTCCATCAACCACTTCATACATTCCTCCCTGCGGATACCAGGTGCCTAATTTTATATCGGCATAATTCATCAGGCTGTATAATGCCGGTGTATCTTTTGCCAATGCTCCCAGAAACAAAACCGGAAATTCCATTAACTGCTGTAACCGGGGATTTTTAAAATATTTGCTGATATGTTTTTTCATAGATGTAAAAACATCCAGTTTAAAAACCCCTTTTGCCAGATCCCATTCTAAGAATTCCGTTATCGATAACCCCGGTTTATGTACCAGATTGTTGATCCCAACCTCATATTTAAATTCGGCCTCCTTTAAAAAATCATCCAATCTTTTTCCGCTTCCAACTTCAATGCTTTCAAATAAAACCTTCAGGCTTTCATAATTTGCGGGAATATCCATTTGGGCATTTTGCCAGTAAACCCTGTAAGAGGGATCAAGCCTGATCAGATCATAATAATCTGATACTTTTTTTCCAAATCTGTTGAAATAATTTTCAAATACTTCCGGCATCCAGTACCAGCTCGGGCCCATATCAAATGTAAACCCTTCGGCAACCAGTTTTCTGGCTCTCCCACCGGGCATATCCTGCTTTTCCAATACGGTAACATCCCATCCGGCCTTGGCCATAAATGAAGCTGCTGAAAGCCCAGCGAATCCACTACCTATTACTACCACTTTTTTCACAGCTGCAAAATAAAGCTATTGCTGTGTAAAAAAGGAATTTTATGTATATGCATATATTTAAAATCTGTTCAGTTCCTGCTTCAATAATTTCCGTGCAAAATGGATCCTGCTTTTGATCGTACCCAAAGGTCCCTGCAGGTTTTCTGCAATTTCATTGTATTTATATCCTTCCTGGAATAATAAAAAAGGAAGTTTGAAAATTTCGGGAAGTTTTTCAATTGTTGCCTCAATATATTTTATAGAAAGATTTACCTCAGCGGTATTTGAAATGTACTGTTGATTATAATCCAGTAAATAATCGTTTTCTGTATTGTCGAAAATGGTGTTTTGTCTTACTTTCTTTCTGTAATCATTGATAAATATATTACGCATGATGGTATACATCCATGCTTTTATGTTTGTGCCTATGTGATATTTTTCCTTATTGGCCAGTGCCCTGTACATGGTTTCCTGAATGAGATCCTTGGCAGATTCATTGTCACGGGTAAGTGTAAATGCAAACGGCTTTAAGTAATCTGCATTGTTAAGTAACAGTTGGTTGAAATTAAAGGTTGCCATGATTTTTTGTTTAATTGTTTACATTGTAAAGTTAAACAAAATAAATTTACTGTCCAAACATTGATCTCCCTTCAAATGTTAAAATTTGATGTTTTTAAAGGCCGGATACAAAGTCCATTAATTCAGCAAGAGACTTTTTAAAGTAAAGAGGAGGCTGTATCTTTTTTTCGTAAGAATGGGTTAGTCTGCCTGAAATTACAATAGGGATATTGCTCAATTTTTGTTGCAGGCTTGAAAGAAAACTATCAAAATTAAAACTTTGACTCACAGTGGTTAAGTGGCAAAATATGTAATCCGGTTTTGTAAGATTTACAACATATGCCACGTCTTCTAAAGGGATGCTGGCACCCAGGTAAATGGTATCGGTTCCTTTCTTTTTTAGCAGGAAATGCATATAAAGCAACCCCATTTCATGATATTCCCCTTCGGGAAGGAATAATAAGACTTTCTTTTTTATTTTTACCGGAGGGCATATTTTATCGATCCCCACAATGAGCTTTTGGCGGATGATATTGGATACCAGGTGTTCCTGTGCAGGGTTGATGTGGTTGGTCATCCACAATATCCCGATCTTTTCGAGGAAAGGAAATATGATCTGGGTAATGGCATGTTCAACACCCCGGGCATTGATAAACTTATTCAGTGCATTTTCAAAAGTCAGCATATCCAGATCTACCATACTTCTGATGAGCTCATTAATGATGCGTTCCGATTGTGCTTCTATTTGATTGAGCGAAAGAATTTTTTCCTTTATTTCCGCATCACCCATTTTATCAATGTGAGAAATTTTAAAGCCATATTTATTCAATAAAGCGATATTCAAAATTCTTTTTAATTCTTCATTACTGTAATACCGGATATTGGTAAACGTTCTTTCCGGTTTTAAAAAATGATAGCGTTGTTCCCAAATACGAAGCGTATGGGCTTTTATTCCTGAAAGATTTTCAATGTCTTTTATAGTAAATGAATTCATGCTTAAAGTTGTAAATCAACAATATTACAAATTGCAGTTAATAAAGTTCGGGGCGGTATTTAAAACCCTGTGTATTAAAAATTACGTTCGGGAAGGTCTTTAAATATTTTAGTTACCAGTTTGTTATTGGGTGAAATAATTGACCAGGCGGTTAAGAAAATGATCATCATGTCAGTATATGTGGACGCATGATCGCGGTACCACATTTCCAGTGCGGCTTTATATGGATAAATCGCAATATACATGGCTTTGGGGTCAGCAGCGTCTGATAAAAATTTTTCTTCGTCGCGGAACATCAGCGATCCAATACCTGTAATACCGGGTTTTGAGTTATAAATGACCCGTTGAACTTCTACAGAGTACAGATTGAAACTGACTTCCATCAAAGGACGTGGCCCTACGATACTCATTTCTCCTTTGATCACATTGATGATCTGGGGCAATTCATTTATTTTGGTCATGCGCAACAGTTTTCCAAAATAGGTTACCCGGGGATCATTTCTTAAGGTAATTTCTGCTGTGCCCATATTGGGACTGTTCTTTAGCATGGTAGCAAACTTCCAGATACTAAAGAGCTTGTTTTTATAGCCCATTCTTTTTTGAAAATAAAAAACTTCATGTTCCCCGGTAAATTTCAATATGATGATTGCTGTTAACAGAACCGGAGATAATAATACCAGTGCACTAAACGCCAGTAAAAGGTCAATAGCCCTTTTTAAAATATTATAAAATAAAAACAATCCACCTGATTTTTGCCGGGTTAATTTAGGGGTTCTGTATTCCTGTATAGTTCTATCCATTAATACAATTCCTTTATTTTTTTACAAACTGATTCAAGTTGCTCATCGGTAATATTGGTAGAACAAGGTAAGCTCAGGCAATGTCGGTAAATAAAATCTGACCGGTCATTTTTATTGATATACATATTGTTCTTAAACATGGGCAATTGGTTCATTGGTACCCAAAACGGTCTGCTCTGCATTTTATTGTCATTCAAAATGTTCAAAACGTCTCTCTGACGGCTGGTTTTTAATGTTGGCAACCACCAGTTTGGTTCAACATCCTTGCTGATTTTTTGAAACCTGATATCACCGGTATTAGCCAGTGATTCTTTATAATATTTAATTATTTCTTTTTTCCGTTTGATGAATGACGGCAATAATTCCATTTGTGCCACCCCCATTGCTGCAGCCACATTTACCAACCGGTAGTTATAGCCAATCTCATCATGTATATATTCAAATGGGTCGCTTTTGGCCTGGGTTGTGAGGTGTTTTGCTCTTTTAGCCAGCTTTTCATCATTGGTAACGATCATTCCCCCACCACCGGTAGTTATTATTTTATTGCCATTGTAGCTGAATGTTCCCAGTAATCCAAAGCTGCCGGCATGCTTTCCCTTATAATAACTTCCCAGTGCTTCTGTTGAATCTTCAATTACAATCAGGTTATGCTGTTTGGCTAAAGAAAGTAACCTGTCCATATCGCCCATATTACCCAACACGTGTACAGGCATAATTGCCGGAATTCTTTTGCCGTCTTTTTTATGATGACAAACATTTCCTTTTTGTTCAGTTTCGTTTATTAAAAACTCTTCCAGCAGATCAAGATCCATCTGCCAGTCATTTTGATCTGCATCAATAAAAATAGGGTTGGCACCGGTATATTTGATCGCATTACAGGTGGCAATAAAAGTGATATTGGGTGTGATCACATAGTCTTTTTCATTAATTCCCAACATAACCAGACAAATATGCAAAGCTGTTGTTCCGCTGCTGGTAGCCACTGCATACCGGGTGCTGGCAAATTCAGCGGTCATTTTTTCAAACTGATCAACATAGGAGCCAACACTGCTCACCCAGCCTGTATCCAGACAATCTTTTACATACTTCCATTCATTACCACAAATATTAGGTCCGGACAATAATAGCATAAAATATTTCCCTTATTATCACTGTAGAAAACAACAAAATGCCCTAGAGTGTATTAAAAATATAATCACATTTATTGCAAACCTATATAAAAAAAAGACTCCTGCCTAAAGGCAGGAGTAATTCATTCATAACAAATAGTTAACGCCCGGTCAGATATTCCTGAATTTTTGTGAAAAAGAATCGGTTACAATACCCGTTTTCAGGAGGGTATAAATTTCATTTATACCCTGAGGTACTTTTTTTGTGATCGTATAACCCAGTTCATTTTTGATTTTATCGAAGTTTACCCTGTAATCTCTTGGATCTTCTGAGCTTTCTACAAAACGCACTTTTACATTGGGAACCACTTTACAAACTTCTTCAATGATCATCCCCTTATTATAATTTTCTTCTGTACTTCCTACATTAAAAACATTGGCTCTTACTTTTTCTTCGTCAGATTCCAATACCAGAACCACGGCTCTGGCCAGGTCATCCACATGACAATAAGGCCGCCAGAACTGTGCCCCCCAAATTTCCTGTTCACCATGGATGGCAGCGTTGCGGGTAAACTCATTAACGGTAAGGTCAAAACGAATACGGGGGGAAAAACCATAAACCGTGCTGAAACGCAGGGCTGTACTGCAGATGGCTGAATTTTTTCTTTCTTCCAGAATATAATTTTCGAATTTAACCTTCAATTCTGCATACAAAGACACCGGATTAAGTGCTGATGTTTCTGTAACAAATGAATTGGGGTCGGGCATTTTGCCGTAATTGCTGCAGGTGCTTGCAAAAATAAATCTTTTTACTGCCGCCTTTTCTGCAGCTTCAAATAAAGCAACACTACCAGTCCAGTTGGTTTCTTTTGCTTCTTCGCTGAATTTTTTGCATGCCGGATCTCCGACAATGGCAGCGAGGTGAGCAATGGCATCGATCCCTTCCAGTGCTTTTTCAACTTCTGCCGGATTTCTGATGTCGCCAAGCATGAATTCGAAATCGGGGCTCATCATTACATCATATAAAGCATCGCCGCTAAATTTTAAACTATCAAATGCCCGTACTTTATATCCTTTATTCAATAACTGCCTCACTAAAACTGAACCGATATATCCGGCGCCGCCTGTTACCAATACCTTCATAATTTATTTTATTTATTGCTTTTTCTTATTTTCTTTACAAGTTCCAAAATGTGTTGTTCAGATAATAGCGGATAGGCCATCTGGTCATCTATCCGGTAAAAAACAAACTCGGCATTCATAGCCGGGTTTCTTTTTTGTTCTTCTTCTTTAAACTGCTGTATCCAGCAATCAAAATGATTCAACAATTCAATACAATCCGATTGTAAATCTTCGGGAATGAATACGATCTTATCCAGGATAAGTCTGTAGATCATTTCATTAGACTTTCTGATATTAAGCGCATGAAGATAAATTTTATTCTTCATGTATTTTTCATAAGCCCTTCCGGATAATTTTATTAAAAATTGAAGAGGAATTAAGAATTCACTTAACGCCAGGCTTTCATTTACATTATTTTTTTTCATCCACTAATTTAAAAATATTATCTCCTACCTGCATAAATGCCCAGTGTTTAACAAAATTGGTTGCTTTTATTCTTTTTCTTATTTCATCATTGGGCATATCCGGAGTAATACGGCAAAGCTTGTTTAATTCTTTGCGCAAAAAGGGCTTCCTTGTCCAGTGTTCATTGCTTTGAGGAATAGGCTTACCCTGGATGATATAGTCCATTATTTCAAAACACTGATTAAGAATCAGCGCATAGCAACGTTGTGTAATTGCAAAAACCGTATCGGTTTCGTATACCGGAAATCTTTTTACAGAAATGATCTTCCCCGTATCAACCTTTGTCAGCATATGATGACAGGTAACTCCATATTCACTAACTCCATCATATACTGCAAAATTGGTACAACCAATTCCCGGGTATTCCGGCGGGCCGGGGTGAAAATTCATGGACATGATCCTTACGTTTTTCAAAACTGCCTCCGGTATGATCCACTGTGATAAATAAGAAATCAGGATATCTCCTTTCCAATCAATTGCTTCCTGGGGAAATAATTCGCCCCGCTTACCATAAATTGTCAGTGTTTCGGGGAAATGCAGGTTGATAAATTCACCCGCATATTTTGAATACTGGTCATCGGCTTTTCCAATAAACAGTATTTTCAATTTGGATGATTCCTTTTTTATTTCTAGTGGGAAAGTTTCTGAAGATTTTTTAGCTTGTGCTGTTTCTATATTTTTTGCGGGATTTCCTATAATGATGGCATTATCCGGAACATCTTTAGTAACAACTGCACCGGCACCGATCACACAATTTTTACCAATGCGAAGCCCCTGTCTTATAACAGAATTGGCACCTACAAAAGTACCCGAGCCAACAAAAACATTCCCGCACAGGACCGTACCGGGACCAACATGCACAAAATCCCCCACCTCACATTCATGTTCAATGATACAACCGGTGTTACAGATAACTGCTTTACCAATTTTTGAAAGTGCGTTGATGGAAACTTTGGCACTGACCATGATCCCATGTTCCGATAATTGGGTATTGGGGTCTATGGAAGCTGTAGGGTGAATGGCATTTATTGGCAAACAACCCCGTTCTTCAAACCTTTCATAAATTTTTTGCCTGATCGCATTGTCGCCTATAGCTATAAAAAAATCATTTTTCTTTAAAACGGAAAATGCTTCTTCGGAGGTTTCTTTTCCTAAATATTTTAATTGGTATGGGTTTAAGCTTTTTTCTTCGTTATCAAAATAACCCACTACTTTTTTACCCAAAGCTTCAAATATGCCATTTACAACATATGAGTGGCCGGAATATCCTATTAAAATCATTGACATAAAATAACTGCTTTAATTATTTTCGGGCGATGGTTGCCCAACCTCCACCAATTCGGATAATTTCCAGTTTATCTGCAGGTATCCCGGCATTTTTATGCAGTTCAATGATCTCCTGTTCTGAATAATGGAACAAAGGACAGGTGTATCGGTATCTGCGTAAAGCCATGCGGAGACCATCTTCGGGCCAGGAAGCCATAAAAGAACCTGTAGTAAGATTGTTCATTCTGGTCAGTAAAGCCTGTGCATGTTCCACATAATCAAATACGCCCAGTGCATAGGCATAATCAAATTTCTTGTCTCCGAAATCGTAGGTTAAAACATCTCCCAATACGAATGTACATTTATCTGCCACCCCTTCTTCCTGTACAGTTTTATTGGCATAATCGATCATCTGCTGGGCAAAGTCAACTCCGAAAATATGTGATGCACCGGCATTTTTTATCAATGAAACGCTGTTAATACCCGGTCCCGATCCGATATCGAGCACGGTTGCATTGGGGATTTCTTTACATGCTTTAACAGCAATTGCCTGTCTTTCATATACCCCTTTTCTAAAAACCCGGTCAAATGCTGAGGGCTTTTTGTAATAATTCCCAAACAAATCACTTCTCGCATCCCAGTAACTTTGTACTGATTCCTTTTTCTTTGACATTTTTAGCTTTTTGTAAACATGTAATAAACTCGTGCTGATTTAACAGGCTTTTTATTTTTCCATGTATTGAGTTTCTAAATAAATTCCATCGCAAATTTAGGGCAAGAACTTTTAATCTGGAATAATTTGCCCCGGCGGGGTAATTGGCGGCAACATTGAGGGGTTCCGAATCAAATTCATACGGGTGCATGTAGATCATGCTGTCCTTTTGTTTATGTTTAAAATCATTAAACAAACTGTTCAGCAGCATTTTTGGCATTAGCCTGAAATAACCGCCGCCAGATACGGGCCATTTTTTATGGAGATACTCTGTAACCGTTAAGGGCAATTCTACAATTTGTTTGCCATTGGGCAGGTCATATAGTGCATCATTTTCATTAAACCCTTTAATTCCGTAACGATTCGTTTTTGCAGGAAAGATGCTGCTATCGTATTCAAGGCCCAGATCGGCTAAAATTTCAAGCAGGTATAAATTTGTTTTATTCACTGAAAAATAAGGTGCCCGGTAACCCAGAATTTTTTCACCGGTTATTCCGGAAACTGTATCTAAACATTCTATCAGATCTTTTTTTGCTTCTGCTGCTGATAAGGTAAACATAGCAGTGTGGTACTGACCGTGAATACCAATTTCATGGCCCCTAATTGCAATTTCTTTTACCAGTGCGGGACGGTATTTTGCCAGAATGCCTAAAATGAAAAAAGTAGCCTTACTGTTTGTTTCATCCAGCAGATCCAGGATGATGGATGTTTGCCTTTCAATGGATCCATTAACCGGTTCGGTAAATGCATTAAAATGATATTTGCCATATAACTGGCTGAAATCTTCCCAATCTATTGAAAGTGTGCTGTAACTCATTTTAATGCATTCAATTTTTCAATTGCACTGATATAAGCATCGATCACAATTTGTTTATCAAATTCCTTCATTACTTTTTGCCGGGCTTTGATTCCCATTTCGTTGCGTGCAGCTTCAGGCAAAAGATACATCCTTTTCATTTTTAAAGCAAGATCTTCTGCATCCATCACTTTACACAAATAACCTGTTACTTCATCTGCAACAATTTCCTTGCAACCGGTGGTATTACAGGTTATACAAGGCCTTTCCATACTGGAAGCTTCCAGCAAGACATTGCTTGTACCTTCCCTGTATGATGGAAGTACAATGCAATCGGCAGCTGCAATATGCGGCCTTACATCAACTGTATCACCTAAATAGTTAATTATTCCGTCCTTTTCCCATTGCTGAATTTCTTTTTCCGTAACGGTATTGTCTTTTAGATTCTGAAGCCAAACGGGACCCAGTACCCGAAATATTGCTCCCGGCAATTGTTCTTTCAAAATTCTTGCAGCTTCCACAAATTCCAGTATCCCTTTGTCTTTTACCAGTCGGCTGATAAATAAAAATACAAACGCCTCATCAGGAGGCCTTCTTTCTAAAGGCATATAATGCTGATGATCTATTCCCGAACCTGGAATTCTTTCTGCTCTTTCTGCCGATACAAATTTCTTTTCAAGAAAAATATCCATATCATCCTGATTCTGGAAAAATATCTTTGCTGTTTTTTGCAATACAAATTTATACAATGTCCTTGCAGCCCTGTATGCAACATTATTGCGGGCAAACAAGGGGCCGATACCTGTAATATTTGTTATGGTGGCAATACCCATTCGCCTCGTTACAACATTTCCCCAAATTGCGGGCCGGATTGTAAACGTAAGGCAAATATCTGCCTCAGATAATTTTAATCCTCTTTTCAGGTTACGCATATAAGTTAGAATATCCAAAGGATTTTGTGTACTTCCTTTTACATCAATAACCCTGAATCCCTTTTGGCTGGCCTTTTCCAGTTCTGCGTTTGTTCCTGTGGTTAAAATGCATACATCGTAACCCAGCCCGATCAAAGTGCTGGTAAGCTTTTCCCTGATGGTATTGCTGGCAATGATATTATTCTCAATTATGGCAATATTTGGTTTCATTTTAAACTTTCTGCAGGTAATTTTTCTGATACCATAATTCCATTGAAAACAGCATCCATAAAATTTTAGCTCTTTTTTCTGATGCCATTTTTACTTTATTATTTAACAGTTGTGTGGTAAAATTATTGTCAATAATGCTTTTATTTAAAGCATTGGGAGATCCAACATAATCATGAATGACCGCTTTGAGTTCATTATTAACCCAATTCTTCAAAGGAATTTCAAAACCTCTTTTGGGTTGGTTGATTATCTGTTCTGGTAAATATTTTTTTGAAAGTGTTCTTAACAGATATTTGGTTGTTTGCCCGTTTATTTTAAACCTGTCATTCATGGAAGGGGCATATTCAAGTAATTCTTTACACAAAAACGGACTGCGTCCTTCAAGTGAATTTGCCATGGTGGCAATATCCATTTTCACTAACAGATCGCTGAACAGGTTTGAATCAAAATCCATGTTCATGATCTTTTGTAAACCACTTAACCCCGAAGACGATATTCTTTCAAAGTCCCGCCTGATCTTTTGCATATAATCAAAAGATGGTTTTATTATATTGTCTTCATAATCTTCCAGTATATCCACGCCGGCAGATAAATAAATATCCAGGCTTGATTTAGAAGCCAGTGCTGCCAGGCGGTATATATAATTGTACTTTGATTTTTTATTATGCGATAGAGGCAGGATATTCTTTAGTACAGCAGCAGCATTCTTTATAAATAGATTTTTTTTAAAGAAATCATATTTCGAAAAAGGAACATACCGTCTGTAGCCGCCAAATAATTCATCTGCCCCGTCTCCGTTTAAAATTACTGTAAGGTGTTTCTTGGCTTCCCTGCTGACATACCAGGAGGGGATGGCAGAGCTGTCGAAAAACGGTTCACCATAATTCAGCAGGATATTTTCTACATCTGCTTCGAGGTTATCAAATGAAATATTTATTTCTGTATGGATGGTTTTGTATTTTTCTGCAACAAGCTTTGCCAGCGGGGCTTCATCATATTCGCCTTTGAATGATACGGTGAAAGTTTTTAAATTATTATTGTAACCCGTTGCAATGGCGGTTACCAATCCGCTGTCGATACCTCCGCTTAAAAAGCAGCCCACTTCCAGGTCACTTGACATGATCCTGCGTTTAATTGCCTTGTGTAAATACCCTTCCGTTTTAGCCAGGCTGGTTTCCAAAGGATCCCGGTTGGGTTGTTTATAATGATCATTTACATTCCACCATTTTTTTTCTGAGATCTTTAAATCTGTACAATTGATGACCATAAAGGTTGCCGCCGGAAGTTCCCTGACATTTTTATATGGCGTCAGATCTCCGTAGAATGTTCCCATTCGGGTATAGTGGTAAAAATTATCCTGATTTATCTGAAGTGGTAAAAGATTTTTCAGTGCGTTAAGTTCACTGGCAAAAATAATTTTTCGGGCATCGGAATAAATATAAAGTGGTTTTTTCCCAGCCCGGTCTCTTGCTATAAATAACTCTTCTTCCCTGTTATCATAAATAGCAAATACAAACATACCATCCAGGTGCTGCAATAAATCCTTTCCCATCATCCGGTATAACAACAACAAAGTTTCTGTATCGGAGTTTGTGTTTCCGGTTAATTTAAATTGCTTTCTTAATTCTGCGTGATTATAGATTTCCCCGTTAAATATGATCGTGAAACGATCATCCAGATGCATTGGCTGTATACCTCCTTCAATATCCAGTATGGATAACCGAAGATGATAGAGATCAACATTTTTTTGCATAAATCCATTTTGCCCATCAGGGCCCCTGTGTGCCATTACAGCTTTTATTTCACTATAATTTAATTTATGATTTACCGACCCGGCTATTCCACACATTTAAAAAGCTTTACTTTAAACAAAATAACTGCATATTATTCAATGGCAAATCATAATTTAGGATAAATTTGCCTCTACCGTGATTATATTGAGTTTTTCTAAAAAATTATTTTTTTAATAACAACGGATGAACCTTCTTGATTTTATATTTTTTTTTATCTATGTTATTATTTTTAATATTATTTTTTCTATCCGGAGAAAAAGGTACACAGATCCCCTAATCAGAAAATATCACAAGAGGGCATTCTGGATAAAGGTTTTCGGAACATTTGCATTCTGCATATTTGTCGTGTATTTATCGCCGGGAGATTCCACCGGATTGTATTATCCGGAAGGGATTAATATTGCCCGGCTTATCATTAAAAACCCATCCAATATCAGTTTACTGTTAGGATCCGGGCAGGAATTTGACCAGGCATTGCTCGCTGATATATCCAACAGCGGTTATTTCAATGAAGAAAGTAATTTTATGGTCACCCGGCTTGTAACTATTTTCAGCTTTTTTACTTTTGGAAAATTCATGGCCATTAACCTGGTGTTTTCCATGATCTCCTTTACCGGGATCTGGAGGTTATTTCGTTTTTTCTATGAACAATTTCCACATTTACACAAACAACTGGCAATTTCTATACTGTATTTACCCACTTTTGTTTTCTGGAGTTCGGGAATATTAAAAGACCCTATTTGTACCGGGGCGTTGGGCTGGGTAACTTACTCATTGTTCAGCATATTTTATACCAAGAATAACCTGTTTAGAAACATTATTATTTTATTGGTTTTTGGTTATCTGCTGGTTTCTCTCAAGGTTTATATCCTGGTAGCTTATCTGCCATTTTTCATTTTATTTTTAATATTGAAGAATGTAAATCTTGTGAAAAATGCGGTTGTAAAGGCCTTTCTCATAGCCGTATTTTTAATCGGAAGCATATTTGGGTTCGTAAAAATAACGAACAATATTAAAGACGTGTTAAGCAGCTATGCTTCGAAAGGGATATCTCAAAGCATTAAAAACTACCAGACAAATTATGAGAACCAATCAGCATTTGTTGAATCCAATTTCTCCCTGGGAGTTGAGTTTGATGGGACAGCAAACAGTTTGCTAAAAATGGCTCCTGCAGCCATTGTTGCTACCTTATTCCGGCCATTTCTCTGGGAATCAAAAAAATTATCCACTTTGCTTTCCTCTCTGGAAAGTCTTGCCCTCATGCTTTTTACTTTATATGTTTTGATAAAAGTAGGCATCTTCCGTTTTTTAAGTACCATTTTTAAAAGCCCTATCATATTGTACTGCTTTTTTTACTCCCTGGTATTTGCCCTCTTTGTTGGGGCTACAACACTCAATTTCGGAACGTTGGTAAGGTATAAGATCCCCGCCATTCCCTTTTATTTAATCTCCCTTTTCCTCATATTGGATTACACAAAAAAAATAAAAAAAAGCCCGGATAAAATCCAGGCAGTTGTTGTTTAAGAGTATAATAAATTAAATACGTTATCCATTGACGGTGTTTTCGGGCCGTTGTATAGAAAATACTGATGATAATGTGTGCTGTACATTTTTCCAAAAATTGTTTTCCCGGGCAAACTTTTTTTCTGTGCTGTTTAATCTGTTCAGAATAACAGTTGGTGTTGCGGTAAAATTATTACTCAGGGCATCAGTCATTGGCCACAACATAAAATTCAATTTTTTAATTTTATCTGTTTTCTGAAAAACCATGATGATCCCGGCAAATGCCAAAATAAAAAAACAATAATGTGTCTTTGCAATCAACCTGCTGGCAAATTTTGCCTGGTGAACATGTAACCGGTTGCGTATATAAAAATACATTTTCCAGGAAGTTTTGTGATCCCAGTCTTTTCTAAAAGTAAAAGCTGCTGCCGGGTGATAATGAATGCTGCTTGTTACAGTATATACCGGAATTTTATGTTTTTTTACAATTCTGTAATAATACTCCGTTTCATCTCCCCAGAGAAACAGTGCTTTTTCAGGCACTCCCACTTTTTCCACAATGTTCCGGTGAAGCAATGTGCCATTAAACGGATGGCCGATGCCTTTTATGATATCAATATCTACCTCATCAATGGTTTTATATTCTTTTGTTTTCCACACAAAGGATTTTTTATCTTCTTTATTGATCACAGCACAATTGAGCAAAGAACGTTGGTTGGTTTCATGCAACAATAAATTTTCCAAAGCATCTTCTTTCGGATACCCATCATCATCCATACACCATATCCACGAAAATCCGTGTTTATACGCCCAGGAAATTCCTGTGTTAAAACCACCTCCGGATCCTACATTTCTTTGGGTTATAAAAAAAACATCGGGTTGATCCAATAACCAATTTTCGGTATTATCTGTACTGCCATTGTTGACAACCAAAATAGCATCAAGTTTACGGGTTTGATTACGCAGTGCAGTAATGCATTCAGATAGAAGTGCCTGGCGGTTGTACGAAACAATCACGGCTATCGCCTTTTCCATAAGGATGGAGTTTGGTTTTTAGAAAGAAATATGGATACTGTTATTTATAACGAAGAGGGAAATGCCTTATTGCTTTTCAGACTGAAATTGAGTAGAATTACCCTTAAAAAGTGGGTATTTATCAAATGACTGTTTTACTTACAGGAGGATTCTATGATGGAGAGATAAACCGGGGCTGTTGCATGTAAGGAATAGTATTCTATTACATTCTGCCTTGCTTCCGTACCTATTTTTTTTCTCAGACCGGGGTCTTTCATAAGTCTTTCGAGATGTGAGATCCATTCTTCTTTGGTTTTTACCAGGAA
>JBBKWV010000115.1:0-2998 GCA_037969135.1 Ferruginibacter sp.
CGGACTGCTGCGATGGGCCGGGTTTGGATAGAAAAGGATATACTTTTTTCCGGAAGTTAATACGGAAATAATTTCAGTATAAAGTATAGCGCCGGTTTTCAATTTTATCCTTGCCCGCCAATTGCTGGAACCTTGCGGCACATCAGTTACAAGTTGGTGATACTGATTATTGGCAGCAGTGATCTTAATACCACCCGCCGTACGGATTAATTGCCCGATAGCTGTCACCATTTCATAAAAAACAGAATCAACATATGTAGCTGCGCTTAGTTCAAGTACAAGATCCAGACGATTGCCATCCTGCAAAGTGTAATAAAAAGTTTTATAAAAACATTTTACTCCTTGCTGAGTGATATCAAATGCTAAACTGCGGGCTGCAGGCAAATTATTAGTGAGCACTGGTTCCACTGCATATATCAATGTGGGGTATAAGCTCCGCTTCAATACAACAAATGTGTCGGTGACTGTTAGTATATGTTTCAGATAGGCACTATCAGTTTGAGTGTAAATTTTATAACTATTGGCATAGACATGTTTGTTCCAGGAAAGGCCGAATGAATCGGTACAGAGAAAATCAACATTTGGACGGTTGACCTTGCTGATGATAAAATCTTTTGATAAAAAAATACCAAAGCCTGTTTCCATTTTTAGTATTGCCGTTGTTGCAGTATCCTTAATGGGCCAATGATAAAGATTTGAATAAATTTTATGCGCTGCTTTCAGCAGTTGCCAGTCGGCACCGTTGTTATAACTTATAAACAGGTTGCCTGTTTGATTGGTATCGCCTACAAAGGTTTTCCAGCGGATGTCAAGGTTTTCATTCTCCTGCCTGTTTACATCTGATGCATGTTGTGGGCTGGTAAAGTGGAATGTATTCAGCGTATCAATGTTAAAGGACACATGAAAAGGGAGTGGTGCATTGCTGATGGTGGTACCAATTACTTTAATTAAATAATTACCGGCAGCAGGCAGTTGTATGCTAATTTGTTCAGCGGTATTTAGTGAGTCTCTTTTTCTAGTTGGCAATTTGTTTAATGAATCAGTATGTGCAACAACACTCAGCACCCATGGTTTGTAAATAGTGCCACTGTTTAATTCCTGAATTTCCAGGTCGATGTCGTTGATGATTGCTTTGTTGTTATTTACTTGTGCAGCTGTATCAGTCCAGGCCAGTGTAACTTTCAGTTGTGCTATTCCTGAAGGCACCGATAAGATTCTTGTCCATTCCTGACCTTGAAATAAACTACTGCCGTCATAATTTTTTTGCTGTATAGTTTTAATAGCAGCATAGCTGTTGAGCAAACCATAACCAGTTTTGTAATCAATACCTGTGTTGTATACATCCTCTGCGGAATTGTATAAAACTGCTTTTACGAGTGATGCCGATGGAATTGTCTGGCTATTGCTATCGGCATAAACCTGTTGAAGAACTGCAATGGTACCACTTACTACTGCTGCCGCATCAGAAGTGCCATTAGGGCCAAGACCAATGAGTTGCGGGGCCACTCTCCCGTCATATAAAGGTCCCCCAGAACTTTCTGCGGGAATGAATCCTTTGTTATCAATTGCGCCAACAGTGATTACATTCTTAGCCATTTTAAAATTGCCGGTAATATTTGCATACCCGCTGATATTGGTGTATGGCCCGCTACCTGGTGAAAATGTACCACTGTTACCTGCTGAAAAAACATGAAGCATATTTTTATTTTGCCAAAGTTGTGCATCATAGCTTACAGCTTCAGCGCCGTAAAACTGCTGTATCAAAGTTCCGTATGAATGATTCTGTACTGTGACTTTATTTGCATTTAGTACTACAGCATCATCTGGAAAGAGATTATCAAAACTGCTGGGAAAAAATTTACAGCTATAAGCAATTCCCCTGCCATTATAAAAACTATTGCCAGCACCACCAATGATGGAAGAAACAACCGTGGCATGGTTTGTTACATTAGTTGCGGCAAGAGAAGAAGGAAGCACCCGTTTATACAAATCAATATCCGCCTCCTGCATTTTTTGTTCTTTCACTCCTGCCACTATGTTTTTTCCGTTGGCGCCGGGAATGGAATAATCAACTGAATTGATGCCATGAAAACTCCTGTTGTATCCGATAATTCCAATTTCTGCATGCGGCTTTTCTTTTACATCAATAAATATCACTTCCTTCAGAGGCAGCAGTTTTTCTTTTATTGTTTTGGGATTTGATTTTATCAGCACCGAAGCAGAAGGTCTGTCAACAGATAAAATTATTATCGATTCATTTATTTTTTTTAAAGCGGCGATTAAATCATTGGCATGGGCAGCAGAAAGAATAAACTCTTGCTCTTTATTTGGCTTCGCTGCCAATACTGTTTCAGCAAAAGGAGAAAATTTCCACTGGTCAGTAGCCGGAGCAATTTGAATTGGCTGTATTAATGATTTTAACACCGATTCGTTATTGATAGTAACAATAGCGGCTCCCTCATCCAGTTTACGGACTACATGAAAACTTTCCGGTTGGCTTCCAACCCATGTTAGGATATAGTATGGGCGTTCTGCAGTAAACGGGTGATTGGAAGTATCTGCATATTTTTTAAAGAGGTCATCCCGGTAAAACTTTTCCGTTTGCTGTGAAAAGGCATGCTGTTGCACCAGGAGGAAAGAAACAACAGTCATTATGCTGTGGAGCATTTTTTTTCTAAGTAAGTAATGTTTATCCATGGGCGCAGTTAAAACAAATAAGCCTTAAAATTACTGAATAAGCCTTGCGTACGCAGCATAAAAAATCCCTTTCTGAAAAAGAAAGGGATTTCTCTATCTGTAAAAGAAATTAATAAATGTATCGCAATGCAATGGCATCATCAGCACTGAATAAAGGGCTGTTGTTGACACAGGCCATCATCCATGAATTGTATGAACCGGAAACATTTGTTGGCGTACCGGGAATATGTACTGCGCCGATAGAACCAGCTTGTTCACCAGGACCCGGGCCGCAGCTTGCTCTTTTCTTATAGTCTGTATG
>JBBKWV010000116.1:0-18442 GCA_037969135.1 Ferruginibacter sp.
ATGAGTCAAACCCTTTTCCATTATCCTGAACACTTAAATGTAATTTACCATTTTCCATCAATATAGATGTGTTTACATTTTTAGCATCGGAATGCCGGGCTACATTGGTTAATAGTTCCTGGTAAATTCTGAATATGGATGTTGCTTTATCCGGAGGAACGAGAGTCTCATCCAGATTACTTTTAAATGAAACCTTAATATCTGAGCGTTTTGAAAATTCATCACCCTGCCATTCCAGCGCTGCCACCAGTCCAAGGTCATCTAAAATACTGGGCCGGAGTTCAGTAGCAATTTTACGTACGGTTTTAATGGTATTATCTATCAGGTCGATTGTTCCGTTTAATTTTAGCTGGATCTGTTCATCCGTAACATTCAATTTCCGGTTGATCCAGGAGATATCCATTTTTAATCCGGTGAGCTGCTGCCCCAATTCATCATGAATTTCCCGGGCTATATAGGTTCGTTCTTCTTCGCGTATGTTTTGAAGATAACTGTATAATTCCCTGAGCAGTTCGGCATTGGTTCTTATTTCTTCTGCTGCTCTCTTACTTTCCGTAATATCCCGAACAAAAGACTGATACCAACCACCAAACAGCACTTTAGAACTGATCTCCACATCTATGATCGAACCATCTTTTCTGATCAATCTGCGTTCATTAATAATTGAATCGCCTTTTTCCATATGAATAATCTTAACAGGATTAGTAAGAAGATCTTCCTTTGGAATTAATGAAAGGAACTGTAATTTTTGTAATTCTTCTTTAGTATAACCCAACATTTTACACCCGGCATTATTCACATCCATTATATAAGTATTGTTATCCGCAATAAATATACCTTCGGATGCCTGTTCAATAATAGTCCGGTATTTTTCTTCGCTTTCTTTGATGATCTTCGCCGCCTTTACCCTTTCAGAAAAATCGAGGCCGACACCCATCACGCAGATTTGTCCTTCATACTCAATGTTCTGTCCGGTAAAATAAAAAGGAACTTTTTGATTGTTCTTTAAAAGAAAACTGGCCTCCAGTTTAGATTCGCCTATCTCAAATACTTCAACAATCTTTTCCATAACAAGTTGCTTGTCATCAATATCAAATAAATCAGTAGGGTGCAACAGGCTGATCTCTTCAGCGGAATAACCGGTAACAGATTCCAGATTGGTATTCCACCTGAGAAATTTTCCTTCTTTGTTAAAAAGGTAAAAAACTCCGGGGAGGCTGTTGATGATTGAATCGGAAAGTACTTTTTCTTTTAATAATTGTTTACTGTTTAATACCGTTTCGGTGATATCCTGCATGGCACCCAATATCCTGACCGGTTTTCCATCAGCATCATACTTTATATAGGCCCTGTCGTAAAAATTTCTATATTCCCCATTATTTGTTTTAAACCGAAATTCTTCTGTTAATGAATGTTGTGATTTCTGTATTGCATTATTCAATCTTTCTGAAATACCTGATCGTTCATCCGGATGTATTTTCTCCATAAACATTTCAAAATTAATTTTCAATGTGTCGGATTCAACCCCGTAAAGATTTCGTAATTTTTTATTTCCCCAGGTTTCATTCTTTTCAAAATCGTGATCCCATACTGCATCATTGGTTGCTTCTGCAATCAGCTCAAAGCGTTCTTTTGATTCCCTGATTCCTTCTTCCGCAATCTTTCTGGCAGTAATATCCTTACTGGTGATAATAAATCCAATGTACTCGGATTCCTTGTTCTTTAATAGATTAACTGTTGAAAGCAGGTAAATTTTCTGCCCTGTTTTCGGATGTATGAAAAATAGTTCGCCTTTCCATTGTCCCTGTTCCAGCACTTGCTTAAAAACTGCATCATTTGTTGTTTCAAAATATTCAAATACCAGCAGTTCGGGAATACGTTTTCCGATAACTTCAGATTCAGTAAACCCATACAACTCTTTGCAGGCCTGATTCCAACTTACAATATTGCGATTCATATCCAATGAGGTAATGGCATCTGAAACCGCTTCCAGCAACCTTGATTGATAACGCAGTACCTGATTATTTTTATTCCGCTCTGTTATATCCCTTATAAAACCAATCAGCATATTTGCACTCGCCATTTTGGAATTTATTTCCACATCAATAACAGATCCGTCTTTTCTCAGTAATTTTCTTTCATATAAAAAGCTTTCTCCCTCTTTTAACTGCTGAATGCGAAAAGGATTTTGTTCTTCATAATTCTCCGGTAAATAATGAACAAGGTGCTTTCCTATAAATTCATCATTAGAAAAACCAAGCATTCCGCAAATACTATTATTTACCTCCACAATGATACCATCCAGATTTGTAATAACAATGCCATCAGAAGCCTGTTCAATCAGTGACCGGTATTTATTTTCATTTTCTTGCAAGGCAAGTGAAATATTTTTTATTTCAGTTACATCTTTAAAAAAAACTGTCAGGCCGTTTTTAGAAGGATAAATATGATTTTCAAACCATTTTTCCAATGGCGGATAAAATTCTTCCAGGAATTGGTATTCCTGTGAATCCATCGCCTTCCTGCATTTATTATAAAATGCTTTGTCAATACCATCCGGGAATTCAGTCCAGATATTCTTTCCTACAAGGCTTTCAGCATTCATATCATATAATTCGCCGGCTTTTTTATTTATATAAGTAAAACTGCCTTTATTATCCAATGAAATAAATGCATCGGTAACACGCTCAATAAGCGACCGGTAATTATTTTCGCTGAGAATAAGTTCACTGTTCTGTTCTTTTACCAACTGATCCAGTCTTTCAGGCTTTCTGACAATACTATAAATAAAAATTCCCCCCAGGATTGATAACATGAATCCCAATCCACCGAGAATAAAAATATTGCTGTAGTCAATATATGTTTCTATAGGAATAACCGTAAGTTTCCATTCGCCATTGGGAACATTCACAGAAACAGAGCTCCCTTTATTTTGTCCTTTTGGCAGATTGATAAAGAATTCTTCTTTTTTTGTATCCGGATTTGTTTTCGAAAGTTGAAAATAATAACCCCCTTTTCCTGAAATGTCAATTCCTGCAGCATTCAACAATGATGGTAACCGGATCACAACCGCAGAAAACCCCCAGAAACGATTATTTCTAAAAACAGGCAATCTACCAACAACGCCAATACCACCTTGCCTTAATTCAAAAGGCCCGGCAAAATACATTTCCTTTTTCTCTATCGCTTTAAATGCTTCTTTATTCCTTGATTCATCTTTTAAAATATTATAACCCAATATATTTTCATTCCCCTTTAAAGGATATATATATTTAATGATCCCATCGGGAACAAGTTGCAATGCATCAATTTCATTTGCCGCAATAAGAATCTGGGCTGCAACTGTATCAAAATTTTGCACGGAACCGTCAGCTTGTATAAAAAAGGAAAGTGTTTTGGTTGCTGACAGACTAATCGTAAGGAATTCCTGCAATCGCAGTTTTGTTTTATTAGCCAGGTCCATTGCCTCTGCTTCTTTTTCCTCTTTCAGAATAGAATATCGCTGATAAATTATGGAAGCAACCAATATAGAAAGCACCAAAAAGGTTATAAAACCCAATATGGCAGATTGGCGAACTGTACTTTTATATTTGAAAGAATTTTTTATGAAATGTTTTTTATAATGTGCTGCAATTTATTCATATTCTGAAAAACGGGTAAAAATACAAATTCTTATAATTTGTTAATTACGTACATATACTACAAATTAAGCTATAGTATAAATAGATAGGGAAAAGGATATTATCCAAATACAGGAAGCAGTTTTATTTCATTGCGATAAAGGATAACTTTCTTTTCATTTTCCAATTGCTTGAGCAATCGTGAGATCACCACTCTGGACGTAGCCATTTCATCTGCTATTAAACTATGTGACGCCCTGATAACACTGGAACCTGTAATTCGTTGTTTATCTTTTAAATATTCAATAAGCCTTTCATCAAGTTTATGAAAAGCAATACTTTCAATTGACTTTAATAATTCTATAAAGCGTTCATTAAAACTACGCATGATATAATTTTTCCAGCTGGAATATTTACAAAGCCATTCATCTAATTTTATATGCGGAATAGCTATAAGTTCAACATCATCTTCTGCAATTGCCTTTACCTCACTCTTTTTTGCTTCTATGCAACAGCTATACGCCATGGAGCAACTTTCACTGCTGGATAAATAGTATAACAATATTTCATTTCCGTTATCATCCAATCTGTACACTTTTATGGTGCCGCTTAAAATAACGGGCATCATGCGAATGTATTTTCCGTAATCCATGATCAGATCCCCCTCTTTAAAATTTTTAATCACCCCGAATTGCTGCATTTCTTTCATCAATGCAGGTTCAAAAATACTTGCCAGTTTTTCCAAATTATTCAAATTTAAAAATGATAATTCAGTATAAAATTATATTGCAGCATATTCACTTTGTTAAAAATACTCTTTTTATTCTGGTATGTTTCTCCATTATTTATTTTTGCAACTAATAAAAAGCCAGCCTCCAACCCTTCGAACATTTTAGAAAAAGTATATTTCGCATCTGCATTCAACTGTATGTATGTTGGCATATTGTATTTATTCAATGCATAATTTTTCACATCCGGCAGATGATAATAACCGGCAGCAAGAGAAGTATTAAGCCTGGCTTTATCAAATTTGTAATTAAATTTTCCCATCACGGCATGCACATCACCTGCACCTTCATTTCGTTCGCGGGGTAAGAATGTAAAAAATGGTTCAATACCCCATTCTCGTGGATTTAAGAACCGACCATCTTTTGTAATACGGTTATAGTTTATTGACGTTTCCCATTTCGCATTTTTTATTCCAACCCTGGCACCAAAAGAAAAAGACTTTTTTCCTTTTGCTAAGTAGGTTTTTGTCTGATCCGCATTCCCTCCATCGTGTATTGCATCCTGTCTTAATGCCTGGGCAGCAATAAAAACTGTTTGTTTATTTTTCAAAGGAAAAAGCACTTCAGCCTGAATCATGGCCGTATTAAAAACATTATCTGCATACATATTCCAAAACTGTATTTTAATATTTTTACCCAATGCTTTTGTAACACCCAATAAAGAAACTGTATTACTTTTTATATTATTCTGATATTCAGATTTTGTACCATCGGGGTTTATGCCTGTGGGATACATGCCCATTGTTTCACCCGGTGAATACCAACCGTTAGTTCCCCTGGGAGAAATGCGCCAGATAGTGCCCAGTTCTATTTTAAGATTTTTGAATTCATTTATCTCAGCCCAAACAGCTTCAACTGCTGTAGGGCGCATACGCCCATCTTGCAAATTGATCAATGCTGTTTTGATAAATTGCCTGCCCGCTTTGATATTAGATCGCCTGAAATTGTATTTTATAAATAGTTCCTCCAGTCGGTTTAAGTCTTTTTTGTTGTAGAGATCATTCACATCAAACAGTGCTGCTTCATAGCGATTAAATTGCCCGGTTATTGAATCTGGTTTTGATAAATCGGATGATCCGATATTAAAATGATGAAAACTGCCTATCGCAAATTGAAAGTTATGAAAAGGAGCAGTTTCAAATCTTAATCCAGCACCGATGGCATTGGCATAATAGTCAGTGAGTTCCTTTTCATTATCGGTGAGCATAAAAAAATATTTTATTTGCCCGTTAAACTGACCGGTTTTAAATGCATGTTGCACTGATGTTGAATCCGTTTTCTCTGAAAAGTTGTTTTTCTTTTGTTGAGCAATGGAAACTGAAACAAAACAAATTAAACTTATTGTCAATAGTAAAAACCTGATCATCGTGTATAGTTTAGTCCAGATTTAATCTGGTTTTAATTCTTATTTATCATTCTTTCGGCCTCAATAGGTTTAAAGGGGCCATATTTATGTTGATTCTCTGAAAAATTATCGGCATATGGACCAAAGGGGTAGTCAACAGATTTTTTAGATTTATCCGGATAATCTTTAACTGTATTGATATGAGGCCTTGTTTGCGTATTCACATATGCGGCTAAATCCCAGGCTTCCTCATCTGTAAGTTGCGGGCTCTTGTAAGATGCACCCAATGGCATATTGTCCTTTATATATTTAGCAAAATTACTTAAACGAAATAATCCTGCCCCATCATTATAACTTTGCTTTCCCCACAATGCCGGATAAGTAAATTCTATTTTATCAGCATTCAACACACCTTCTCCATTTGCCTGGTGGCAACTCTGGCATTTTGTCGAATAAATCGTTTGTCCGTTACCGGGATCAGCAGCACGATCTAAGTAAGCCAACTCTTTAAAACCAGAACCAACTGCCTTTTTCCCTTTTTCAACATTTGAACCTAAAAAGTTTATGTATGCTGCAATAGCCTGCATTTCTTTACTGTTGGTATCTATTGCTTTACCATTTAAACTCCTTTCAAAACAATCATTTACCCTCTTGTATACATTTTCTACTGCTCCGCTTCTCGCTCTGAACTTAGGGTAAAGTGATGCCACTGATCCATAGTTATTGCCCCAAACAGCTGTACCAGCCTGTAAATGACAATTCTGACAATTTAAACCATTGCTGATCTTTGAAACGGAACCATTGGGTCCAAAATACTTAGCTGTATGTGCAATTAAATCTATGCCGTATTCTACCTGTTCTTTCTTTTTGCCATCAGAAATACTGTTAACATCTGGTGCTGTCCAGTAAACCACATTATCTTTTATAAACTTTGTATCAACTTTTTCCTCTGTTATTTTCTTTGGCCGATTGCTGTAATAAAATACAAAAGGCAAAGCAACGAGGGCGATTACCAACACGATAATAATAAACATCAGTTTCCTGATTACAGGAATGAGGCCTTCTACAATTTTATCATCATATTGCGGAGTTTTCAAAATGCAAATAATTTAAATTAATGAGGTAGTTTATCTCTGAAGTATCCGTATAAATAAGTACCTACTATTGCGAAAAAGAATACAATACCCATTGAATAATATCCATATCCGATATTCACTACCATTGGACCCGGACAAGCACCGCTTAAAGCCCAACCCAATCCAAATATGGTTCCTCCTAATAAATATCGGGTCATAGATTTTTCTTTGGGATGAAAAAGGATCGGGTTCCCGTGAAAATCTTTTATCCTGAATTTCTTTATCAATGCAACCCCAATAGTACCAAGGATTACAGCGGTACCAATAATACCGTACATATGAAAAGCCTGGAAGCGAAACATTTCCTGTATCCGAAACCAGGATATGGCTTCAGATTTTGTCATCACAATACCGAAAACGATTCCAAGTAATAAAAATTTTATAAACTTCATTTGATTAAAATATTAATGGCAGAATGAAAAATGTCATGATCAATCCTCCGATAAAAAAACCCATAACGGCAATCAGTGAGGGCATTTGCAAATCAGATAAACCACTGATAGCATGCCCTGAGGTACAGCCGCCGGCATAGCGGGTTCCAAACCCTACCAACAGACCACCAATGGAGAGTACCAGGAATCCTTTTAAAGATAACACGGCATCCAAACCAAAAAGTTCCACTGGCTGTAATGAAACAGGTGCAGCTATGCCCAATTTACCCAGGTCTGTAATTGTTGCTTGCGATATTTCAACAGTAAGGTCGGTTGAAAAAAACTGTTTGGCAATAAAACCGCCAAGTATTGCTCCCACTAAAAAAACCAAATTCCAAATTTGACTTTTCCAGTTAAAATCAAAAAACTTTGTTTTGTTTCCCAATCCTGCAGCTGCACAGATGGTTCTGAGATTGGCAGAAAATCCAAATGATTTTCCAAAATATAAAAGGAAAAACATAATAGCAGCTATCATGGTTCCGGAAAACCACCAAGACCAGGTTTGTGTTATAAATTCTCTCATCAGTTCTTTGTAATTAGTTTAAATGAAAAGATATAATTGGTTTGTATAAATGATTGATAAGTTTTTCAGTAGTTCCATAATGAAATAAACCACGTTTTCCATGAGTACCAATGCAGACAATGTCCATGTTATTCATTTGGTTAAAATGTATAACCCCGTTTTCAACATCCTTATCATTTATTAAATGGCATGCATAATTACTGATATTGTTTAAAACTGCAAATGTTATCATATTCGCTTCAACTGCCGGTTTTTCAGATTCCACATTTCCGGATGTAATTTGCAAAAAGTGAAACCGGGTATTGAATGCTTTTATGAGTTTTTGCATCAATGGTAAATATTCCTTAATGGGTTGATTGAAATCATGTACAAGCAAAATATTTTGAATTTGCAGATCTGAACGGTCGCACATCAATGAAAGCACAGGTATAATAGACTTTCTGGCAATTATCTGGGTTTCGGAAGCAGATATTTTTTCTTTAAATCCCCATTCACCCTTGGTCCCCATCACGATCAAATCAAAATTATTTTTTGTTGAGAACTCTATTATAGCATCGGTAATTTTTCCCAAAACCAAATGTGTATTTATGTGATTGCCATAATGGATCTTTAAATTGGCTAATTGCCTTTCGGCAATTTCTTTCTTCTTCAGTAAATAATTCATATCAATATCACCACATGTTTGAATATCACCCGCGGCATTTAAAGTCACTGTATCAGGCACCGCCAATACATGCAAAAAATGTATTTCAATTGCAGTTTTTTCCTCCAGTTTTTTTACCATCTGGTAGGCAAATTCAGCCTGTACAGAGAATTCTGTCGGGATCAATATTTTAATACTTTCCATAAATGAGGTATTTTATTAATTATTTACAGCTTATATTTTGCCAGGCTCCTTTATTTTCAACATCTTTAAACCCTGCCTGTTCTAGCATATCCTTTGCCGCACTAGCCCTGCTGCCGCTACGGCAAACCAAAATGACCTTATCGTAATTTTGCAAAGATTTTATTTTCGTATTTAATTCGTCTAACGGATAATTAATGCTGCAAGCTGCATGACCGTCATTATTCCACTCCTCCTCCGTACGAACATCAACGATAATTGTTTTAACCGTATCAGGTAAAACGTTCTGATCGGCAACAGGCTCATTACCGTAATCAGTTGAGTTTGCACAAGACATTGTAATCAATGGGAAGAAAGCAAGAAATAAAACAGATCTTATAGATTTCATTTTACAAATTGATTTACATGGTCCCATGTACCTGCGTTGATCACATTGCTAATTCCATTTTGCTCTAAAATTGATTTTGCCTGTCCGCTTCTGTTACCACTGCGGCAAAAAACAACAATACTTTTTTTGTTTTTGAATTTTGCAAGCTGATTGGATACGCTGTCTAATGGGATATTTACTGATCCTTTTACATGCCCTTCCATAAATTCTCCGGGAGTTCTGACATCCACTAAAAAAGCACCTTCCTCGATAATTGATTTTAAGTCAACGGCAGGTGCGCTGCTGAATAGTTTTTGAAATAAGTTCATTTTGTTGTTTTTTATTTATTAAACTGTGAATTTTTTTATTACTCCAACCAGGCCCGATTTATTTACCACACCGCTTTGTCTCCATAAAGCTTTACCCTTTTTGAAAAGTATCAATGTTGGCACGCCCTGTACCTGGAAATCCTGTGCGGCTTTTGTGTTTTTATCAAC
Organism: Ferruginibacter sp.; assembly: GCA_037969135.1. GTDB lineage: Bacteria > Bacteroidota > Bacteroidia > Chitinophagales > Chitinophagaceae > Ferruginibacter. The sequence continues at coordinate 9,552 of JBBKWV010000116.1, forward strand.
ATCTACTTTTATAATTGTTACCGCATCACCCAATTCTTTTTTTACATCCTTGAGTATGGGTGCCATCATTTTACATGGGCCGCACCATTCTGCAAAAAAATCAACCAATACCGGTTTTTCTGATTGTATGATTTCGTTAAACGTCATGATCTTCTCCTTCTTTTTTTATTTCCTTACTAGTCCCTTTCTTAAATAAACCAAAAAACAATGATCCCATTAATGCTCCGTAAACGGTACTGTTAATTGGTTTGGATGTTATCATACAGGTTCCCGATACACAACCGATCTGATTCCAGTAGATATAACCGGCGAGAGCACCAACAATTGCACCGATCACATAAAGTTTGTTATCCTTAAACCACTTCTTCATACGTAATATCTTTAGTTGAGTTTATCTTTTTATCCGGAGGCACATTACATCCTCCACTGCCGCAACATCCAACATTAAAAACAGGCATGGCAATAAATCCCAACCCGAATAATGCAAATAATACATCTTTTGCAATAACTGCCTGAATCAATATTGCCAGTCCTAATCCCAATCTGAGGAATCGCATAAAAGTCCAGTTTGTAAATATTGTCTGTTTCATTTGTTTATCTATTCTAATTTTTTACCCGGGGATTAGCTTATTGATATTAAAGTAAATATCACCTGCACTATGTCTTATTTATTACTCCCCGTTTACAATGCAAATTTAAATCTAAAATACAGGCTGTTGGGTAACAAAGGTTACAAATGAATAAGCTGTCTTCGGGCATTCATTTTTTGAAAACAGGTCGGAAACAGGGATTTGGATTTCTTATGCGACTTTATTTTTTAATAAACTTGTCTGCATAGGTTTTTCCATTTATTACAATTTCGATAAAATAGCTTCCCGAAGAAAGTCCGGCCGTATTCAAATTTATTTGCCTGGATAAAACCTGCTTTGATTGAGAAAATAATTCACGGCCATTTATATCAATTATTCTTATCCGCACATTGTCTGAAATAATTTTATCAAATTCTACTATCAGCTTTTCATTTACCGGATTAGGGTAAATCAAAAATTGTTTTTCCGTTGACCCAATCCTTATCAATATAACGGATGAATATGAATGGGTTTCATCCAGGTTTATTTGTTTAAGCCGATAATAATTTAAACCGGGTGCAGGAGAAATATCTTTATAAGAATATACTTTCTCCAGATCGCTGTTTCCGCTTCCGGGTATGGAACCAATAACGGAAAAGATAATTCCATCAGTTGACCGTTCAATTTCGAATCTGTTATTATTTTGCTCTGTCGCAGTTTTCCATTCAAGCAAAACAATGTTTTTTTGCTTTACTCCCCTGAAATAAACCAGCTGTACGGGAATTACGGAATTTTTTACCAATAATATTTTATATATATTATTGGAAGCAGCACTTTGGGTACCCGTATTTACAAAAAATATATTGGGAGCAATACTGCTGATCCCTCCTGCTAAATAACCTGCTAAAACAGTGTCCTGACTAATTGCATTCAGTTTTATCACTTCATTTGAATATAATGGTAGTGCATGATTGATGAATACTTCAGCCCCAGTGCCAATAAAACCGGTTAAATCACCGATCTTCATTTCTGACATTGTGCCATTTGCGGCCCTGGTTACTTTCCCAATTGTGCTAACAAACGGCACTTCATTATCCTGTACGAGATTGCCTCCGGCATTATAATAATATTGAGCCATCCCTCCGAAAAAAATACTGTGCATTGCGTTTGCAACAGAATCGTATACTGCTATTTTACCTGAATGATAATGATTCAATAATTGATTGAAACTATTGTTAGGGGAATAACCAAAGCTGTCAATATCAACAGTATTTAAGAAAGGTAAATTAACGGCATTTTGAAAAACTCCGGAGAAAGCAGTATAGCCGAGTCGCCTGTCCGGAAAAACCTGTGGCACCATATTATAATCTCTTCTATGCAATTCATTTGCGTCGGTTATGGTATTCTGATAACTGATGCTCAATGCAGTTCCATTATCTGCCAGTTTAAATTTTCTGATCTGGTTACTGTAAACCTGGGTAAAGGAAGGCCCGTTATTGGGATTATACCTGCCATCAAACTGCTGACCTCCAACAAGTAAAAACATATCTCCCTGCTTGGCCATCTGGCCGCCTGTAACGGCAAAAATATTATCCGTCAATTGACGGAAAAAAGAATTAATGGAAACATTATTTATAACTGCATTTATCAATCCCGGCAAATCAACTACAACCAGGTTTGTAAACGTTTTGTGATTGCCGATAGTTGCGCTATATCCATAACCACCTGCTATATAGAGTTTATCCCCTTCATAACAAAACAACATATTAGATGATTGGAGTTGTTCGTTGAATGAATCTGGCAGGCTGTTCACAGAGGCAGTCCAAACATTCTTCGATACCGGATCTACCACATAAATATTTGTATTGTTGTTGGCACTCAGAAAAGCAGTTGTGGGTTGCCGTTGATGCAGTCCTTCGGTTCTTCCTCCTATTAACACCCATTTACCATTGTACGCTGCGGCTGCATATGAATGCAAACCCGGAAAACCCGGTATTGTGTATGGCTGCACCAGGATTGAAAAATCAGTTTGAGCCTTTGTTGCAGTTGCAAAAAAAAGTGCACATAGAATTAATAATCTATTCTTCATGTTATTATTTTAATAAACACCTAACCCAATGAGTAATTGAAATGGTATCTTCTTTATGAAATTTATTATTGAATCTGTATACAATGAAATTTCTCATTTAGGGTTCAATAATTATTTTTTGTGTGGATTGCGCAAAAGCTGTTTTTAGAGTAACCCAATACTGCTTTCCGCCTTTTAAAGTTGGAATGTTTTTATGAAAAGTATTTTCTCCTTTGGCTTGTCTTTTTAATATCACATTCTTAATGATCTTTTTATTGGCATCTCTTATTTGCAGTTCTACATCAGTTGAAACGGATAGAAAATATTTAACGGATAATATTGCATCCGGTGTATTTGAATATACCTGCATTTGCAATCCGTTGTTACTTTGTGCATTTAATTTATCTTTTTGCTTTTCAGTATTTTTTATAAGATATACTTTAAACAACTGATTGCTTGCCTTACTTTCTTTACCTGTGTTTACCCAAAAAACATTGGGTATTTTGCTGCTGATTCCGCCAAAAATATGACCAATCAACGTAGTGTCATTGGTCAGGCTATCAAATTTTATTACTTCATTGGGATACTGGGGAATACCGGGGAATAATATCAGTTCGGAACCTGCTCCCAACAATGAAGGCATTGAAACAGGTAATTTATATTCAGCTAATTTTCCAGAATTATCACGGGTAACCCTTGAAATGGATTTTACAAAAGGCACATCGCTGTTCTGAACCATTGTACCGGAACTATCATAGTAATGTGCAATGCCACCAAAAAATATATTATGCATTTCATTTCTATGCTGACTATACATGGGCAATACAGCACAGTGATAATGATTATAATATTGTGCAAAAGAATTGTTGATGGAATACCCGTCATTATCAATGTCAACACTGTTCAGGAATGGAATATCTGCCACCGTTTGAAAAACTCCCGAAAAAACAGTTAGCCCTTCTTTTCCGTTAGTCAGAATTTGAGGAATAACATTATAATCTCTGCGGTGAAAAGCCAGGCTATCCGTGATCAGTTGATAATCTGTAATACTGATGTTTACACCATCGTCCTTGATTCCAAACTTTCTTATCTGATCTGTATACTGTTGTACAAATCCAGGGCCATGGTTGGGGCCCATCGGGTTATACAACCCGGTAAATTTTTGTCCGCCCACCAGGTAATATGTATCATATATTTTATTGAGATGGCCACCTGTTACTGCAAATTTTTCATCCGTAATTTGCCTGATAAAATCAGTGACTGATTCATTATTTATAATTGCATTGATCGTTTTTGATACATCAATTGCAGCCAGTTTTCCGAAAGTTATATGTTCATCCATTGATGCACTATAGCCATAACCTCCGGCAATGTATAAAATATCAGCTTGCTGCTGAAACTGCATATTGGTTGAACCCAATTGTTCCTGCAGACTTACGGAAAGAGCAGAAAGAGGAGCAGTCCATTTTTTTTTGCCTACAGGATCGATCACAATCAGTTCTGTATTTTTTCCATTTTCGTTAAAGGCCGCAAATGGTTGCCTGCGGTGAAGTCCGTCGGTTCTGCCGCCTACGATAAGCCATTTGCCCTCTGCCTGTCCATATGCAAAAGATTGTATTCCTGCCAGGCCGGAAATAGCAACAGGCTCAACAACAATTTCAAAAGCTCCCGGTTGGGCTTGTAACCAATTGACAAAAAGAAATGAATAAGTTATCAGCAGTAATTTTTTTATCATACTTTATTTTTCAGAATAGGTTTTTAAATAATTCTATTTTGTTTGATTTTTTAAATCTTAAAAAGACAGCAGGAAAATAAATCTGCCTGCTGTCTATTGCAATTATAACCAGTTTTTCATTAATTAATCCTTGTATTCTGTTTTAAATACTTATGCGGTTCCTTTCAATATTTTATTCCAATATAACCAGGGCAACACTTTTGTTTTTAATAACCACATGCTCCATCTTGGTTTTGCCTGGTTAAAAGGAAAAGTCATTGTAGGCTTGTTGGTATAATCAAATTCCGCCAGCATTAATTTGCCATATTTAGTTGGGATGGGGCAGGCACTGTAACCTTTGTAAGTTGCAGTTACAGGTTGATCTTTAAGAAATGAAAATACATTCTGAACAACTACCGGAGCCTGTTTGCGGATTGCGGCTCCTGTTTTGCTGCAAGGGGCACTGCTGCTATCGCCCAATGAAAAAACATTGGCATAACGGCTATGCTGCAACGTATGCATATCTACTTCTACATATCCATATGGATTTTTAGGATCGGCCAACGGGCTGTTTTTAATAAAGTCGGGAGCTGATTGCGGAGGCACAGTATGGCAGATATCAAATTTAATTTCTTTTCTTTCTATATCTCCCGCTGCATTTTTTTGTTCATAATACAGGATTTTATTGTTGCCGTCAATTTCAACCACGTTGCTGTTATACATTGGTTTGATATTATCTTCTGCAATTACTTTATTTAAAGTTTCAGCATATTCGGGAATTCCGAAAATAATACCTCCCCCGGAAATATAATAAACATTTATTTTATCGAGCACTCCCTGCTTACGCCAGTAATCACATGCGAGATACATTATTTTATGTGGCGCTCCTCCGCATTTTATAGGAGTTGACGGATTGGTAAAAACAGCATTTCCGGATTTCAGGTTTTTGATCAATTCCCAGGTATAAGGTGCGTGCTGAAATGAATAATTACAACTCACTTCATTTTTGCCCAGTGTTTCTTTGAGGCCCTTTATCTTTTGCCAGTCAAGCTGGATACCGGGGCAAACAATTAATACGTCATACTGATAAGAAGTTCCGCTTTTGCAGGTTAATCTATTTTCATCAGGAAAAAATTCAGCAACAGCGTCTTTGATCCAGGTTGTTCCTTTGGGAATATAGTCCTTTTCATTGCGGATGGTATTATTGATATCGTAAATACCCGCTCCAACCAATGTCCATGCAGGCTGGTAATAATGTTTTTCTGAAGGATCAATGATCTGTATTTCCAGATTTTTATCTTTTTTTAAAAGTTGTGAAGCAACAGAAAGTCCTGCATTACCCCCTCCCACTATCATTATTTTTTTAGCTGACATATCCATTAGTTTTAAATTTTGAATAGTGTAAATTTAACCGCAAAGGTTTGCATGATTTGTGACTTATGTTACATTAAAAGTAGATTTTACATGATGCTTGTCATAAAAAAAGCAGCCCTCAGGCTGCTTTCCGGTGTTTTTCTCAAGTTTGTCAACAAACTTAAATACATTTTATGCCGGCATGGTTTTACTCTGGCATACAAAATCTGTTTTTGGAATATCCGTTAAGGCTATTGCTTTAAAACCTCCTTCAACCTCTGTAAAATTCCTGTAACCACGTGCCTGCAAAATAGAAGATGCGATCATGCTTCTGTAACCTCCTGCACAATGGATATAAAAATGTTCTTCAGGATTTATATCTTTCACCCAGTCATTGATCAAAGCCAACGGGCGGTTGTAAGCGTCTTCAACATGCTCTCCTGCATATTCGGTATCCTTACGGATATCCACTACTTTATCCACTCCGATCTTTACTTCTTTTGCAAATTGTTCTGCGGTAATCCGGTCTACTACATCTGCTTCTTTACCGGCTTCCAGCCAGGCAGCAAAGCCTCCATTCAAATGCCCAATAGCATTATCGAAACCAACACGGCTTAATCGAGTTACCGATTCTTCTTCCTTACCCAAATCAGTTACCAATAAGATCGGTTGTTTAACATCCACAATCAATGCGCCCACCCAGGGAGCGAAATCTCCATTTAAACCAATATTAATGGATTGCGGAATATACCCTTTATAAAAAACTGCGCTGTCTCTTGTATCCAGGATCAGGGCTTCTGTATTTTCAGCTGCCGTTTCAAACTCGCCGGGAGTTAATGCTTTCATTCCCTGGTTAAGAACTGTTTCAAAACTTTCGTATCCTTTTTTATTCATGGCCACATTCATACCAAAATATCCCGGAGGAGGTTGCAGGCCATCCGTAACGGCTTTTACAAATGATGCTTTATCCGGTTGATTTAAGGCGTAGTTCATTTTCTTCTGGTTACCCAGGGTATCCACCGTTTCTTTCATCATATTTTTACCACAGGCACTTCCGGCTCCATGTGCGGGATAAACAATCACATCATCAGCCAGTGGCATTATTTTATTGTTTAAGCTTTCGTAGAGCAATCCAGCCAGATCTTCCATTGTCATATCTGCAGCTTTTTGAGCAAGATCGGGACGACCAACATCTCCCAGAAATAAAGTATCACCGCTGAATATACAATGATCTTTTCCCGACTCATCCTTTAAGAGAAAAGTTGTGCTTTCCATAGTATGACCGGGTGTATGCAAAACTTTAATGGTTATATCACCAATTTTAAATTCTTCATTATCCTTTGCAGAAATGCAATCGAATTCGCAAACTGCATTAGGACCATAAACAATCGGAGCTCCCGTTTTTTTACTCAGATCAACATGTCCGCTTACAAAATCAGCATGAAAATGTGTTTCGAAAATGTACTTGAGTTTTACATTGTCTTTTTGTAAACGCTCCATATAGGGAGCTGTTTCACGTAATGGATCAATGATGGCCGCTTCTCCTTTAGAAGTGATATAATATGCACCTTGTGCAAGACATCCTGTATAAATTTGTTCGATATTCATAATCTATTTTTTTTAGTAGTGTAAAATTCAACAATCTTTTTATTGTTTTCGGTAACATTAGTAACATTCAACCCTGATTTTCATCATGCTGTCTTTTAACAAGATTGATAAATAATTCTGCGCCTGTTCTTTTAACAAATGAGTTGTTACAAAGTTCAAAGGTCTTAAAATCAAAATCCTTTTCAAACAAAGGCTCGTATTGGTATTTGCAACCTCCAAAAGGCGGGCCATGTTGTTCAAACTCCCTGTCGAATAAGACACCTACCAGTTTTCCGTTTGCTGCCAGTAACTCTTTCATTTTTGCTGCATATTCTTTTCTCAAAGTAGGATTTAAAGCACAAAAAAATGTTTGCTCAAAAATCAGATCATACTCCCCTTTAAGTTCAAAAAAATCGCCCAGTATGATTTTAATATTTGGATTTGATGCAAATTTCTCTTTCAGATTATTAACTAAAGTGGGGGCTATATCTATAACGCTTATATCAGTAAATCCCTGTTGCAGTAAATATGCAGCCTCGTAGCTGTTTCCGCAACCCGGTATTAAAACACGCAATTTTTTATTTGTAAGCTGGTCGATATATTCTTTCAAAGGAAGAGATACTTCTCCCATATCCCAGCCTGTTGCATTTGCATTATATTGGTTATCCCAATAGGTTTCTCCCAAAGAAAGGTCGCAGGTAACCACACTGCATTTCTCATCCATACTTTTCCTGTCATTCATAAATTCCTTTTTTAATTATTTAAGAAACAATTCTTTAATAATAATATAGATACCCATGATCAATACAAACCAGCCAAAGCCTTTTTTAAGTTTATCCCCTTCAATTTTTTTAGCCATCATTCCGCCAATAAAAATTCCTGCAACTGCAATTGAAGAAATGATCATTAAAAATTTCCAGTTGATATCTACATGCCCCAAATCGCCTGTAAAACCAATCAATGAATTTAGGGCAATAATGAGTAAAGAAGTCCCAACTGCTTTCTTCATGGACATTTTTAAGATAAGTACCAGGGCTGGAATAATTAAAAATCCGCCTCCTGCCCCTAAAAAACCAGTTGCCAGGCCGACAATTACCCCATAGAATAATAATTTTGAAGTATCTCCGAAAAATGATTTTGATACATGCTCGGTTGATTCTTGTCTGCCTTTTATCATTGCGATTGAAGCCATTAACATCAGTATGGCAAACAAAACCATGATGGCCATTGACTGTTTGATCTGAAAATCTCCTACACTAAATAACAGTTCCGGAATTTCCGGCATTATTAATTTCCTTGTAATAAATACGGTTGTAATTGATGTAACTCCGAAAAGCAGGGCTGTTTTAATACTCACCAGTCCTTTTCTGTAATTATTAAAAGCTCCAATAAGCGATGTTGAACCAACAACAAATAATGAATAGGATGTAGCAGTTACCGGGTTCAATAAAAAAATATAAACAAGTATCGGCACCATCAATATGGAACCGCCGCCACCGATTAAACCGAGTGAAATTCCAACAAGTGCTGATAGAAAATAACCAATGATCTCCATGCTGTTTTTTTAGTTGCTGCAAAGATGAGATATAAAAAATAAAGG
>JBBKWV010000117.1:0-11335 GCA_037969135.1 Ferruginibacter sp.
CATATATACTTCCGTTTCTGCAGGAATTTTCACTGTTTCAGATTTTATTGAATTTTACGGACAGATAAATGATGGAAAGGCTGATAAGCAATTATACAAGTACGATAGTTTACAGATGAGTGATAAGCTCAGTCTTTTTACAGATACTGCTGCTTATTTTTTGTCTGTTCACAATGGCATTAATAAAAGATTGATTAACATGGTAAATGATGTGGCTTCCAATCTTTTGCCTCCTGAAACCAGCTTTACCCATACTATCTATAAAAATTATAAAGTAAAACAGAATGCCGGTTATGCGGTTGATTATGGCGAATTGTTATATTCTTCTTCTTTTGAAACAGGTGAAGGCTGGTCAAGTGCTGACCTTTATCCGGGATCTTTAACAGACAATAACCCCAATCTTTACCTGGATAACACTGGTGCTCCTGCCACATTGGATGCTATTGTTGCAGGCAATGCCAATGCCATCAGGTCGGTTAAAGTAAAACTCAATAGCACCATAATTGCAGATACCATTATAAATGGATTTGCGATCAAACGTTTTCACATTACCAATATCCCACTGAGTACGATCAGTGCCGGTAATGCCAGTGTGGAATTTGTAAACAGTGGTAACGTGTCTGACCGGATAGTGGTTTCTGCTTATGAACTTTCCTATCCTCATTTGTATAATTTTGAAGGTAAATCGCAGTTTGGTTTCAGTTTGCCTGCCGGGGCTTCCCGGTATCTGGAAATTGTAAATTTTAATTTTGGAATTACAGCTCCCATACTGTTGGACCTTACCAATAATTTGCGTTTAACCGGTAATGTTAATGGATCAACTGTTCGTTTTGTGATACCGGCATCCGGTCTTGGTTCATCATATATTTTATTAAACAGCGAACCGGTAAACATCAAAAACATACAAAATTTCACCCAGCGTAATTTTGTCAATTATGCCATTCCTGCAAATCAGGGCGATTTTGTGATTGTCAGCCATCCATTGTTATTTAACGACGGCAGCGGCAACAACAATGTAGAAAATTACAGGGTTTATCGAAGCAGTGTGGCCGGTGGAGGTTTTAATGCAATGATTGCAGATATAAACCAGTTGTTGGATCAGTTTGCATTCGGGATCAAACATCATCCGGCAGCAATCAGAAATTTTGGATATTATGCTCTGGCAAATTTTACAGTAGCACCAAAAGATTTTTTTCTTATTGGAAAAGGACTGACATACCCCGACTTTAAAAAGTATGAATCAGATGCAAACATCAATAAACTGGCATTGGTGCCCACATTCGGATATCCGGCATCAGATAATTTATTGCTTGCTGCAAGAACTGGATTGTATTCACTAATAAATATCGGACGTTTATCTGCGATCAATGGAACGGAAGTAGGCGATTACCTCGAAAAAGTAAAACAGTTTGAACTGGCACAAAGTTCCGGTCCGCAAACAAATGCAAATAAAGGCTGGATGAAAAATGTGGCCCAGATCACCGGAGCAATCGATGACCAGTCACTTGCCAACCTGATAAACTTTTACATGAGCGGATATGGTCAAACCATGTCTGATACTTCCTTTGGGGGAAAAATATATTCATTCAATAAAAACTCCGGGCAATATACTGCGATCGGTTCGGGCAAAACAATAGAAAACCTTTTTAGTGAAGGGATGAGTTACCTCACTTATTTTGGCCATTCTTCGCCCAATACACTGGAGTTTAATTTAGACAATCCGCAGAATTACAGCAACACCGGCAAGTATCCATTGATCATGGTTAATGGTTGTAATACCGGGAATTTGTTTTTATTTGATACCCTCCGGGCAATCAGTAAAGGCACATTAAGTGAAAAATATATTTTTGCCGCAAACAAAGGCAGTATTGGTTTTATTGCGGATACACATTATGGTTTGCCTCAGCAGCTTAATTATTTCACAGAAGAATTCAACCACAATCTTTCTGCAAACATGTACGGCCAATCTATCGGAAGTATCATGAAAACTTCCATGCAAAATATTGCCAATACTTTTATCAATGATTATTCCATGAGAATACATTTGGAAGAGATCACTTACCATGGCGACCCGGCTGTTAAATTAAATCCTTTCACAAAACCGGATTACACAATAGAAGATTCCCTGGTAACATTTAATCCCCCGGTAATCAGTATTGCCGATAAACAAATAACAATTACTGCAAAGATCATAAATATCGGTAAGGCTATCAATGATTCTGTAAATGTGCTGATTCAGCATCAGTTACCCGATAATTCCATTAAAGTACTAGCGATCAGAAGGATCAAAGCAACCAACTATGAAGATACCATCCAGGTGCCATTGATGATAAACCCATTAAAAGATAAGGGATTGAATAAGGTCATTATTACGATCGATTCTGATAATGAAGTAACAGAATTATCTGAAACCAATAACAGCATCACAAAAAATTTCAGCGTAATAGATAATGAGATCAGGCCGGTATTTCCTTATGAATATTCAATTGTCGGAAACGGCCCCGCGTTGGAATTAATCGGTTCTACAGCGGATATGCTGAGTGGGGAAAATGAATATGTTATGCAAATGGATACCACCAGGTTATTTAATTCCGCTTTTAAAATAACCAGGTCGGTTACTGATTCGGGTGGACTGATAAAATTTGTACCGGGAATAACGTTAACGGATAGTACTGTTTATTACTGGCGGTTAGCTGTTGGTCCGGTAACTGCTTCCACAAGATGGTTGGCAAGTTCATTTACTTTCATTAACGGGAGTCCGGATGATGGATACGACCAGGCTCATTATCATCAATTTACTGATAATACATACGAATCCATGTTCCTGGACAGTGCCAGCAGGAAATTTACCTTTGAAAATAAGTCAAGGAAATTGTTAATCCGTTCAGGATTGTATCCCTATTATAATTGGGATCAGATCAATGTGAACGTGGATAATGATCAACTGGATCTGTATGGCTGTACCTATAACAGTTTACAATTTATTGTTTATAATCCGCTTACCTTAAAGCCCTGGAGGAACTACAATGTAAGTGGCTCTGGACTATCAGGCTCCGGCGCGTGGTTTGTACTAATGGCAGCAATACGTCCAGAATATTTTTTGAATATCCTTTTGCCAACAGTACCTATCGCAAAAACGCTATGCGGTTTATCGACAGCATCCCGGATGGTTATATCGTTTCTGTATCAAATCTCGGTACAACCAGTAACAGTACTTTCATCAATGCATGGAAAGCAGATACTGCCAGTCTGGGTAGTGGTAATTCCCTTTGGCATAAATTTCATCAGCTCGGCCTGCACCAGATCGATTCATTTAAAACAAACCGGCCTTTTTTATTTTTATTCAAGAAAGGCGACAGTATTAATTTCCCAATAAGACAACACATGGGTGAATTTGTGAACACGCATATTGTAGATACTTTTTTGCTTTCCGGGAAAACAATTCAGGGCTCGGTAAGTTCACCCTGGTTTGGTCCGGTGAAAAACTGGAAGCATTTAAAATGGGATAGCTTGTTCAATAATGCAGGTAACACAGCCCAGCATTATTTTGATATTTTCGGAAAAGATGTAAATGAGAATGAATATTATCTCGGCTCAGTGTATAATTCGAAAGATACTTCGCTTTCATTTATCAATGCATCCGTTTTCCCAAGACTGAAAATCACGATGAACAATATTGATGAGCAAAAAGCTTTACCGAATCAACTGAAGTTCTGGATGCTTACGGCAGATAATTATCCCGAAGGAGCATTGTCTCCTAATTTATTATTTCAATGTGCAGATACATTAACTACAAAAGATACCCTGCAATTCAGGGTTGCATTTAAAAATATTTCTCATGTTTCATTCGATAGTATTGCGGTTAATCTGACGATCACTGATGTGAACGGTAATCTGCATGTATACAGCAATCTGATAAATGGAGCAAGAATTAAACCATTGATCTCCGGCGATACAGCGATCATTTATTATAATATCCCGATGACAAATTTCGCCGGCACCAATCAGGTGATGCTGGAAGTGAATCCGGATAATGACCAACCCGAACAGTTTCATTTCAACAATGTATTGTATAAAAATATTTATGTAATAGATCCTGTATGCCCCGGATCAACAATTTCATTCAGTGTAACTGCAACCACAAATGCCGTTCAATGGCAGGTTGATACGGGATCCGGATTTACAGATATCATTAATAATACTGTTTACAGTGGAGTTCAAACAAATACGCTATCCATCAATAATGCACCCACCGGAATTGCGGGATATAAATACAGATGTATTATAACAGGCAGCAACTCGGTTGCGTACAGTGAAGTGTATATTCTGAAGTTTACTGCTATTTGGAATGGTACAGTGAGCACTGCATGGGAAGACAATGGGAATTGGGATTGCGGAATATTGCCTGATGAGCATACAGATGTGATCATCAGGAACGCAGCACCAAATTATCCATTGATAAACAGCAATGCATCCTGTCGCAGTCTTACAGCATCTGAATTAAGCAGCATTACAGTAATAGCAGGATTTAATTTATTGATAACCGGAAAATAAAGACCCTTTGTTGAAAGCAGCTTTTTATGCTTACCGGGAATCTCTTCGATAGTTTATTGTTCAGCTTATACTGCTTTTCTGTTATAGCTGTTTTGCTTTAAAAAAGGTTGTAACTTTAAATTGATGTATGTCACAATTATTAATGTGAAAATTCGTTAAAACCGTATTATTTAAAGCATAACAGTATTTTAATCAATTATATCTATGAGGCAAAACCTGATCTCGACCTTAGTATTACTATTGTTTTCCCCTGTACTGGTTTTTTCACAATTCAGAAAATATTCGAATGAATTTTTGAATATCGGAGCTGGAGCAAGGGGCCTTGCAATGGGGAATGCACAGGTGGCTTCGGCAAAAGATGCTACAGCCGGATACTGGAACCCTGCAGGTTTAGCCGAAGTAAAAGACAATCCCAATGCAGGGATCATGCATGCAGAATATTTTGCAGGAATTGCCAAGTATGATTATGGTTCTGTAGCAATACCGGTTCTGGACAATAAAAGGACCATCGGATTTTCCATTTTAAGATTTGCAGTAGATGATATTCCCAATACACTTTTCCTGGTTGAGCCGGATGGTAATATCAATTATAATAATATCCAGACATTTTCATCAGCTGATTACGCATTCCTTTTTTCATTTGCCCAAAATATCAAAGAAACGGAAAACAAAAGGATCAGTTTTGGTGCTAATGCAAAAGTGATCTACCGGAAAGTGGGCAAATTTGCTACTGCCTGGGGTTTCGGACTGGATGCCGGTCTGCAAATGCATGGTGAACAATGGCATGCAGGAATAGTTGCCCGGGATATTACAACCACATTCAACGCATGGACCTTTAAATTCACCGAAAAAGAAAAAGAAGTTTTATACCTCACCAATAATGACATCCCGGTTAAATCAACAGAATTAACCGCACCCCGTCTTGTTGTAGGTGGTGGTTATGATTTTAATATTGGCAGTTCTGTAAAATTACTTGCTGAAATAAATGCAGATATTACCTTCGACGGCAGACGCAATACAGTAGTAAGTAACAATACGTTAAGTGTGGATCCGCATATAGGTATTGAAGCTTCACTAAAAGACATCTTTTTTGTCAGGGCCGGAATTACAAACTTTCAGAAAGCATTGTCAGATGGTGATACAACAAACCAAAAAAAGGTTTGGATCTATCAGCCGAGTTTGGGTGCAGGGTTTAAGATCAAAAATGTAATGCTGGATTATGCATTTTCAAACCTGGCTAATCAGAGCAACCCGTTATTTACCCATATATTTTCTTTACGTATCAATTTTGGAAAAAATAAAGATGAAAATTAATAATCGTATCAACATGTTGAAAAAATTACTCCTCCCGTTTTTTTTGTTGCTTGTAACATCTGTGCATGCACAATTAAACAACAGCTGGATCGATTATAATAAAACTTATTATAAATTCCGGTTAGGTAAAGATACTTTATGCAGGTTGCCACAATCTGTTTTAGCAACTGCAGGGTTAGGATCGGTGAATGCCGATCATTTTCAGTTATGGAGAAACGGACAGCAGGTAAGAATATTCACCTCAGTTACCGGTAGCCCGTTAGGAGCCTCTGATTATATTGAGTTTTGGGGAGAAATGAATGATGGGAAACCGGACAAACAATTATACCGCAATCAGAGCAATCAACTTAACGACAGGTATAGCCTGGAAACAGATACTGCTGTTTATTTTTTAACGGTCAACCCGGCAGGTGGAAACCTGCGGTATGTAAATACGGTAAATCCTTCTCCGGGCGCTGCAACTCCGGATGCATATTTTATGCGTAATATCGACTATTATTACAAACTGCAGATCAACCGGGGTTTGGCCAGGGTTGTAGGGGAATATGTGTATTCATCAGCGTATGATGATGGAGAAGGGTGGGCATCATTTGATGTGGCTCCCTGTTGTGATTTTACCCAGGAAGTATTCAACCTCAATGTGTATACCGCTGGTCCGCCTAACAGTTTATCCATTCGGGTAAACGCTTGCGGAAATGCCGAAAATATCAGGAACCTCCGTGTAAAAATATTTCAAAATGTTGTTTACAGTGCTCCCATGCCATTTTTCAATTCTGCAAGGATCGACCTGTCAAACCTGCCACTGACTTTATTACAAAATCCGGCGTATGTTCCCATTTATGTAAATGACAGCTCTGCTGTGATCAATGACAGGATCGTTGTTCCTTATCTGGGGATAACATTTCCTGCAACATTTAATTTTAATAATCAGCGCAATTTTAATTTTGATCTGGCTCCTTCTGCCACAGGAAATTATCTGTTAATTGATAATGTAAATTACGGAACAGTTGCTCCCATATTGTATGATCAGACTACGGGTAACCGTTATATCGGCGATATTGTTTCTACTCCCGGAAAAGTGAAATTTGTTTTACCAGCATCAACTTCATTCAGAAAATGCATGTTGATGAACCAGGAACCTGCGAATGTAAATATCATCCCGTCTTTAAACCAGAAAATCTTTGTCAATATAAACAATACAGCTTTTCAGGGCGATTACCTGATCATCAGCCATACTGCTTTATATAATGATGGTAACGGGAATAATTATGTAGACCAATACAAACAATACAGGAATACCATTGCCGGCGGCAGTTTCAATACGAAAGTGTATAATATTGATGAACTTACAGATCAGTTTGGATTTGGTATCAAAGGCCATCCGGGATCTGTCCGCGATTTTATTCGTTTTTCCAATCAGCAATTTACTGTAAAGCCTAAATATGTTTTTTTGATAGGCCGTGGTATGAATTATATGGAGCAGAAAGCGCATGAGTCGAACCCGTTGAGCGATAAACTTAATTTTATTCCCACTTTTGGATGGCCGGCTTCTGATATGCTGCTTGCTTCAGAACCGGGCACAATATTACCCATTATTCCCATTGGAAGACTGGGGGTTATCAATGGTACTGAAGTGAATAGTTACCTGCAAAAAGTGATTCAATACGATCAGGCACAACAAACACCCGGATCAACGATTAACAGCAAAGCATGGATGAAAAATATGATTCATGTTGCCGGTGGAAAGGACAGCCTGGAAAATGAAACTTTTAAACAATACATGAATGTGTATAAAGCAATTGCACAGGATTCGTTGTTCGGCGGCTATGTGGAAACATTTTCAAAAACAGCGACCGGTGCGGTTCAGCAGGCAAACAGCCAGCGTATTGAACAACTGTTTGACAATGGCATTGGTTTTATCGGCTATTTTGGCCACTCCTCTGCAAGTACTTTTGAATTTAATTTGAGTGATCCACAGATTTATACCAATACCGGCAAATACCCGTTTTTTAATGTTAGTGGTTGCAGTGCCGGAAATTTTTATGTATTTGATCAACTCCGGCTTTCGGGAAACCTTACCCTGTCGGAAAAATATGTACTGGCTAACCAACGGGGAAGCATAGGTTTTCTTGCAGATACCCACTTTGGAATACCGCCATTCCTGAATTTTTATAATACCAATTTTTATAGTCTGTTTTCAAGAAGTATGTATGGAAATACTGTTGGTAACCAAATCAAACAGGTTATCCAAAACCTGAATGGGGCCAATCCGAATATAGATTATTATACACGTGTTCATTTAGAAGAAGTTACTTTACATGGCGATCCTGCAATCAAGATCAACGCATTTGAAAAACCGGATTTTGTTATTGAAGATCAATTGGTAAAAATAAGCCCCGATATTATTTCTGTTGCCGATAATAATTTTGATCTGAAAATTAAAATGGCCAATATAGGAAAATCGATTAATGATTCTATTTGGGTTTCTGTAAAAAGAAAATTACCCAATGATACCATACGTGTATTATATAACCAACTTATTCCGGCAATAAAATATATGGATTCTCTGAGTCTCTCCGTACCCATTAATCCGGTAACAGATAAAGGCTTGAACCAAATCATCATTACCCTGGATGCAACCAACCGGGTGGATGAATCATTTGAAACCAACAATACACTTACAAAAGATTTTTATGTTTTTGAAGACGAATTACGCCCTTCATATCCTTATGATTTTTCTATCATCAATCAGCAGAATATCAATTACATCTCCAATACAGCAAATCCGTTAAGCGGACAAAGACAATATGTAATGGAAATTGATACAACTGAGTTATTCAATTCCTCCTTCAAAAAAATATACAATAAAACCGGCCCGGGTGGTATTGTTGAATTCAATCCAACCAATATAACATTCACCGACAGTACTGTTTATTACTGGAGAGTTGCCATGGTTCCTGTTGGTACAGCTCCATATATCTGGAACAGTTTTTCTTTTATTTACCTGCCAAACAGTTCAAGCGGTTTTAATCAATCACATTTTTATCAGCACCAGAAAAGTAATTATTCAAATATCAATCTGAACCCTGACAGGACATTCAGTTTTCAGCAGGTTCCGCGAAGTCTTACAATAAGAACAGGGCTGTTTCCTTACTATAATTTCGACAGGATAAATGTGAACCTCGATTTTGATCAGGTGGAATTATATGGTTGCCGGTATAATTCAATTCAGTTTTATGTTTTTGATAGTACTACATTAAAACCATGGGATAACCGCAACACTGTTTTCTCCGGTAGTACGCCAACTGCTGGATTGTATGGCAGTGTTCCCGTTTGTCAGAATAGCGGAATCCAGGATACAACCAGACGCTTTTTTGAATATCAATATGGCAATGCAACCTACCGGAAGAATGCTATGGATTTCATCGATATTATTCCAAATGGTTTGTATGTGGCCATAACCAACCTGGGAAATAAAAACAGCAATACCAGTTTTATTAATCAATGGAAAGACGATACTACCACACTGGGTTCGGGCAACAGCCTTTATCATAAATTAAGATCAATCGGATTTACCCAGATCGATAGCTTTATCAGTAATAAACCATTCTTATATTTCTTCCGCAAAGGCGTAAATGCTTATCCGGCAACACAGATTGTAGGGGCTAAAGACTCATCCTATATCGACCAATCGTTCTCCTTGAATACAACCACAACTACCGGTTATATTGAATCACCTGTGTATGGTCCAGCCCGCAGTTGGACTGCTTTGCACTGGAGAGGATTTACGGTTGACCCATTGCCTTTAAAAGATAAAGTGAGTGTGGAGGTTTGGGGAATCAGATCCAATGGGGTGCCTGATATACTGGCAACTGTGAATCCGGCAACAGATACCAGCCTTGCCTTTATTGATGCTGCGGTTTATCCAAACATTAAATTAAGAATGCTCAACAGTGATCCTGTATTTGCAACACCTTATCAATTGCGTTATTTAAGGGTAAATGCTGATTTTGTTCCTGAAGGCGCTGTGGCTCCCAATATTTTATTCAATATGAAAGACAGTGTTGAACAGGGAGAAAATATTGACTTCGCAATCGCATTTAAAAATATCAGTCCGGTTAAGTTTGACAGCCTGATGAAAATTAAATTTACCATCACAGACAGAAACAATACAGCACAAGTAATAAATATCCCTAAAGGAAAGATCCTGATCTCAGGTGATACCTTATCGGTAAAATATACCATTGATTCCAGGAATTTCCCCGGCAATAATGTTTTATATATTGAATTCAATCCGGATAATGATCAGCTGGAACAACATCATTACAACAATGTATTGTACAAAGGATTTTATGTAAAAGAAGACAGGGTCAATCCATTACTTGATATAACCTTTGACGGAATACATATCCTGAACAAAGATATCGTTGCATCCAAACCGGCCATTCTGGTTAAACTGAAAGACGAGAATCGCTTCCTTGCTTTAAAAGATACTTCCCTGATCAAAGTACAGGTGCGGTTTCCCGATCTGACACTGCACAGTTATTCTTTTGGAGATACCATGCGATTCATACCGGCCAATTTAAGTTCCGGTGAAAATACGGCCAGTATAGAATTCCGCCCTTATTTTCCCGACGATGGAGAATACGAATTGATCGTTTCAGGTAAAGATGAGATCGGGAATACTGCCGGCGTTTACAGTTACCGGATCCTGTTTAATGTTATCAATAAACCCATGATATCGAATATGCTGAATTACCCGAATCCGTTCACTACCTCTACTGCTTTTGTATTTACGGTTACCGGTAGCGAGGTTCCGCAGAATATCCGCATTCAGATACTGACGATAACAGGAAAAATTGTAAGAGAGATCACATCCAATGAATTGGGGCCGATACATATTGGCAGGAATATCACAGATTTTAAATGGGATGGAACTGATATGTATGGCCAGCCATTGGGAAATGGCGTTTATATCTATCGGGTTCTTACAAATTTGAATGGTAAGAAACTGGATAAATATGATACTTTTTATAATAATGGGAAGAGCAATACCAACGATTTCTTTAAAAAAGGCTATGGTAAAATGTACCTGATGAGATAATATTTCCGATTTCGGAAATCTACGAAATGCTCTATAAAACGGGCGTCACAGCGAAAGAAGCAAGCTGATCTTAAAAATATATTCTGATTTTTTTAAGATTACTTCTGTCATTCTTCCTTCGCGGTGGCGTTTTTTTTACTTTTGTATACAAATATTTAAAAGCATTATGGCCAAAATAGCAATCAATATTGCAACGGGGAGTTTACAGAAAGAAGAAATGATCGTAGGTATCGATCTGGGTACAACCAACAGTTTAATAGCGATCATACATCCCGAAACAAAAAAAGCAATTGTATTAAAAGAACATAACAGCCAGGCGTTGGTGCCTTCGGTTATTCATTTTGATGAACAGGGAAATGTGCT
>JBBKWV010000118.1:0-22388 GCA_037969135.1 Ferruginibacter sp.
TGTATATTGGGGTTGAGGGCAAAAATGATCTCCACAGTTTTTTCGTCAATAACACGTTTTACCAGGGAATCAATATTCAACTGATCGGGGCCAACGCCATCGAGCGGAGATATGATGCCACCCAACACATGATAAACCCCGTTGAACTGCTGTGTGCTTTCGATCGCAATCACATCGCGGATGTTTTCTACCACACAGATCATTTCCTGTTTGCGCATGGGATTGCTGCAGGTATTACAAATGTCTTTATCGGAAATATTGAAGCATCTTTTACAGAAACGAATCTCTTTTCGCATGGCAGAAATGGTATCGCTGAAATGGCTTACCTCATTCTCCTGCTGCTTTACCAAATGCAGTACGAGTCTCAATGCCGTTTTTTTTCCGATACCGGGAAGTTTGGCAAATTCGTTCACTGCATTTTCCAAAAGAGTAGAAGAGAATATCATGGAGCAAATATAATTGATAATGGAGAAAGGAATGCTGCATTGTTAAACAGGATCATCAATGGAGCAGAGACAGCTATTTCATTATAATTTAATATCCCGTTCATTTTCCCAATCAGCTTTTACTGCAAGTTTTTGTGGAAAAGGGATCACATTTTCGGGTTGTAACTTTTCGGAATAATTTCCGGGATCCCAGATGCCGTTATTGTTGAGATCGTATAATATCCTTAACTCATATTCACCGGGTGTAAAAAGTTTATTGCTCCATTGGGCAGCGGTTATCGGGTAGGAGAATTTCAGGTTTCCGGATTCGAAAAACTGGATCACCGGGTGCTGGCTGAGATCGATGTTTGTGAACCGCAGTGTGACAGAACCATAATCCCCGGTTCTTTTAGTACGGAAAGCAATGCTGTCGGTTGCGGCTAAAACATTTCCGGCTGAATCCGTTACAGTTTCTTTGGGAAGAATAAATATATAATCTGTTTCCGGAGTCCATATTGTTTTCAGCGAAATCCGGGTACGGCTGCTGTCGATCGTCAGTGTATAATTGGGGATGGGTTTATAATTGGTATCGGTGAGCAATGGTTTTTGTATATCAAATTCTTTCAACGGGTTATTGAATGTGAGTTCAAGGTTTTGTAAGAGATCCTGTGAAATGCCGGAGAGGTTGCTGCTGTATTTTAATTTTTTTTCGGGCACAGATTTTTTTGCTGCTGATTTATTGTTATCTGCTTTTTGTTCGGCATATGCGAATAATTTTATGGGATCTGTTTGATGTAAACTGCTTACGGTTTCATTAATGAATGCAAAGATCTCGGTTTTAGCATTGTATGTTTTTCCGTTGTCCCCGTCTTTTAAAGCATAAATTTTAAAATCGGCTTCGGGCAAATGATTGAATGTAAAAAATCCCTCTCCATTCAACTTGGCAATATAAAGTGGTTTTGTTTTTAAAACGGCTGAATCATCCAGGTTGCGATACAGCATAACAATGATGTTGCTGTCTGGTTTTCCGGATTCTGCCAGCAACACTTTGCCTTCAATGGTCAGTGAATCAATTGTGTTTCCGGTTGAAAAAACATAGGTAAAATCTTTCAGAATATTTCCTTCATGAACATCTCTGATGCTGTTGCCAAAATTGATACTATAAGTGGTGTTTGCCAGCAGGGTATCTTTTAATTTTATGCTGATCGTTTTCAGGTTGTAACTGATGGTTGGAGTTGATTTTTGTGCAGGCGATACGACCAGGTTATTTTGCAATTCCTGCAGTTCTATGTATTCATTAAAAACGAGACTGATCTTATTTCCCTTAAAATTCAGGGTTTTTAATTCGGGAGAAGCTTTGATAAGCCGGGGAGGGAGACTGTCTTTTGCCCCGCCGGTTGGGGCACTGATCTGTGCACAACCAAAGTTTAATGTTATTAAAAAGTAAGTACCCAAAAGGCATCCCAAAAAAGCAAGTATATTTTTTTTCATCAATCTAAGTGGAGCAAATTTTTGTGAAGTTATTGTAAATAAGGCAACAGGAATAACAAGGAGCCAACGGATTAACACAGTTTTTAATACAGGGGCGCCGGCAACAACTGTTTTATCTCAAAAAAGCGGCTGATCTGTTTTTATCTTTGTGATTATTCTGCTTCTTCTTCCAGTTCATGTAAGGCAACTGCCAGTTTATTGTTTTTTACAAAATTGCACCAATGACAATCTTCTTTGCCACAACCGGTATAAAAATCTCGGGCCTGTATTTTGTGCCATACTTCGGTAAGTTGTTGTTTAACCGTTTCAGTATCCTGCGGAGTGATGACAATTTTTTCTTTCCGGTATTCCTTTTTCTTATCGGGTTCGATAAAATCAAATTCGGTGCTGATGACTTTCCAGTCTTTCTGTTCGTAATTATCAATGAGTATTTTATAAAAAACTGCCTGTCGCCAGTAATCGCCACCGTTGGGGTCTTTATCTCCGGGTGGTTTCATTTTGGGAATGGCATTGTCGATATTCCCCGATTTGTAATCCACTACATTTATTTCTTTGCCGTTAAACTCCAGTTTATCCAGTTTGCCTTTTAGCGGAACTCCGTTTACCACAATGCCCCGGATGTTGCGCTCAACAGCAACAACTTTGTTCCAGTTGTTTACATATTTATCATAGTAATTGCGCAGCACTTCATCGCCGTATTCCATCCGTCTCTCGAATGCTTCTTTGGTGAAGTTTTCCCGGTGTTTGTGCATGTACCAGTTAAAATCGGCGATCATATCCTCTTTGGGAGGAAAGGTTTCTTTCTTTTCATCCTGCATCCTGCGAAACAATTTTTCCAATGCATGGTGTATGGCACTTCCAAATTCAGTGGCTTCACTTTTACCGGAAGGTATGCGGATGAGATTGCGGTAATAAAAATTCAAAGGGCAATTCAGGTAACTGTTCAGTGCAGTAACATTCATGACAAATTTATCGAGAATGGCTGTGATAAAATCTGCTTCAGCCTGTTCAATCTCGGGAGCCTGTGCGGTAAAATGCAGGAGCTCGTATTCCAATTGTTGTGCTTCGGTTAAAATGATCTTTTCAACGGGCAAGTCATGTTCTTCCAGAATTTCTGCAATGAACATGGAGGGTTCCAGTTCTTTTCCATCGTTCCTGAATTTTGCATAAGAGATGTACAAATGTTTTTCTGCACGGGTAAGTGCCACATAAAATAAACGTCGTAATTCCTCATCTTCAGCAGGAGTTGGCTGAGAAGTAAACATTGTATCCGGAAATTTATAACCGCCGCCGGGTTTCCTTTTCTTTTCCCAGAACGATGCATTTACGCCCGCAAAGAAAACATATTCGAACTCCAGTCCTTTACTTCCATGGGTTGTCATCAGGTTTACGCCTTTATCAGTTCCTGCAACTTTGTTCATTGGCAGGGCGATGCCTTCTTTTTCCATCAGGTCAAAGATGCTGATCAGTTCTTTCAGATCGAGTAATGGGTTACGGCTGGTTTCCTCTTTTATAAAATCAAACAATGCGGTGAGTAATTGCATCAGGGCAATCTTGTCATCGCTTTGCATGATGTAGTTTAATATTCCGGCCTGCTGAATGATGTGTTCAAATAATTCCTGTAAAGTGATATTCGGAACATCCCCGATCAGTTTTTCCATCATGAAACTGAAATTTTTCAATGCCGGATCTATTCCGGTATCAAATAAATTTTGCGCTGGTTTGTTTGATTTATCCGATAACAGTTTTCGGATAGCAGTCTGTTCACCCTTATATTTCAGTGTATTAGTTTCTACCGTTAGTTTGGCAATTTCAATAGGCGGGATCGTATAAAAATCATAATGCAAAATTTCAAAAAGTATTTCATCTCCGCCATAGGGGATATCATGTTCAGCATTCAGATAACGCATCAGTTGTATGATCTTATTACTGAATGGCTGGGTTAAAACATCAATGCTCCGTTTACTGTAAACGGGAATATTTTTTAAACGAAAATAGGCAGCCAGTTCTTCGCCATATTTATTCTCTTTATAAATAACTGCAATTCTTCCGGGAGCAATATTTTGTTCTATCAATTCAGCTATCCGGTTTGTGATATCAGCCATTTCGTCTTTGGCCGAATTGTATTCATGCAGCAGCGGTTTGTTTTTCAGGCCGGTCAATTCTTTCCGGGAGCTGATCAATTCTTTACTCAATCCCTCGATCTGTTTTACCAATCGTTCGTCATTGCGGTTGATAAGGGTTTTGGAAATATCCAGGATGGGCTGTGTGCTGCGGTAATTGCTGGTTAATACAACTGTCATCAGATCCCTGGTATATCTAGTTGCAAACTCAAGCATGTTTTCAATATTGGCCCCCTGGAATCGATAGATGCTCTGGTCATCGTCACCCACCACAAATACATTGGGTTTATCCCAATAGTTGATAAGCAGTTGAACCAATTTATTTTGGGTGCCGCTGGTATCCTGGTATTCATCAACCAGCAGGTATTGGAATTTTTCCTGGTAGTTGGAGAGGATGTTTGTATTTTCTGTAAACATGTTGATCACCCAATTGATCATATCATCAAAATCATAGCGGTTTCTTTTCCGCATCAGGTTTTGAAAACGGGCAAACTCATTTACTGCAGATCGCAGTTTTTCCATTTTTTCTTTTTCTTCCTCAATCTTATCAGTACGCAGGTCCCCTTTATTAAATTCTTTTACTTTTCGTTTGGCAATATATTCATCCCGGTTGGGCAGGTCATTGATATATTCATCTATTTTCTGGTTGATAAAATCAGCCGTCCAGCCTTCCCGTTTCATGGAAGAAAATAAATTGCGGAGATTTTTGATCTCATAATACACATCGCCCCTGTATCTTTTCAGTGGATGGTTTTTTGGAAAAGAATCAATGAGTTGTTTAAACAATTCGATGCTCTCCAGTTCGGAAACAGCATCGAGCGAATTTTTTTCAAAGAGATTTAAATTATCCTGAATTACGTCATTACAAAAAGCATGGAAAGTATAAATATTTACCTTGTATGCATCGGCGCCAATGAACTGCTGTAATCTTTTGCGCATGGCGATGGTGCCGGCATCGGTATAAGTAAGGCAGAGGATATTTTCGGGCAGACTGTCTGTATCCAATAATATTTTTCCGATCCTTGCCGCTAAAATTTGTGTTTTACCGGTTCCGGGTCCGGCGATAACCATTACAGGCCCTTCAATACTATCAACTGCTTTACGTTGTTCCTTGTTGAGTTTTTGGTATTCCACCTCAAATTTTTGTTGCAATATTTCCCGATAATGACGCATGGATCAAAGATACGGGATACGGCATATTGGATAGCAGGTAATGGATGAGGGATGGACAGAACAAATTACATTTCTGATTGTTTATGTAGCCATGAGTAAAGTTTATCGTTTTCAAACAGTACAACGGATTCCTGTCAGCCTGCAGCGGGCATGGGAATATTTTAGTAATCCTGAAAACCTGCAGGCAATCACGCCGGCACGGCTTGGATTCAGGGTATTGTCTGGTCCGCAGGAAAGGATGTATGCAGGCCAGATCATTGAATACAAAGTAAGCCCGTTGTTAAATATCCCGTTTTACTGGATGACTGAGATTACCCATGTGGAAGACAAAAAATATTTTGTGGATGAACAGCGATTCGGTCCTTATAGTATGTGGCATCACCAGCATCACTTTAAAGAACAGAATGGGATAGTTGAAATGACGGATATCGTTCATTACAAACTCCCGTTTTGGTTTTTGGGAGATATTGCCAATTCAATTATGGTTAGGAAGCAGCTAAAGGAAATTTTTAATTTCCGGTATCAGAAAGTAGAGCAGTTGTTTGGGAAAATATAAATGGAAGATGAATCAACGATCTTTAAGCATCAATAAATTTTCAAATCCTATCCCGGCATCCGGGTAATATATTTTTCTACTTGTTTTATCTGGTCAACAATCTGGGGTGTAGTAGGCTTATATGCTTTGGCTTTTTTGAAGTATTCTTTGGCTGCACGAAATTCTCTTTTGTTCATCATAATAGAGCATAACTGAAGATATGCAGCGGCTTTATTTTCATTATCGGGTAATCCTGCACGGATGGCCTGGCGGATATACGACTCTGCCTGTTTCATATCTCCTTTTTGCAAACAAAGCATACCAAGTTGTAATTTATTGGGTCCTTCAGCCTGTTTGGTCAGGCTGCCACCACCCAAAGAAAGGCTTTTTTTCATGTGTTTTTCGGCACTGTCAAATTTCTGGTCAACCATATCGAGGTTACCCAGGATGGTATAGTAAACAGAACGAACCGGTTTGATGAGTAATCCCGGGAATTTGATTCCCTCCACCACTTTTTTTGCAGTTTCCATATCCCCTTCTTCCATGGCAGTTTGTATGAGACGCATGGGGCCGAATAAAAAATGTCCCGCTATCAATACAACAGCGATAAGGTATATGATAAAAGAAGGCCAGAAACTTGTTTGATAATTTACAAATACGGCCAGTGCCAATAGTACAAAACCCAACATAAGGCGGTATTTGATAATCGTGTTCATCCACTTCATAATAGAAAAATTAGGAGGGCAAAGATAAGGAAATGCAAGGTTGGGCGGGAATGGTATATCATTTAAATAAAGCATATAAAGTATGCCGGAATTTAACGAGGGGTATTTAAATCAACAAATCATTTCAAATGGCCGTCAATTAAAAAAAGAAAGCCTTATTTTTGCCGACCTGAAAATCAACGTGCAACATTCTTTGTTTTATGTTTGGTTTGAAGCCGGTCCCGTAGTTCAATGGATAGAATAGAAGTTTCCTAAACTTTAGATCCAAGTTCGATTCTTGGCGGGACCACCAGTGGTTTTCATTTAATTATGAAAACCATTTTTGATTTCAAAAAAGCCTGTTAAGAATTCAGGTTATGAGAAACGTCCTGTCCGATCTTTCACCTGTATAATGCTAGAAGGCACTTTATTTCCAGGTACTGAAAATTGAGGTAAATCCAGTCAATTATTTTGCCCGTAGGAATAAAATTGAAAGTAATATCTATGAATATTAAAAGCACCTTCCTTTATTTTCACTGGAAAATAAAGAGATAAATAAAGTATATTTAATGCCGGAAACCCGCTATAATAGGGTGTTTACAGAGTTATTACCACTAAAAAATGTAAACTTTTATGAGGCCGATCATACCAAACAAAAAGTTGCCCATATACTGGAAGAGCATTTCGATGTACAGAAAAAAGTATATATGATTCCGTTGATTGGAAGGATATTCCCCGTCTATACATATTATAAACTAAAAAGAAATTAGTGCGTACTCAATTTCCGTGTAGTTTTATTCCAAATAACTCTCCGACTCTGAGTAACTAATATTGTAAAGCAATTTTTTATTTGTAAACAAAATCAAGGGATATTTCTGATTTTGAATACTACTACTCTGGAAACAAACTGATTGTTCTTTTACAAAAAAAGGAGTGTCGTCAGACACCCCTTTGGATAATTCATGTATAGTGATTGATGATTAGGCTTATTGTATCAAAAGTTTTCTTGTCAGCTGATTCCCCTCTGCAGATGTTATTTCAAGCACATAAGTTCCGGCTGCAATTTTTTCTGCATTTACAGTATGTGTTTCATTTGAATTGTTCAGCTTGATAAATGTCTTCAAAAGAACTTGTCCATTTGAAGCAAGCAGGCGGAGATTATATGTACCGGCTTTTTGATTCTCAAAATAAATATTAATGATCTTATTTACTACCGGGTTGGACAGAATTCGGATATCTGATGCTGTTTTTAATGCTGTTACTTTAACGATGGCACTGTATTGTTTTTGTCCGCTTAAACCCAATCCCTTTACCCTGTAAAATATTTCATCTTTACCGGCATGGATATCATCCATTTGATAGGTAAAATTTCCTCCGTTGTTTAATAAAGCCGGAGTGCTTCCTATTTTAATAAATGTGCGCCCGTCAATACTGCGTTCCACTTCATATACCGACATGCTTGTTTCATTTTCAGATTGCCAGTTAATTTTAACACTGTTATCAGCATTACGGTTAGCTGATATTTTACTGAATGTCACGGGCAACACCACTGCTTGTTTGAAAACGATCCGGAAGCGACTGCTGGCAGCAGAAAGCGGATCGTTATTCACCAAAAATTTATTTATAGTGATGCCTCCAGGGTTTACAATAGTGGATGTATTCAGGTAAGCATCTTCAAGTACTGCATATATCCCGGGTTTATCGATCCCGATGCTGTTTATTTCCAGTTCGTATTCCTTTTTTTGAAGTTGAGAAATATGATAAAAAATGGTATCTCCAGGATTTATTCCGGATTTTTTTTCAGCTATCAGTATTTGTCCCTGACTTAAGATCGACATGTTTTCAGTCTGATTAAAAAGCTTTGCAACATCCATTTCGTCAACAGCATTGCTGTATGCAGGGTCAAACTGAGAGAGAACCCCATCAAGCAATATTTTGTTGCCATTGCTAATAACGTTTAGGCCAACACGTAGATGTTCTGCCTGATTGCTTTGCCTTGTTACAAGATTGCTGCCTCCTGTTTTTGATGATTCAAGAATGGTAACCGTTCCGGGGTTGCTAACAGCCCTTACCAGGATTGCCTGTCCGGATTCAATAGCCGTATTCCCAGAAGCATAACTTCCTCCACCGGGAATAACTGTATAATCAGGGCCCGGGCCAACAAAGGTCTGGTAACCTCCCAAGCCATACCCGGCCGCTAATTTCGGATCCCAAACATAAAAATTATCCTGTACACCACCTGATTTACTCACTTGAGAGAAATCAATGGCAGAAGCAAAAGGGTTGCCTACTACAAAAAACTGGTTGGCAGCAACATTTATTACAGGTTGTTTTCCGGTATAAAGAGGTCCGTTCGTTCGCAGTATTGTTGTGGTAGCTGGCTGATTAAACTGATTCACCGTTCTGTCGCCCCGAATCAAAGTCATATATCCCTGGTTGGTATTGATAGGATTATATGCAGATGTAACCTCTGACCATCCGCTTGTGGCTGAATTGAATATTTTTATAGAAGAACCGGCCGGTGTTCCCAGATCAAAACCATCTGCCGCCCAGCTGGCACGGTTGCTGGTAATGTGAATTCCAAAACCGGAAAGGCTTGTTGAATTTGCAATTTGATTTTCCTGCCAGGTCTGCTTTATAGATTGTATTGTATTGGTTGGAACAGAAAGAAAACGCCAGGCTTTATAAGCCGGAATAAAACGTTCCACTGTTACATTGCCTGTGATAAAATCCAATGCCACACCTGATCCATTTACCGGGATCTCATTTACAGAAGCTGTGCCTGAAGCGGTTGATTTTAGCGTTAGGTTATTATTGGTAACCAGCGTTTTACCAGTACCGGTAAATGAGATATTTCCATAAACGTCAAGAGCACCGTTAAGTGTAAGGGTTCCGTTTGTATTTATCGTGAGGTTCTTTAAGGCATTATTCTGAAAAGTATTGGCAGCAATGGCCTGGTTGGAAGTACCGTTGAATTCTACCGATCCGTTGGAAGCATTTACGGAGCCGCTATTATTAATGGCTCCTGAAACTTTCAGGTTAGCATTGTTTAAAGTTAGCACAGCACCCGGATAAATGGTAATGTTCCGAACAGAAACGATACCAGATCCTATAGTAGGTTGATTGGGGCGGCCACCTTGAATATATACATCCGGGCATGTCATATCCGGTACAATTTTATCCGACCAGTTGTTATTGGTAAACCAGTTATTATCTGCAGTACCGGTCCATAAGTTTTTTACCAATAATGAAACTGCGTTTGATTCTTTGTTGCTGTTACACGGAGCCGGTACTGTTGCTATTACTTTATATAAATTACCGCTCAGGGCAAGAGGTATCCCATTAAAGGTCAAGGTATTGGTATTGCTGCCACTGGTAATCGCATTGTTTGAAACCGGTGCCCAAGTTAAACCGTTGTCAGCACTTACCATCCACTGATAATTTACAATTGCCCCTGTGGCTGATGCGGTCATAGAAGTACTTCCTCCTTCACAAAAAGTAGTCTCAGCAGGCTGACTTGATATGGTAAGAGCAGGTTCTACATGGATAGTAACATTTGCAGAATCTGCACAGGTATTATTTTTAACCTTCCACTTGAAAACATTATCTCCAATGGATAAACCTGATATGGTTGTGGATTGAGAACCCGGGCTGTTGATCGTTCCGGTTCCACTAACCCTGCTCCAGGTTCCTGTATAAGGAGATGGATTGCTTCCTGTTAAGGTTGTAGTTGTTGCATTACAAAGCGCTTGATCAACACCTGCATTTACAACCGGAACTGCAGCGTCTTCCGTTACAACAACATTTCCGGTAATTAGCTGGGAGGAGCAGGAATTGCCACCAACTGCTGTTACTATTGCATCTACAGTGTAAGTACCTGGTATGTTTTGGTTTGGAAAGTTCAAAGCAGCTCCTGTTCCGTTTATGGAAACACCTGTATTGATGCCGTTTCTGAACAGACGATAAGTAACATAAAATTCCGGCATACCATCAATGGAACCACTCAATCCGACGGGAACGCCTATTCCACTTGTTGAACAAAAAGATCCGCCACCAGTAACCGTAAATGATGTGGCATTTATAACAAAACTGGCATTAACGTGAATTCTGTTTGAATAGGAAGTGCAACCTCCGGAAGTAACTACCCTTCTAAAGAATCCATTGTTATTTTGTTGAACGGTTGACAGGTTTGCATTCGTTTCACCAGCAATTGGCAGAAAATTTGAGTTTCCGGGAGAACTGAATTCCCATTGGTAACTAAATATTCCATCTCCACCAGAAATGGCTGGCGAACCCTGTCCGATTTGAACAATGGCCGTATTCCCTGCCCCGCAGGTAGAATTGAGTTTGACCACGTTTACGATCGGCTTACCAATAAAAAGTGTTTTTGTTGATGTTGCATTTGCACAGGGAGCAATACCGTTAGCGGTTAGTGTGAGTATAACGCTTCCCGCTGTTTTATCAGCAGCACTTGGGGTATAAGCAGCCAGGGTTAAGGAATTGGCATTGGTAAATGTGCCGTTGCCACTGGAACTCCACAAAACGCCTGAATTATTGGAAGCTGTAGCTCCGGCAGTGATATCTATTGAAACAGCGCCTGTTGGTGTGGCCTGTGATGGGTCACCGCAGAAGCTGATATCAGATCCTGCATTGGCGGTTGCCAACTGGTTAACCGTTAACGTTACCTGCGCACAGGCTGTATTTACATTACAGGGAGCTGGGTCTTCGTACCGGCCAAAATAAGTTGTTGTTGAAATGGGATTGACAGAAAGGTTATTTCCGGTTCCGGCAAGTGTACCTCCACAGGAAGTTGTGTACCAGCGGATGATCGCACCTGGTCCGGTTACGCCTCCATTGAGTGTAAGTATGCTGCTCCCTCCGATGCATATCGCTGCGGGGCTTGCGGTTACTGATACAGGGCTGGTTGATTTTTGATTAACCGTTACCGTTACTGATGCACAAGCCGTTGAATAAGAACAGGGAGCCCCGTTTTCATACCGGCCATAATAAGTTGTAGTAGCTAATGGGCTTACACTAAGGTTATTTGCGGTTCCAACCAGTGTGCCTCCACAGGAAGTAGTATACCATTTTACCTGTTCAAGGTTTCCGCCTCCTCCTCCATTGAGACTCAATACAGTGCTTTGTCCATTACAAATAATTGTTGGAGAAGCGGAGGCGTTTGATGGATTACCAGATTTTTGATTAACTGTTACGGTTACCTGCACACAAGCAGTATTCATATTACAGGGAGCAGGGTCTTCGTACCTGCCAAAATAAGTTGTTGTAGCTGTTGGGCTTACACTGAAGTTATTACCAATGCCGGCGAGGGTTCCTCCACAAGAAGCGGTATACCAGCGAATAACAGCCCCCGGACTCATTACACCACCACTGATAGCGAGCGTACTGTTGCTTCCATTACAGATCGTAGCCGGAGTTGCATTGGCAGATAAAGGCGCTGTTGAAGGCTGAATAACATTTATCGTAACAGGAACACAAGCCGAATTAAATGAACAGGGGGCTGCAGTTTCATATCTGCCATAATATGTTGTGGTTGTCAACGGAGAAACGGACAGTCCGTTTCCTGACCCAACCAGTGTAACTCCGCAGGAAGTCGAATACCAACGTATTACTTCACCGGTGCCGGCACCTCCGCCTGTTAGGGTAAGAATGCTGCTTTGCCCATTACATATCGTTGTAACAGAAGCAGAAGCAGAAACCGGGTTGGTTGATTTTTGATTAACCGTTACCGTTACTTCCTGGCATGCTGAATTATAATTACAGGGAGCACTGTTTTCATATCGCCCGAAATAAGTTGTTGTTACTGAAGGAGCGACCAGAAGATTATTGCCCGAGCCTGCCAGTGTTCCTCCGCAGGAAGAAGTATACCACTTAATTGATTCAGTTGTACCTCCTCCGCCTCCATTTAATGAGAGTGTTGTATTCTGACCAGCACAGATCAGCGATGAAGATGCCGATGCTGTAACAGGATCAGCAGATTTTTTTTGTACGATGATACCTGCGTTGTCTGAATATTCAGAACTACAAGTACTTGTTGCACTGCTGATGACCACAAAATAATCACTGCCTGCATCTGCAATACTAACGGGATTAAGTGTCAATGTGCTGGATACAGATGTTGCATCGGATATAGTACTGATCCCCGAATTTATCTGGGTGGCGCCTTTATACCATTGTGCAGTAAATGGCCCGGAGCCGGTTGCGGTAGCCGTAATATTTGCTATTGAACCTTCGCAAACGGTTTGACTTGCCTGAGGCTGAACGGTAAAAAATATTTCCTGATTTACAATGAGTGTTGCATTATTTGAAAGCAAGGCTGCACATGGTCCGGGTTCAGTTATCATCACATAATAATCAGTACCCGCATCTGATACAAATACCGGATTGATGGTTAGGATACTGCTGTTTGTTCCTGATAAACTTCCTCCATTATTAAGCAGTGTAGCTCCTTTATACCATTGATAAGAAAAAGGGCCTGTACCGGTTACGGTAACACTAAAACTAACTGAAGTACTGGAACAAATTGTCTGGCTTACAGCAGGCTGGCTGCTGATCGTTGCCTTTTGTTTTACGGTAACCGTTGCACTGCCGGTTAAATCGGCAGCAATGGATGAACAGGTGCCGTTTGTCAATGTTGCAATATTATATACCGTTGTTATTGATGGATTTACAACAACAGTAATTAAAGGGGCTGTTCCACTGAAAGCAGTACCATTGGAAAGGGTTCCACTTAATGTTCCACTGCCGGTTACTGCCAGAGATAAGGTAGCCGTTGAACCATTGCAAATAGTGGTGCTGCCACTAATAACTGCGGTTGGTCTGGTATTTACAGTAACGGTTGCAGTTCCGGTTTTATCTGATGCTATTGCACTGCAAATACCGTTTGACAATGTAGCGATAGTATAAGTTATAGTGGTTGATGGTGAAACAGCCACAGTAATGAGTGGAGCAGTACCACTGAAAGTGGTACCATTGGATAAGGTTCCGGAAATTGTACCACTGCCTGTAACAGCTAGGGATAAATTGGCAGAACTGCCATTGCAAATTGTCGTTGTACCACTTATTATCCCGGTTGGCCGTGCATTTACGGTAAAAGGGGAAGACTGATTGAGGTTATATGGGCTGCTGTTATTATAATTTGGATTAACAGAACCTATGGAAACCCGGTACCCGATTCCTGCAGGAGTATTTGCTGGAATTGTCAGGGTTTTGGTAATATTTGATGTTATGCCCCCGTTGACAGTTGAAAAGACCACAGCAGTAGCCTGAAATGTCAAAACATTTGTAAAACCAGTTCCCGTACTGTTACTTAAATATAAATTAAAAGATGAACTGTTGTCATATCTGTTGGAACCATTGCCATTTTGTGCAGAAAAAGTTATCGTGATTTGCGATCCTGCACAAACAGGTGTACCCGTTACCCCGTTAATAACAATGCTTTGCGCTTTTATCGTGTACATACCTGAAAAGAAACAAAGTACAATGAATAAAACTCCTTTTGATATAGATGAAGTTTTAATTAATTGAAACTTGTCCGTAAGGAATTGTTGCAGTAGTAAAATCTTTTTAAGTTTCATATTTTTCAGTTGTGGCAGGGTTGCCGGTATAACAAATAATTGTTACCGCAAGGAGATTCATTTGTAAGTAAGCGAAATAATAAAATTGGTATCAGTACAAGCAAACAATTAACTGTATATAGCTTATTAGGGAAGCTTATTCAGTGGTAAATACAACAGATAAGGAATGAAAGCAGCAATGATGCTTTAGTGGATATTCAAAAGAAAGTTGGAAAGAGGTGGTTAGAAAGCAATGTTAAGTACAAAATTAGAAAACTAATTGGAATATCCAAACTTTGTGGTCGTTATTGTATGGTTATTTTAAAAAAAGATCAAAACAGAACAGGTAATAAGGGTTTGTTAAAGGGAAAAAGGGGAAATGTAATTGAAAAATGCTGAATAGCAATCCACCCATCATAACTCCGTAAATGCCCTTCCTAAACGGATAAGATTGTATATAACTGGTGCTTGAAAAGCAACCAATGACTTTTTCATAATTAAATTTTTTGTATTCATTTAATGTTCATTATTTAATAAACGGGCAGATCAAATACTTTTAAGTTTTCTGAATCATAATCGATCAATCCGGTTTTTTTAAAATAAGTAAGGCTGGAACAAACCGTTTGTCTGCTGGTTGTGGTCAATTTGGCAATTTCTTCATGCGTAAGAAAATTTTTGGCCTGATAACCACCATGAACGGGATGTCCGAATTCTGTGACGAAAGTTTTTAAAAAATCCAGGATCCTTTCTTTTACTCCCTTCAACATCAGGGAAAACATGCGTTCTTCTGTTTGTGTGATCCTGTTACTGATAGATTGGTGAATACTTTTTCTGAAAGCCTTGTTTGTCAGCATCAGTTCTTTCAGCGTTTCCGCCTGTACAAAACAAATTTCACAATCCTGCATTGCTATTGCAATTTCATGCCGGTCTTCTTCATTTTCCAGCAGATTAAGTTCACCAAAAAGAGTCCCCGGATTGATAATATATTTGATGATCTCTTTTCCCCCGTCACTGATATTTGAAATTTTCATCATCCCTTTTTTCAGCAGATAAACATTTTTTATTTCAGCATCACTGATGTGAATAATTTTATTTTCTGACAGGGTTCTTGTAAATCCTGCATTTTGCATAATCATATATTCTTTTGGGTACATCGGTTTTTGTTTTAATAATCAGTAAATAAATGGTTTTAAAATATTCTTCAGTTCAATTAGGATTAGCAAGTCAACTCTGCTGACGATTATTTTTCTAAAACCTTACAGTTGTGAAAGGACAAAATGCTGAATTAAAACAATATGGTTGACTGGATACATTCTTTATATTTACAGGTAAATAAAAAGTGATCAAAATGGAAAAAGTAATTATCAAGGTAAACCCCGATAAATGGCTTGACCTGTATGGTAACTTACTTTATCAATACGCATTACCAAGGGTGAATGAAGTTGTTATTGCGGAGGACCTGGTTCAGGAAACCTTTTTATCTGCCATTAAAGGATTGAGTGGTTTTAAAGGGGAAGCTTCGGAAAAAAACTGGCTTTTTGCCATACTGAAAAATAAAATCATCGACCATTACAGAAAAAAAGCTACTGCACAAACGGTAATGACATTGCCGGAAATAAATATACAGGAAGATGGTTGGTTCAATCCAGATGGGAGATGGGCAGAAAATAAAATACCGAACGACTGGAAGGCATCGGACAATCCAACAGAAAGAAAAGAATTACAAAAGATCATTCAATGGTGTAAGGATCATTTGAAAGACCTCCAACAGCATGTATTTACGTTAAAGTATCTTGAAGAACTGAATTCAGATGAGATCTGTAAGGTTTTAAATATTAGTCAGTCTTACTATTGGGTTTTGCTTCACCGGTCGCGGTTACAAATAAGGGATTGCGTGGAGAAACACTGGATAAATAACGGATGACATGAAAAAATTTATAATGAAGTACCTGATGGCAAATTGCAATGAAGCAACTTTGCTGATGGCAAAAAAGGAGGAAGGCAGGTTAACTGTTTTAGAGAAAATTAAATTATCGATGCATACTTCTATGTGTGCATTGTGCCGGAAATTTGAAAAACAAACGGCAATGATCGCAGAGGAATGCAGTCATATTCATGCAGAAGAAAACTTGCCGGAATTTGCCCGGGAAAGAATTAAAAAATTATTAGAAGAACAAATTTAAAAACGGTCAGAGAGAAAAATATGCCGAAGCACCCAACAACCACATGCCCCCCTCACCAACTTCCTTGCCACTTGTTCGAATATTAATTTCTTTCCCAACCCCGCTAGAAAAAAGCAGGTTCCATTTTTCATTATTTGATATTATTTTATAACCAAATTCTGCTGAAGGCTGGAATATCCAAATTTTCGTTCTTCCTTTTATTTCCGATAGTGTGCCAACATAATTTTCCCAGTCTATTTTCATACGCCAGAGATCAGCCCTTACACCTATGTAAAAAGAATTTTTGTCTGGCGTGAAAATATAACGATAACCCAATGAGCCCCCATATCCCTTTCCTTTCTCATTGTCATTTTTACCACTCCAGTCGTGCCTGTTGGTGATAT
This sequence comes from Ferruginibacter sp., assembly GCA_037969135.1. GTDB lineage: Bacteria > Bacteroidota > Bacteroidia > Chitinophagales > Chitinophagaceae > Ferruginibacter. The sequence goes on from JBBKWV010000118.1 coordinate 16,592, forward strand.
TTGTTGCGGTACGTACATTGATAATGTGTCTTGGGGTAATTAAAAAATTAGCTACAGGGCCAATGATCCACCCGGCCGGATACCACTGTACTTCGGCTCCAATCTGGATCCTGTGTACCAGGTTGGAATTGTTTTTGTGTTGGGCACTGATCGCTCCCGTAATTAGTAAACAAAGGATTGAAGCAATGATTTTTCTGGTAATGCTGTTAAATATCATAAATGGAATATACAATTTTTTGGCTAAAATTTCTTGTGTTTTGATTTTCTTAATCCAGATTATCCTGAATAATTTCCCGCAATTAAAGCAACAATTCTGTCTCAAACCAGGGGTTTTTCTTTTGCCATATTTTATTTCGGGGAGATGGATGTACAAGGGGTAAATATTCCGGTAGAAACTCACGGAAATTTTTTACGTTATCCGTAAGCGTTGTTTTTATTTTATCGTTCAGATAATATTTCTGTGCATATTGGCCGATGAGAATTATGAGTTTGATGGTTTTCATTTTTTTTAAAAGTGGCTGATGCCAGAGCGGGGCACATTCATTCCCTGGAGGCAGATCGCCGGACACTCCTTTTCCCGGATAACAAAACCCCATCGGCATCAGCGCAAATAATTGATCATTATAAAACTGTTCTTTACTTACTCCCAGCAATCGCCTGAGTTCTTTGCCGCTCAGATCATCCCAGGCAATTCCGCTATTTTTCACTTTTTGTCCGGGCGCCTGGCCGATAATAACAATTTTTGATTGAGTGCCAGCCTGTATTACAGGACGTGGAGCAAAAGGCAAAAATTCTTTACAAACAATACAAGCTCTTATTTCTTTTAAAAGTTTATTCATCAGATAAAAAGCAAAACAAATTATAAAATCTTTTGTAACAAATTACAAAATTGAAGTATCCTGCAATGATCATATTTTATCGACCAGTAATTTATAATAAGGATCTTCCATCAAATTTACTTCAATTATTTCTTCTGCATTTTTAAGTAAAAGTCTGCAATCGTCACTCAGGTGACGGAGATGTAATTTTTTTCCGGCCACCCTGTATCTTTCTGTTAGTTTATTCAGCGCTTCAATGGCACTCATATCAACCACACGGCTCTCTTTAAAATCAATGATCACTTCTTCAGGGTCATTGTGTAATTCAAATTTTTCATTAAAAGCAGCAATGGAACCAAAAAAGAGCGGACCGAATATTTCATAATGTTTAATGCCTTTTGCATCAATATATTTTTTGGCACGTATTCGCTTTGCATTTTCCCAGGCAAATACCAAAGCAGAAATAATTACACCGATCAATACCGCCAATGCAAGGTTGTGTAACAAAACAGTGATGGCTGCAACCAATATGCCAACAAAAATATCATGCCGGGGCATTTTTCCGATCATCCGGATACTTGCCCATTCAAAGGTTCCGATTGCAACCATGATCATTACACCGGTAAGTGCAGCCATCGGTAAACGTTCAATCAATGAAGACCCGAACATGATAAATACCAGTAACATAACCGAAGCCACAATGCCTGATAATCTTACCCTGGCTCCGGAAGAAATGTTGATCAGGCTTTGTCCGATCATTGCACAGCCACCCATTCCGGAAAAAAAGCCGGTAACAAAATTCGCAGCCCCTTGTGCAATGGCCTCCTTATTTCCTCGTCCACGGGTTTGCGTTATTTCATCCACCAGATTGAGGGTTAATAAGCTCTCTATTAAACCTACACCCGCAACAATCAGTGCATAGGGAAATATGATCTGCAATGTTTCAAAACTAAAAGGCACATCAGCAATGTGAAATGGCGGAAATCCTCCCTTGATGGAGGAGATATCTCCAACAGACCTGGTATCAATATTTAAACCGATAACCAATACGGATACAACAAGGATGGCTGCCAGTGAAGATGGGAATGCTCTTGTGAGCTTAGGCAGGCCCCAGATGATGATCATCGTGAGTAAAACCAGACCCGACATAATGTATAAAGAGCTACCGGTCATCCAATGTAAAATTCCACCAGCATCAGCGGTTTTAAACTGTACCAATTGCGACATGAATATAACTATAGCCAATCCGTTCACAAATCCAAACATAACCGGATGGGGTACCAGCCGGATAAATTTCCCCAGTCTTAAAAATCCTGCAACCATTTGTATGATACCTGCCAATACAACTGCTGCAAAAATATATTCCACGCCATGTGATTTTGCCAGAGCAACAATTACCACTGCCACAGCACCGGTTGCTCCGGAAATCATTCCCGGCCTTCCTCCAAAGATGGAAGTGATCAAACCAATTACAAATGCAGCATATAAACCTGTTAAAGGAGATAATCCGGCAATCATTGCAAATGCGATGGCTTCAGGTATCAATGCAAGTGCAACGGTTAATCCGGAGAGAATCTCGTTTTTGTAATCCACTTTTTGTTTAAAATCAAATAAGTTCAAATATGCTTTCATAAACTGCTTATATATAAGTTGTATTTAATTTAATATGTAACCAGTGCTTTAAAATAGATGAATCAGCAATATCTTTTATGCTTAATGAAGTAAAATCAGGTATTTTCACAAGGATGCAAAGATATGTTATGAAGCTCTTTGGAGGAATAGAAATCAATTCTGGCGGTAAAATGATAAATATAATTGTAAGGTATTGTTGTTTAATAAGTCTTTAAAGTAAAAATTATGCGAAACAAATTGATATTATCGGGTATATTATTGCTGTTTGCTGTATTGATATACGCATGCATGCCTGCAAATGATACCAGCGAAACAGTTGCAGCAGAAAAAAAAGAAAATATAAAAGGAATTCAATTTATGGAAGCAAACTGGAGTAAAGCTCTGGAAGCTGCTAAGGCAGAAAAGAAATTGATTTTTCTGGATGCTTATGCTTCCTGGTGCGGACCATGTAAGTTATTAAAGCGAAATACATTTACAAATAAAGAAGCCGGAGATTTCTTTAATAAAAACTTTATCAACATTGCTATGGATATGGAAAAAGGAGACGGGCCGGCATTGGCTGAGAAATTTAACGTGACAGCCTATCCAACTTTGATTTTTGCCGATGCAAATGGTAATATCGTTACGTATACAACGGGATATATCAATCCAAAACAATTGATAGATTTTGGGAAACATGGATTAGTAAAACAGAAGAATAAATAAACTTCAGGTCTGATATTTCATCATTTTAAAAAATAAATCATGCAAAATAAATTTCAACAATCAATTTTTGCCGGTATTACTGCCACTATTGTAATGAGTTTGTTAATGATGGTTAGTGCTGTAATGGGAATGCCTAAAATGAGCCCTCCCGATCTGGTTGCAGCGATGATGGGTTTACCAATTGCAGCGGGTTGGGTAATTCATTTTATGATCGGGATCCTATTTGCTATGGGCTATGTTTTCCTGTTTAATAATTTATTGAAAAAGATACCAGGTAAAATTTTAAGAGGTGCTGTTTATGGATTGATTGTTTTTATTGTTGCACAAATCAGTTTTCCTATACTTGGGGCAATTTTTGCTGATGCAAATAATTCTGAGCCTGAAGGTTCGATGGTATTGTTAATGATTGGATCTGTGGTGGGCCATATTGTTTTCGGAATTGTAATCGCTTTAATGGTTAAGCCGGTATTGAGAATTACCAATTGATTCCCGGAACAGAAAACATTTTCTCCGTGCATTTTATTTGTAAGCAGGGTTGCAGTTTAATCAGACTGCAACCCTTTTTATTTATGCACGTATATACTGTTAAGAAAGAGAAAAGGAATGGATATATTTTCTAAAAAGGATATTAAGTATTAACTTATATGACAATTTGTGAATCAATGAATTTAAATTAAAGAACAGGGCTGTATTGGAAAAAATAACCGCTATAATATCAGGCTGCATAAGCAAGGAACACAAATTCCAGAAAATTGTGTATGAACACTATTATGGCTTTGCATTGAAAATAGTTTTCAGGTATATATACAGATATGAAAAAGCGGTTGATGTTGTTAATGATGGATTTGTAAAACTTTTCAGGCATTTTGACCGGTTTATAAAAGGAGCGGATGAAGACAATGAGAAGATCCTGATGGGTTATATAAAACGAATCATGATCAATACCGCTATTGATGAATTAAGAAAGGGAAAAATGTTGCCGGAAATTGGCGGGATTCCGGATTATGTTTGGGAGATCACCGGAAAGGAACAGGATGCTGATCAAAGATTGTTGTACAAGGATCTGATCATATTGATAAAAGAATTGCCCGCACATTACAGGATCATCTTTAATATGTATATCATTGATGGCTATAATCATTTTGAAATTGCAGATCTTTTAAAGATCTCAGTAGGCACATCAAAGTCGGGGCTTTCAAGAGCAAGGGCAATCCTTCAAAAGAATATTAAAAAAACGGAACAAGAAAGTATATGCAGTATATAGAAAACGATATGGATGATTTGTTTCGGAAGGCAGCAGAAAACTATCCGCTGAAAGCGAATGCTAAAAACTGGGACGACCTCACTCCGGTTTTGGTTAACGCAACAGGAGCATCTGTATCCCCGAATACCGGGAAAAGAAAATGGAGTTTACTGGCATTGTTTTTCTTTCTGCTAACATCGGCTATTCTTATGGTAATTCCTGTTTCAAACACAAATAAAATAAATATCAATCCTGTTAAGAACGAAAGCATTTTTGATCAAAACAATGCATCCGTTGAAATTGTAACTGATAAAGACGCATCATTAAATTCAAATAAAAACGTTTTCCCATCTACAGGTTCACAAATAAATCATTCCGGCAACAACTGGGATCATTTACAAACAGATAATGTAACTGAAAATGAAAATTCCCGTATCTCTGTTCTCTTAAAATCAAAAAAGAAGAATAAGCGAAAGATGAATGCTTATACCTCCACAAAAATATCAGTTCCTGCAGCAGCGGATCATGATGTAACTGTATTAAATGAAATGGATAATAAGAGTAAAATCCCCGAAATAGAATTAACAGAAAACAACAGGCAGTCTGAAGAAGTTCAAAGCAATGATACTGAATTACTGTTGCCGGAAAAAGAAGTTGTTTCTGAAAAGCAAAATACGGATTCGCAAGAAAAAAAGAAAAATCAGGGTCATAAAATGTATTGGGGTATTGCCGGAGGTCCGCAATGGAACCAGGTTAAAAGTCAGGGGTTAAATAAAGCCGGAATAAGTTTGGGATTAATAGCTGGGTTTCAATTTACTAAAAAGTTATCAGTGGAAACGGGAGTTTATTATTCAAAAAAATATTATTACAGCGATGGCAAATATTTCCATATGAAAAGCTCTGATCCATCCATGCCGGCAAATATGGAAATTATAAATCTGGAAGGAAGCAGTAATATTTTTGAAATACCGGTGAGGATTAAATATGATTTCGTTCAAAATAAAAAAGCAAATCTGTTCATAACTTCCGGAATTACTTCCTATATCATGTCTAAAGAGAGTAACAACTATTTTGCTTTGGCAAATGGTACACAAATGAACATGAAAGCAGCGTATTACAATAAGACAGGATATTTTTTAGCGGATGCCAATTTTAGCCTTGGATATGAATTTATAACGGGACCAAAAACATCAATAAGGATAGAGCCCTATTTACAGATTCCGTTAAAGGGAATTGGTATTGGTTCCATGCGGGTAATGACAACAGGATTACATATCGGGATGACAAGATCTTTATCCCGGTAAGGTTTTATCTCTACAACTTTAATATTAAAAAATTATTGCAATGACAATAACAGGTAACCTATGGATTAAACTGAAATAAAATATTTTCTAACTTT
>JBBKWV010000119.1:0-2749 GCA_037969135.1 Ferruginibacter sp.
ACCTATAGCAATATGAGTATTGAAGTGAAATATTATTTATCATTAAAAAAATACAGGCATATGTCATTATCATTAGATTCCTACAGGGCTAAGTTGATTAATAAAATTATGTTTGCCACTTCGCAGGAAGAGGTAAAACGTTTTACCGATACCGCTATGAAATCATTAAAACAACATAATCTAAATGGCCATATTATTGCAAGATTTGTAGAAAAAACTGTAGCTGAACTGGAATCATTTAGTCCAATGAGAAAAGAGGCACAACAATGGAGTAATATTCAGATGGCAAAAATACTTTTCAATAGCCTGCAAATACAAATGGAATCTCAGGTTAAATAATTGATAGCTCCATGTTCAGACCAAAATTATTTGATACGCTAAAAAAATATGATCGCCAGCAGTTCGGAAAGGACCTTATTGCAGGGATAATTGTTGGAATTGTAGCATTACCACTGGCAATAGCATTTGCCATTGCCTCGGGAGTATCTCCTGAAAAGGGTTTGTATACAGCGGTAATTGCCGGATTTATTATTGCCGTTATGGGCGGAAGCCGTGTACAGATCGGTGGCCCAACAGGCGCATTTATTGTAATTGTATATGGCATTGTACAGGTGCATGGTGTAAACGGGTTAATCATCGCTACATTTATGGCAGGCGTAATGCTCATTGTGATGGGTTTTGCCCGATTTGGCTCTGTAATAAAATTTATTCCACTCCCCCTGATTATTGGCTTTACCACCGGTATTGCTGTACTTATTTTTTCTTCCCAAATGAAAGATTTTTTTGGATTGCAAATGGGCATTGTGCCAGCCGATTTTATGGATAAATGGGAAAGCTATATTCAATACTTCCAATCTGCAAATATTTATGCTGTTGTAACTGCCATCCTCACCGTATTTATAATTTTGCTGTGGCCTAAGATTACACATAAAGTACCCGGTTCTTTAATTGCAATTATTGTTACTACTGCAGCAATGCAAATTTTTAAAATACCCATTGAAACTATCGGCAGTAAATTCGGGGCAATACCTTCCTCTTTTCCAGCCCCTGTTTTTCCGGATATTAAATTTTCCACCATTAAAAATTTAATACAACCGGCATTTACGATTGCATTATTAGGAGGAATTGAGTCCCTGCTTTCTGCTGTTGTTGCGGATGGAATGATTGGAGGTAAACACAAATCAAATATGGAACTTGTTGCTCAGGGCACTGCCAATATATTTTCTTCCATATTTGGTGGCATACCTGCAACCGGAGCTATAGCACGTACTGCAACCAATGTAAAGAATGGAGGTCGTACACCAGTTGCCGGAATAGTTCATTCAATTACATTGTTGCTTATCATGCTTTTTGTAGGAAAATGGGCTACTTTAATACCAATGGCAACATTAGCAGGCATATTGGTAGTGGTTGCCTATCATATGAGTGAATGGGAAAGTTTTGTCTCCGTTTTCAAAGGCCCTAAAAGCGATATGGCAGTAATGCTGACAACTTTTTTACTCACTGTACTTATTGATCTTACGGTAGCCATTGAAATCGGAATGCTGTTAGCTGTCTTCTTGTTTATGCGTAATATGATTATGTTTTCCGACGTTACCTTGTTAACAAAAGAAGAAGGGAAAAATGGTAATGGCGGAATTGATCAGGATGCAGTTAGTAACTATGTTATACCTGCCGATGTAGAAGTTTTCGAAATAACTGGACCATTGTTTTTTGGAGCTGCTCATAAGTTTAAAGAAGCCATGAAGTTTATTGAAACCCCACCAAAAATTCTGATTATCAGAATGAGGTTAGTTCCTATGATAGATGCAACTGGAATCAGAACATTACAGGAAGTTTATAAGGAGTCGAAACACAGAGGTACTAAATTAATATTATCGGGCGTGAGCAGCCCGCAGGTAATGCATGAATTAAAAGAATCAAGATTATTGTTTGCAATAGGTAAAGCAAATATTAAAAATAATTTCAAAGAAGCTATTGAACGTTGTCACATCATTTTAAATGAACTACCAGATCAGAATTAGATGAGTATATAAATAATTTATTTACTTTTTAATATTAAGGGAGTTTGATTTATTAGCAATTCTTAATTTTTCAATCGAACGAACAGTTTAAAAAGTTGCGTACAGCGTTCAAGACAAAAGTGCGTTGCCTGAAAAGAAACGTTAGTTTAGTGAAACAGAATAATATTCAGGTATTCATATAGAATTTACAGAGCCATAAGTACAATATTCAAAACTATTGTCTCGTTTCTGACGCAAATTCGTTGCTGCAATTTTAACACTCTTCACAATTTTATATTTCTCAGGCGAAGAGCATTGGCAATAACTGATACGGAGCTGAAACTCATGGCCAGCGCTGCGATCATGGGAGAAAGTAACAGCCCGAAAATAGGATACAACACACCGGCAGCAATGGGAATACCCAATGTATTATAGCCAAGTGCGAAAAAGAGATTTTGTTTTATATTCTTCATTACTTTATGGCTTAATAATCGTGCATTGGCAATACCATTCAGGTCGCCTTTTACTAAAGTAATGGATGCACTTTCTATTGCAACATCTGTACCGGTGCCCATAGCAATTCCGATATCTGCCTGCGCCAAGGCCGGGGCATCATTGATACCATCTCCTGCCATCGCCACTTTTTTTCCTTCAGCCTGCAGGCGTTTTATTTCATTCAATTTATCCTCCGGCAGCATCTGGGCTTTGTACCCATCCAAATGCAATGTTTCACTAACCGCTTTGGC
>JBBKWV010000120.1:0-12565 GCA_037969135.1 Ferruginibacter sp.
TGGCGGCGGCGGCGGTGGTTACAACAGGGATTATTAATAATTTCTAATAACTATACATAAAAGACCTTTCATTTATTTGAAGGGTTTTTTTATGCTCTGACTTGATCATTACAACTTTGGCAAAGTCTTGTTGTATAATTATTCATACCTTTTTTGCCCGACTTTACCAAAGTTTACTATCCATCCTTTTTCCTGAATTGTACATCTGCATAGCTTTTGTGTCTGTATTATAAACTACCGATCTATCGGCGGGGTTCGATATAGCAGTAATAGAAGTGTTGTTCATGCGTGGGGGTAAAAAACCTTTTGAATTACTTTTTATATCCAGCATGGTACTATTCTCTGCTGAAATTCCGTTTGTTGATATTGCAACCTACGCATTTATTACTTTGGAATGAAAACAGAAAAACAGGAATAGAATTATTGATAAATAGCCATCGTTTTTCATACACTGATTTTAGTTATATGTAAGCATTATTCTGTGCTTTGGTTGCGGAGTCACGATCCGGGGCCAATATAAAAAAATGAGGCTGTTTACACAGCCTCATTCACAATTATTAAATCAGTATGCTTATTTGATCTTAATGATCTTGATCATCCTTTTAACATCGCCCATGATCACTTCTGCAAAATAAGTACCGCTCGGCAAGTTTGCACCTACACTAACGGTATTTGCTTTGGATACCACAAACTTCCTTTCCTTAACGATACCATTTTCATCCAGTATCCTGATACGGAATGGCGCATCGCGTTTGCTGATCACCTGCAGCTTAAATTCATTGCTCGATGGATTGGGGAACACGTTTACACTAAACGATTCATCATCATTGGTAACAGGAACCTCTCTGGGAACATTGCTGGTGATATCACGTACCATAGTACCCGGACAAACAACCCCGTTATGCACTACCAGATTACCGCCATTCAATACCAGTTCGGTGGTTTGGGTGCTTACCCAGTTGCTGGAATATACCAGACTGTTGCCATTCAGCAGGGTAATACCGATCCGGTCAGTATTCCCCGGATTGCCATTATCCGTCATCGTTACCTGCAGCGTGATGCCTCCATAGATGGAGATCGGTGCACCCGGAACAGTAATATCTGTCAGGTTGGCCTTGCTGGTGAAGTTCGCTTTCCGGGAACATGGATTGGTGGAGTTGATAGACAAACTCGTTAACGATGTTGCCTTGATCTGGTATATCCTGCCTGCCCTGCGGAAGATGACATTCATATTGCCCTGGATATTCTTGAAGGATTTGTTATACTTCACATTAAAGCCAAAGTTCACCTTACGGTTAGGATCAGATGCATACTGGCCGTTGGAACTTGTGGGGATGATATTGCCTCCACCGGTGATGAACTCCGTAAGCGTGCTGCGGGAGATACTCAACACCGTTTCGGTACTGCCGATATAATTTCCTACGACAGGAGAAGGCGTACAATCCACAACCACACCAATAGAATATACATCATAACCCGTATTCGGTAATGGCACCGTCCAGCTATAGGAAACAATACCATCCGTTGTATCTGCAGGATTTACCAGACCCGGTGTAAGCCAGCCCGATATGTCGGTATTAGTATTCAGGTTGATGAACTTTGCCCTCGCTTTACGGATATCGCCCGGATAAATATCATTCAACGGATAGGCCGATGTGGTATCCTTCACAGATGCTGTGAGTAATATGGTGGTTGTTGCGCAGGTAGCACAAGGTGTGCTGATGAACTCAGGACCTGTGTAATCCACCACCGCATTTTCCTTGGTGATGGTAAACGCTTTGGTATCCATGCTTACATCATAATTATCATCGCCCTCAAATATGGCCACCACATTATAGCTACCGATATTCTGATACAGTTTTAACAGTGCATACGCTTCACCATTGATATCCGTGCCATTGCCCGGAGCTCCGGGACCGTCGGAAACAGATTGTACACCAATCGTGAATTTTACCGTTTTACCCACCAGCAATGCATTTGTTGCCTGGTCTTTCAATATCGCTTTCAGCGTTTGCTGATCGGAATACTGCTCATTGTTATCACCGGTATACGTGATGGTCGTTGGGCGTTTCTGAACCGTTAATGTAGCCGGTAAGGAAGTGGCTACAGAACATCCGCCCGTTACCACGCAACGATACTTGTTGCCGTTCATAGAACCAGGCACCGTTGTTAAATTCAACGTGCTTGTTGTGGTATTGGAATAAACGCCGCCGTCGGAAAGGTTGTTGTAACTCGTTCCGCCATTGGTACTTTCCTGCCATTGGTAGGATACCGGAGCCGTGCCAGTAGCCGTTACGCTGAACGATGTGTTGTTCAGGGCAAAGATGGTCTGACTGGATGGGTTGGTTGTATACGTTAGCGGGTTAACCGTTACCGTGGCGGTGATGGGAGTACCCGAACAATCGTTAGCCGTTGGCGTTATGGTGAACGTTACCGTAACTGCAGTAGTACCGTTATTGGTTAATGTACCGCTGATATCCCCCGCACCGCTGGCGTTTATGCCGGTAATCCCTGTATTGTTCCTGGTCCAATTATATACCGTACCACTCACACTGCCACTCAGGACAATCGTTGTGATCGCAGTGCCTGAACATACTGTTTGCGATGCCGGGGTTGCCACTGTGTTTGGTGTTGGGTTTACCACTACAGTTGCCGTAACCGGAATACCCGAACAATCATTGGCCGTTGGCGTGATGGTGAAGGTTACGGTAACCGGAGCGTTTGTTGTATTGGTTAAAGTACCGCTGATATTGCCCGAACCACTGGCAGCAATGCCGGTAACGGTTGCCGTATTGTCCCTCGTCCAGTTATACACTGCGCCACTAACGTTGCCGGATAAAACAATCGTTGTGATTGGATTACCAGAACATTTTCTCTGGAGATCAGGTGTTGCAACTGCATTTGGTGTTGGGTTTACTGTAACCGGCCCCCCCGCGGTTGATGGGGTACAGTTGTTTTCATCTGTCACTTGAACAGTATAATAATCACTTTGATTTACAGAAATGGAAGCGGAAGTTTCTCCGGTAGACCATAAATAACTGTACGTATGTTGCAGGATCGTAGATCCTCCCACAGTACCAAGTAATATCAAATTCTTAAGAATTGATCCATCTGACTGGCTGATACTGATAGTAGGTATTATTATTGAAGGGTCGACACCTGCCATGTTTACAAGACCAGGACTATTATTAACTATGACCACTCCAGTAGCACCTGCATTCTGTGCATTCAAAGCCTTCAGCGTAAAATTGCAGGTCCCCCTGTCTATCAGGGCAACTTTACCAGCCAGGCTGCCGGCTGTATAAGGGCTGCATCCCAAATAACTTGCAGATGCATCCGGAATATATACAAAGTCACCATTAAGGGGAGTTGTTGTTAATGGAGCCCCGAATAAGGCAACACCAATATCGAAGCTATTGGTATGCGGACTCGACAAGTTAAGCTTATACCCGTTTTGTGATATCGCTGATAAAGTCACGGAGCCGCCTTCACAAAAAGTTGTTGGGCCGCTCGTATGAATTAGGGGTAATGTTATTTGATTTACGATCACCGTGGCTGTTATGTGCGCTCCAATGCATGTGCCGTTAATAGGTGTGATCGTAAAGGTAACGGTGACCGTAGAAAAGCTGTTGCTGGTCAATGTACCGCTGATATCACCCGTGCCACTGGCTGCAATTCCGGATACTTCTAATTCATTGTCTCTGGTCCAGCTATAAGTTGTACCACTAACGCTGCCGGTTAAAGCAATTGTAGTCATTGCTGATCCTGAACAGATGCTTTGCGATGCCGGCGTGGCAATTGCATTTGGTGTTGGGTTAACCAATACCGTAGCTGTGATGGCAGTACCAGCACAACCATTAGCCGTTGGCGTGATGGTAAAGGTTACCGTTATCGGCGCATTGGAAGTATTGATCAGTGTACCGGTGATATCACCAGAACCGCTGGCTGCAATACCCGTTACCCCAGGATTATCTCTAACCCAGTTAAAAGTGGTGCCACTTACGTTTCCGGTTAGTGCTATACTGTTTAATGCTTCACCTGAACACACGGTTTGTGTAGCAGGTGTCGCGATCGCATCCGGTGTTGGGTTAACCAATACCGTAGCCGTTACTGCAGTACCAGTACAATCATTGGCCGTTGGCGTGATGGTAAAGGTTACCGTTATTGGTGCATTGGTAGTATTGATCAGTGTACCGGTGATATCACCAGCCCCGCTGGCTGCAATTCCGGTTACATCGATTGCATTATCTCTGGTCCAGTTAAAAATAGTACCAGCAACGTTTCCGGTTAATGCAATGCTGTTTATTGCTGCACCTGAACACACGGTTTGTGTAGCAGGTGTGGCGATCGCATCCGGTGTTGGGTTAACATTGATTGTAAAAGTATTGCTCGTACCGGCACAACCACTGGCATCAGTAACCGTTACCGAATACGTTGCTATGCTTGTGGGAGATACAGAAATGGTTGGCGATGTTGCACCTGTTGACCATGCATAGGTGCTGTATCCTGTGATCGTATTTCCGCTAACTGACCCACCGGTTAACAAGTTTTTTATGGTATTACCATCATCCTGACTGATACTTACAGTTGGTATGGTAATCGCAGGATTGCTGCCTCCCATGTTAACGACTCCTGAAACATTATTGACTATGATCACTCCTATGGCACCCACATCTTGTGCGTTCAAAACTTTCTGAACAAAAGTGCAGGTACCCCTGTCAATTAAAGCAATTTTTCCCGCCAGGGCTCCCGCTGTATAAGGGTCGCATCCTAAATAAGAAGCACTGCCATCCGGCAGGTAAACCATATCTCCATTAATTGGAGTAGTTAAAACCGATGGGCCGAAATTGGCAAATCCTGTATGAAAGTAGGCATTGATTGGATTCGTAATATGCAGGTCGGGTGATAACAATTCCTGTGTAGACAGTTGAACTGTTGATCCACTGCAAATAGTAACATCACCCAGGTAATAACCATTATTATAGATGGCTGTTACTACCGGAACAGGCAGGGCATTTACTGTGCCGCTTACAGCCACATCTACGGTTGTTGTGCCGGAAACCAATGACACATTACCAGCAATGGGGCCCGCTGCTGCAGTGGCTGCAGACCGTACATAGATATCAGTAACGGGTACATTGCCACCAGATTCTGTTAAAGTAACTGAAGCCCCATAACCGCTACCGGCATTTGTGGAAACTTCAAAATTGGCAGGTGCAGTAACGGTAATATCAGTAGTTAATAAGCTTCCTGAAACCGTGAATTGCTGAATATCCGGGCTTACAGAAGCCGTACCTGCACAGGCAGCAATAGAGCCGGTAACCGGCACTGCAGTTATAATTGGAGTAGTGGAGGTCTCGCAACAGGTTTTATTGGTAAAAATCAATGAAAACCGGTTTAGCGAACCAACATCTACCCCTGCATTGTCACTTACATTAAGTATCCAGTTACCATTAGGATCCTGGCCATCAAAAGCTGATAATGGATTTTCAGGAGCAAAGTTACCACCAACTGCTCCGGAAGTTGGCATGGTTGAAGTAGCCGGAAAACCGCCGTCATCATCGAGGAGGACAGTACAAAAATTATTTCCGCCGCCGCCTCTGCCTGAAATTAAAATAATGGTTGTACCAGAAGGCGAAGTGAGTTTAAAAGTAAGGTCGGCCAAAAATGTATGTGTTACAGAAGCATTGGTATTTCCAATTGCCGCGTCACAACCGGCCAGTGCATCCAACCTGAAATCAACATCGCTGATAGCACCGGTTAAACCCGAGACGGGAAGCGTAATATTTACTCCTGCAGGATTATTGTCGGGTATGGCTACCGAAGGGCCTGTATAACTGAATGTGTTGGGAACAACGCCTGAAACACCTGAAGGTATTATATAAATTAAGTTACCAAAATTTGAAGCTCCATCGTTATGCGTTATGTTTGCAGTAATATTAGCACCACATTGTAATAATTCGTCTGCTGTAAATGTAAATTGCCTGCTTATTGCCGGCCCACCGGCAGAAATTACTCCGTAGCTTACAGGTGCGCCAGGATTAGTTACCCAACCCGATGCTTGTAAAGTACCCATGTCATTTACTGTATTGGCCCCCCCGATATTTTGTACAGCAAATTCAACGGTAACGGTTTCCCCCGGGTCAATCACTCCGTTAGCAGGTATGCAACTTTCACTTACCAGCATTACTGATCCCGCAGAAAGAATAGGTACACCTGCTAAGCACAGGTCAACGGTATATGTTTGCCCATCAACAACCGTTATTGTAGTTGTTGTTGAAATCAATCCTGCGCCTTTGCTGGAGAAAAAAGTATAAGTTCCAGGGGCAACGGTCATTGAATAGGTACCTGCAGCAGAAGTTACCCGGTTAAATCCACCTGTGGCATCTACTGATGCGCCTTCTACCGGCAACCCATTTACACAAAGGGTTATGGTTCCCTGTATGGTAGCTCTTGGAGCGGGTGTACAGGTAGGCATTACAAATTTTCCAATGCGGGTTGACCAACCGGCAGAACTTGTTGCCCCATAATACTCCTGCGTGTACCAAAACGTACAATCATCAACTGGATCCACATTCATCGCACTATAATCTCCCCACCGGCTACTCGAACTTGTTTGCGAACCGGTAGCTGCATAAAATAAAGTTTCTCCTTCATTTAAAACCCCACTGTTCATTACATTATTTGTGCGGCCGGCAATTTTAATGTCTGCCCTTTGCCCTGTTCCGGACTGACTAAAACCCAAGGCTATATTTCCATTATTGTCCTGGGCTATGCTGCCCATCCAGTTATTTAAACCGCTGGCACCATTACCGGGTGTTAAATTATGTGTACCCTGGTCGAATATCGAAAATGCATCCGCATTTCTGCGCATTTCGAACCAACGTATCCCTGTTTGATAATTGGTTGCGGAAGTTGGATTAACACCACTTACATTCACAGCAAAACTTCCCACAAACGAGTTGATGGGCGCAGCTTGAGTACCCAGGTTTCTATAGGCAAAACGGTGCATCAAACGGTCAGAAAGCGCATCCAGACTGGCACCACCGTTTTGTTCAATGTCTCCCCGCCCACCAGGCTGCCTTGCATCAAATGGTGCTAAAGCAACATCTGGTAATACAGTAATGGTTGAATTGGCAGGGTTCACAAAATCAGGCACCCATTTATAATATCTTATGGCATCTAAAGGATCCCCAAATTCATCTGCCCGGTATTCAGCTATTACTTCAGCCATTCCGGCAGGAGGTGCTACAAAACCATCTATATCAGCTGGCAGACCACCCCCAGCATTTGGATCTATAGTTGCAATATTTGTATAAACAACCGAAGCTGCCGGATCGCCTGCTAAAGCCTTTGGTCTGTCCTGGCTTAATATTCCCATTCCCAAAAAAGCGGTTCCGGCATTATTGAATTGGTTAAAAGTCATGTGATAAGCATCAGACCAAACGCCCACTTTTGGATAATCGTTAAAAAGCTGGTTGGGATAGTCGTATCTCCACACAAAATAATCTCCAGTTGGGTCACCGGTTTTAGAAACAGCTACACACTGGCAATTAGTTGTACCTGTAATGGCAAACTGGCTGATATGCCAGCGGTCGGCCAATGGATCATACACTACAATAGGGTCACCACTGTTATTTACACGACAGGGGTCGCTAGCAGGCAATCCACTAAACAAGGCATTTGTTCTGAAAGGGCCTGCTGCAACAGTCCCGTTTTTATTAAATATTTTATATACCAGATTTACAGAGCTTACATAATGATTAAGCCCTACATCTCCATTTACATCTGGTGGTAATACCGCACCAATACCCTGTGCCGCATTGTCCAACTGTGTTGCCCCATCAAAAGTCAAAATAGGAGAAGACATCAGATTGCCTTGTAAATTTCTATTTAGCACACCCAAATTAACAAGGGGGTCAGTAAAAGGAGCCTGTCCTGCCCCGGCATTGGGTAATACTTTTTTAATTACTTTGGCATTTGCCCGGTTAATTTCATCATTGGTAATTTCTTCTTCCGGAACTCCTTTATCCCGCAACTGTTGCTTTCTTATAGCCTCCAGTTTTTGCTTTGTCAGATAAGCTTCACTTTTCTCCTTTGCATTTTCAACTGAAACAGGAAGATCCTTTACCGATTTTGTTACGCCAAAAGCTGCCGGTTCTATTTTATATATCCCATTTGGATAAGCCGTTGTTTTTGGTGCTTGAACAGGTTCAATTACAGTTGCAGGATTTTCGGTCTTTTGTGCCCAGACATGATTGATGTTGATGAAGGTTAAAAATGCAATCATCAAAAAGTGGATTAATTTTTTCATAAAAACAGTTTGGTGGTTATTTTAAGTTGAATGGCATTGTAATAATGTTTTTTAAATGGCATAACAGTACCGGTTAGCTGTATACATAAATTATACAGCCAATCAACCATGGTATTGCCCGGTTGCTCATCCAGTACGTACATTACAGGACTGGAAAATATATTGTGGAGAGGTGTTAAAAAAGGTTACTTGACAGGAAGTATTGGAATTAATTCTTCAGAAGCCAAACTTATAATTTAATATTAATAAATCCAAATATAAACCAAAAAAAGCAGTGTTTTTTTTACTTATTTTCAGACCTCTTTACAGTAAAGGGTTACAACCGACTCTATCAGGATTAAATCCCATTATTATTTTGCAAAAAACTCATCATGGGTAACCTTATCCGTTAGATATATTGACAAAATACATTTCTGCGGTTGAAAGTAACGGTTAAGAAGTCAATGAACAAAATATTTGGTTTTTAAATCCTTTTCCGTGGTGCATGTCTCACGCAACAATTTATTTTGTTCCTGTTCGTGTGACACGAATCGAGGCTAGGACTGAAGGATATTACCCCTTAAGATAAAACTATAATCATCATCTTATTATTTTTTTAAAATCAACAGCTTTTCTTTGCTTATAATATTTGATGTTTCCTGATCTTGAATGTTCCTTTACTTCATGTATTGCCATGCCAAAAGGCAAACAACCAATAAGGGTATAAATTAAAGAGGCTATCCATTATGGATAGCCTCTTTATAATTATTAGTTTTTCCATTTATTCTTTTACCAATTTGATGCTTTTCTTATCTGCCCCATTCATTATTTCGAGTATATATACACCTGGCTTTAAATGTTTTCCTACCATAAACTGCCGGCTGCTATTCCCTTTTGACTGATACATCTTCCTGCCTTGTACATCCGTTATGCTGATATTCACTTTTTCATTGCTGTTTATTCCATCTAAAATTACAGTGAATGCAGTGGATGCCGGGTTAGGAAATACCTGTACTTTTAAACCCGGCAATTCCTCCATCAGATTAATTGATTTTGCAAATGTAGTAATTGGTGGCGGTGGGCAACCCGTTGGACCAACAACGATACCGCTCATTGCACCTATACAGGTTTTAGCATCTTTTACATACCCGGTATATGTTCCCGGATCGAGATTGGTAAAGAGGGTACTGCTTTGATAAGTATTTCCATCCAGACTATATGTGTAAGGGCCATAACCTCCTGATCTGAACAACTGTATTTTACCGTTGTTGTTAAAACAACTGGAAGATGCCGTAGCAAATGCTGTGACCAATATCGGGTTCAGTGATATTGTTACATTCAATGTTCCCAGACAGCCTTTGAAATCTTTTACGGTGATCGTGTAAGTGTTTGCTGCAAGGTTTGCAAAAGAATTACCTGCCTGGAAGTTTACACCGTTGATGCTATAAGTATAAGGGGCAATTCCTCCGCTTGCATTCACCTGTATTGATCCATCTTCTACACATGTACTTGTATTTATCTTACTAACAGTCACATTCAACGCGGCACCCTGGCCTACTGTAACAGATTGTGACCCGATACAGTTTTTTGAATCTTTGACATAAGCGGTATACGGTCCGGAAGCAACCCCGGTAAAACTATTGCTTATTTGATAATTTGTTCCATCTATGCTGTATGTGTATGGCGGAATACCACCGGAACGATATATTTCTATTGAACCATCTGCAGCACAACTGCTTGCCGATCTTGCAAAAGGAGAAACGATGATAGCAGCTGCAGAACTGATGACGATACCGGGTTTGGTACTCAAACAGCCACCTGCATCTTTTACATAACCAGTATAGGTAGATGCAGCAAGTCCCGTGAATGTATTGCCCGGCTGGTACGTTATATTATCCAGACTGTATGTATAAGGAAGTACTCCAGCATTGCCATACAGGATTATGGATCCGGTGTTTCCGCAACTGCTGCTGTTACTGCCGCTGTTGGTAACAAAAACTGCATATCCAAATTCAATATGAATATTACTGAAAGTTACTGCAGCACATCCTCCCGCATCCGTAACCGTTACATTGTAGTAGCCATAATTCAGCCCTGTAAGAGCAGATACATTGCCCGGATCAGGAAACGGAGTTGTTGCCGGATTTCCGGAACCTGTTATTCCTGTCCAGCTGTACGTATAAGGAGCCGTTCCGCCTGTGGGCGTTACCGTTATGGTTCCGTCCGGACTGCCATTACATACCGTTAGATTCGTTTTGGTATAAGTAGCAGCAAAAGTGGCTGTTGTACCAACATTAACAATAATATCTGATGATACACATGAACCGGCTGTAACAGTAGCAACGATGGTATGGTTGCCTGCTGTTAGTCCGGTTATCGTAAACGGATTGGTTGTATAAGCCTGTGCTGAACCGCCATCTACCGTATAGGTGCCTGGTGCACCTGCTCCATCACCTGATAGTGTTACAGTTGCCGTACCATTTGTACCGGATATACAGGTTACAGCAGTTGTTGTTGCCGAGCCAGTAACATTACATGCATTGGTAGTTGGTATTTCCCATAACCCCCTTCCGTGCGTGGCAATACGCAGCACTTTTGTAACAGGGTGAATGGCCATATCAAAAACAGCAACGATCGGCAACCCTGTACCATAAGGAACCCAGTTTGCTCCTCCATCTTCTGAAGCATAGACGCCAATATCAGTTCCTGCATACAGGTTATTAGAATTGGAGGGGTCTACAACAAAAGCGTTTACCGGAACCTGGGGAATACCTGAAGATACATTTGTCCAGGTAGGAGTGGCACTGTTAAGATTGGTCGTTTTCCAAATATTGGCAACGCCAAAAGCAGAAAGTGTTACATAGGCAGTGTTTACATTATTGGGATCAATTACAGCACGGGCAATAAAATTATTGGGCACCGTATTGCTCAAATCCAGATTTGTCAATGTAGTAGACCCGGTGGTTGTTCCAAAAATTCCCCCATTGTTCTGACCAACAATCCGCACATTGTCATTTTGTGGTGAAATTCCGATAGCACTGATCGCATTTGTCAGATTTTGACTTACGGCAGAATGATTTAATCCTTTATCTGCCGAGCGATACAAGATATTCGCTCCAAAATAAACAGTATTGGGTGTGCCGGGCCCCTGTTCAATGGGAGCATAAAATAAAACAGCACCTCCACAAGCAATACCATTTCCAGTAGTTCCATTACAACCACGAAAAACCCAATTCCCTTCTGTAGCAGATGCGGTAGTAGAAACGGTAGCATAACCTTGAAGGGTAGAAGCATTGAAATAAGTGTGGTACATATCAACATTGGTAGTATTGGTTGCACCCTGATCAATCAGTGAATACCCTCCATCACCAAAATCAGCCCTGAACCATGTTCCATTTGGTTGATAAAAATTGGTACCATTATCCTGTGTGCCTCCGATGGTAAAATTAGGATCTATAGGATGAACAGCCAGGCTCATGAATTGAGTAGCCCTGAATGTTGTGTTATTCAATGAAACCCAACTTGCACCTGAATTGATAGATTTATAAATACCCCCATCGGAACCAAAATAAACGGTTGACGCCAACGACGGTGCTACTGTTATCACGTGTGAATCAGTGTGCAAGCCACTTTCACTGCTGGTAAATGTGGTGCCTCCATTGGTTGAAATGGTGAAAGTAGTACCTGTTCCGGTTCCACCCAAATAAACGCGGTCGGCATTTGTAGGATCTACATCTATGGCGATATCATAAAAACACTGACCGCCACAAAAATTATTGTCAATTCGCTGGCTCCAGGTTGCGCCGCCATCAATAGAACGTTGAACAGTTCCTCCATTAAATCCGGATGCAGCAAAAACGGTTACCACTCCGCCCCCACTCCTGTTCAGGGCCAATTCTGTTCTGGAAGCACCCGTGCCAACTCCTGCCGTAAATGTGCGAACAAATGCAGGTGTGGCGGATAGGGCATCAACAGACCGGTAAACACCCCCTTCCCCTAAACTAAATGAATCACCCAAAGTGCATAGCACCAGATCGGGATTACCCGGGTCCATCACAATATCTACAATATTCCTATCCTGAGCTGCAGGACCGGTTAAAGTTAATTTAGTAAAGGAAGGTGTAGCACTTAATGCGTCGGTTGACCGAAAGATACCCCGGGCGGCCAAAGATGAATTCGCATTAGCACCAATACCGCCAATACCAGAAGCGGTACCAACAAATATAATATTGGGATTGGTTGGATGAACCACAATCTTACTCACTGCACGAC
>JBBKWV010000121.1:0-10680 GCA_037969135.1 Ferruginibacter sp.
AAAATGCTGTTCTTAAAATTTACTTTTTCAATTTTATTTTCAGCAGTTAATTCTTTATGAATATTATCAAGTAATCCATTTACAAACTGTCCGCTTTGAACTGTACTATACGCTTTGGCAATATCAATATATTCATTGATGGTAACCTTGGTAGGTATTGTTTCAAAATACAAAAATTCACATACACCCATTTGTAAAATGATCAGATCCAGTGATGCGATACGGTCGGCATCCCAATTATTTAATTTGGGCTTGATCAATTCCAGGCTATATTCGGTTTTTTCCAGAACAGTACTCAATAATGTGCGGGCAAAATCCCATTTTTCCTTACTCAAAACAGTGGCGAAACTGATTTGAGCTGGTTTATTAAAATAGTTTAAAACCAATGCCTGCATCATTTCTGCATCATCATCCCAATTGATGAAATGTTCTTCAACATGACTGATGAAATTTTCATTCGGTAGCATCAGATTGGTAAAAATAAAATCCAGTATCTTTTTCTCCGTTTTCTTATCCCTCGATTGCATTTCAATATAGTCCTTGTATTCCGGTGTGATTTTCAGATCGTTGTAGATCCTTTTTAAAAGATCTGTATCTGTTATCCGGCTTAAATTGATATCTTTTAATGCAGTTTTGAAACTGGGTTCCTCCACGATCTTCCACAGCAATTCATTTCCGGCAATCTTGGTATTTACAGAAAGGTCGCCGGCTGAAGGAAGATGTTTACTGGCTTTCTGACGGGCATCCGTTTCGGAAAAACGGGCTACCTCAGTGATAAAATATATCAGGTAAGTAAATAATTGCCTGCTTTCTTCCATTTTCCGGGTAAGGATAGTTAATGGCTCACCTGGCTTGGTATCCCCACTGGCACTATCAATGCTATATAAAGTCTGCATCACTTTTACCCGGATATTTCTTCTGCTGATCATCTTAAAGAACTTTATTTTAGGCTGCGAAATTAAGCTTTTAAATTTTGTGACAGAAGTTTAACCGCAATTATATTAGCTGAATGAAAAATTGTCTTAACATATCAACTAAAAACTGACATAGATGGTTATAAACTGTCAACTATGCTTTTAATCTTCTTTGGTACAGTATTAGATAACCTTGGTTTACCCTAAATATGGGATTATCTATTAAATCAAATCAAAACATAGAATTATGGCTAAAAAGTTAAACATTACGCCTTTACACGACAGGGTAATTGTGAAGCCCGCTGCTGCTGAAGTTAAATCTGCCGGCGGAATTATCATTCCGGATACAGCAAAAGAAAAACCCCAACGTGGAACTGTACTTGCTGCCGGTCCCGGGAAAAAAGATGAACCCGTTACCGTTAAAGCAGGTGATGCTGTTCTTTATGGCAAATATGCAGGTACAGAGATCAATGTTGAAGGAGTAGATTATCTGATCATGAGAGAAAGTGATATCCTGGCGATCGTTTAAAGCCGGCATCTGATCCCTATCAATTCATAATTTAAAAAACTTAAATACAAACTAATGTCTAAAATGATTTTCTTCGATATCGAAGCAAGAAATAAAATGAAAAAAGGCGTTGACACTTTGGCCAACGCTGTTAAAGTAACCCTTGGGCCCAAAGGCCGCAATGTGGTTATAGAAAAGAAATTCGGAGCACCACAGGTAACAAAAGATGGTGTTACAGTTGCTAAAGAAATTGTACTGGAAGATCCGATTGATAATATGGGAGCACAAATGGTTAAGGAAGTTGCTTCTAAAACTGCTGATATTGCAGGTGATGGCACAACAACTGCTACTGTTTTGGCACAGAGTATCATCGCTGAAGGTTTGAAAATGGTTGCAGCCGGTGCAAATCCGATGGATCTGAAACGTGGTATTGATAAAGCTGTCAGCCTGGTTGTTGCCAGCCTGAAAGAACAAAGCCAGACCGTTGGCAATGATGCCAAGAAAATTCAACAGGTTGCTACTATTTCTGCAAACAATGATGAAACCATTGGAAAGTTGATTGCCGAAGCTTTTGGCAAAGTGGGCAAAGAAGGTGTTATTACTGTAGAAGAAGCCAAAGGCACTGATACAACTGTTGATATAGTTGAAGGCATGCAGTTTGACCGTGGTTATATCAGCCCTTATTTTGTAACCAACAGCGAAAAAATGCAGGTTGAGTTGCAAAATCCGTATATCCTGATCTACGATAAAAAGATATCTGCAATGAAAGATATTCTGCATATCCTGGAGAAAGTTGCTCAAACCAGCCGCCCGTTATTGATCATTGCTGAAGACCTGGAAGGGGAAGCATTGGCAACATTGGTGGTAAACAAATTACGCGGTACCATTAAAGTTGCTGCAGTAAAAGCACCGGGTTTTGGTGATCGCAGAAAAGAAATGCTTACAGATATTGCTATATTAACTGCCGGAACTGTTGTGAGTGAAGAACAAGGTTTCAATTTAGAGAATGCCGACCTTACTTATCTTGGCCAGGCATCTTCTGTAACCATTGATAAAGACAATACAACAATTGTTGGTGGTAAAGGTGCAAAGAAAGATATCACTTCACGTGTTAATCAGATCAAAGCCCAGGTGGAGAACACCACTTCAGATTACGATAAAGAAAAATTACAGGAGCGTTTGGCTAAATTGGCCGGTGGTGTTGCTGTTCTTTATGTTGGTGCTGCAACAGAAGTTGAAATGAAAGAAAAGAAAGACAGGGTAGATGATGCATTACATGCAACACGTGCTGCTGTTGAAGAAGGCATTGTCCCAGGTGGTGGTGTTGCTTATATCCGTGCAGTTGCAAGTCTGGAACCAAAGGTAAAAGGGCAGATAGCTGACGAACAAACCGGTATGGCAATAGTACGCCGTGCTTTGGAAGAACCCATTCGTTGCCTTACCCAAAATGCAGGCATTGATGGTTCCATTGTTATCCAGAAGATCCGGGAAGGAAAAGGAGATTTTGGTTTCAATGCAAGAACTGAGGTTTACGAAAATCTTTTCAAAGCCGGTGTTATTGATCCAACCAAAGTTAGCCGTGTGGCACTTGAAAATGCAGCTTCTATTGCAGGTATGTTACTAACTACAGAATGTGTAGTTGCTGACAAGCCAAAAGAGGATGCTCCGCATGCTCATGGTGCTCCGGATATGGGCGGTATGGGATATTAATTCTTAGAATAGTATATCACTTAACATAAAATAAAAATCCCCGTAATTATATATTTACGGGGATTTTTTATGTACTGTATTACTTATTTAATGACCTTATAGTTTTTGATCTCAGTATTGTTTTTCAGTCGCAATTGATATACCCCTTTTGCAAATTTTTTCATATCAATGCTATTTGTTCCGCTGTTGAATGTTCCCGAAAAAACCAGCTTACCGGTATTATCATATAATACAGCATTCGTAAGTTCATTTTGTGTATTGATGATATTTACATTTAAGATATCAGCCACCGGGTTTGGATACAATAAAACTGAACTATTCTTACAGTCAATTTTTAAAGCAATGGTTTTGCTGTAATCGATCCGGTTATTGATATCCGTCATTTTTAATCTGTAATAAGCATTCCCCGATTGAGGATCAGTATGACTCCAGGAATATTTATTGTTTGTACCGGAACCACTGGTTGGAATGGTAGAAATAGCATGAAAATTCCTTCCATCCGTACTATATTCAACCTGGTAGTTTTTGAATTGAATTTCAGATTCTGCCAGCCATTCGAGATTTATTTTGCAGTTGTTTACTTTGGCATCAAATGAAGTTAATTTAACAGGCAAAACTCCAGGACAATTAATGGGACTCAGATCAATCCCGTCGATCTGCGGATTGCCTATTGTAAAAGGATAACTGGCATCGCCACCGGTACTTATACCCTGCCAAATAATGATGGAGATCGCATAAAAATGACCAGGTATAGTTGTTGCAACACCATCAATTCCAGGGCCGGTAGCTACATTATAAGTAGCAGCATAATTACAAATAACTTCGGGCCAACCCGTTTCATCCACTGGACAATCAACTGTTGGAGGACCTGACATTCCCATATCGAAAACTACATAATCCAGATCGAGCGGATCACCCGTACCTGTTGGAGTATATGTTTGTGTAAAAATACCTCCGGAGGGGGAATAAAAAAATTGCCAGTAAACCTGTTTGTAAGGAAAGAGATCATAACAATCTCCAGGACCTCCAAAAATATTTGGTAAATTACCATCAGTATTCTGAGGTCCGAAATTTGATGCACATCCCATAGATATACAAGCCTGAGAAAATCCTTTTGCCTGAAAGAAAAAAGCAAAGAAAATCAGGAGTAAATATTTTTTCATGTTTTTAGTTTGATAATTCAGTAAGTAAAAAAAATCAGCAATAAATCACCTTTAAAATGATCCATTAATGCCAATTCAATAAAATTATATTATTAAATTACATAAAAATATCGGAACGGTAAATTAAATCTGATTAATCTTTTTCAGAATAGTTTATTTAAGTGAATCAATCCATTCAAATTAAAGAAAGTAAAAAGGGAATAAAAATGAAAACGGATACTGATTATATAAATAAAAACAAAGCCGCCTGGAATGATAAAACGGATGTTCATTGTCATTCTGAGTTTTATAATTTGAAGGGTTTTCTGGAGGGTGAAAAATCATTGAATGCCATTGAATTGAAATTTCTGGAGGAGGTTGCCGGAAAATCTCTTCTTCATCTGCAATGTCACTTTGGAATGGATTCTCTTTCTTTAGGAAGGATGGGAGCTGATGTCACAGCTGTTGACCTGTCTGACAAAGCAATCAATAAAGCAAAGGAACTGGCATTACAAATAAATATAAATACCCGTTTTATCTGCTGTGATATATATGATCTTCCCAATCATCTTGATCAGCAATTTGATATGGTATTTACCAGTTATGGCACTATCGGCTGGTTACCGGACATGGATAGATGGGCAGCCATTATATCAAAATATTTAAAACCCGGCGGAGAATTTGTATTTGCAGAATTCCATCCGGTTCTATGGATGTTTGACGATGATTTTGAAAAGATCATGTACAAGTATGAAAAGAGTGAACCGATCGTTGAAATAATTAAGGGAACCTATGCCGATAAAACTGCTGCAATTGTAACTGAAACTATTACATGGAATCACAGTATCAGTGAAGTGATCGGAAGCCTTATTAAAAATGGTTTGGAGATCCGGCAGTTTGAAGAATATGATTATTCTCCTTATAATTGTTTCAATAAGACAGAGGAATTTGAACCCGGGAAATTCAGAATAAAACATTTGGGAAATAAAATACCCATGGTTTATGCAATTAAGGCCACTAAAAAATAAATATAATCTGACCGCTGATCTATGAAGTACCTTTTATCCTTTTGTTTGCTTTTTTGTGCAGGTTGTTCTGTAAGCAAAAATCCATTGCGTGAGCAGGTAAAACTTTTACAAAAGAATATTAATACTGATGATAGCAGTTTTATTTATGCATTGCCTTATGAAAAGGGAAAATCCTTTCGGGTTTTGCAGGGATATTTCAGCCGGTATTCGCACAAAGAAAGAGCTGCACTTGATTTTAATATGAAAAAGGGAACCAGCGTTACTGCAGCCAGGGGAGGGTTGGTAATCAGAGTGAAAGAAGACAGCGATCGCGGAGGAATAAATAAAAAAAACCGGCCTTTTGGAAATAATATTGTTATCCAACATGTAGATGGAACCAGGGCAGGTTACTGGCATCTGCAACAAAACGGAGTATTGGTTAATCCGGGTGATACCGTTTCAATGGGGCAATTGATCGCATTAAGCGGTAAAACAGGATATGCAGCTTTGCCACATCTGCATTTCCTGGTCTGGAGTTTTGATAAGCAAGGGAAATGGAAACAGGTGCCAACCCGGTTTCAAACTTCTAAAGGGGTGATTTATTTGAAATTCTGGAAAAAGTATAAGCGCTGAATAAGGGGAATGTGCATATCCTTTTCTAATTGAAAATTATTTTAAGTTTCATTCTTCCGTTATATAAAACGCCAACTGGTTTTTTAATTTTATCAATTCTGTTTCTTTTTTCTCGAGTGAGTCAAGCAAATGAAAAATTGTCTGGATCCCTTCCATATTTATTTCAAGGTCGTTGTGCAGGCGGATTATTTTTTCCAGTTTATCTATCCTGCTTTCAGGAATAAAATAAGTGCGTTTTTCAATTTGCAACTCGATCAATTCATATTGTTGAAGCTGCAGAATGAACTCCATACTGATTTGATGATGTGTGCAAAACTCTCTGACTGTAATTAATTTTGGAGAGGCCATCTTTTACGTTTTTGATAATTCAATAAATAGCTGTCTTTGTTTTTCCGTCAGGTTTTGAGGCAATACAACATTATAGGTTACATAAAGATCCCCGAATTGCTCTTCTGATTTATACATGGGGGCACCTTTTCCTTTTACCCTTATCCTGGTATTGTTTTGGGTCTCCGGTTTTACTTTAAGCTTGATTTTTCCATGCATCGTATCAATCGTTAACTCACCTCCCAATATTGCCGTGAACAGATCTATTTCCTGAATTAAATACAGATCATTGGCCATCTTTTTAAATTTTGTATTATTTAGTATTGAAAACGTGATGAATAAGTCACCGGCAGGGCCTCCATTTCTTCCCGGATCTCCATAACCTTTGAGTTTAATAACCTGGCCATTCTCAATACCTGCGGGTATGGTGATCCGTATATTCCTGCCATTGATCGTGATGGTTTTCTTATGTGTTTTGAAAACTTCGGTCAAATTCATTTGTAATGTGGCACTTAGATTTTCGCCCCGGTATTTTGCATTACTTCTTCCACCTGCACCAAACATGGAAGCAAAAAAATCAGAGAAACGGTCGCCCCCGAAATCACCGGAAAACTGACCTCCGCCAAAATCAGCTGATTGCCGGTATGATCGTTGTGCTTCTTCCTGTGCTGCACCCTGCTGCCAGTTCTTTCCGTAAGTATCATATTTTTTGCGCTTTTCAGGATCACTTAAAACTTCATTGGCTTCATTGATTTCCTGAAATTTTTTATGGGCATTGTTATCATTTGGATTCACATCCGGATGATATTTCCTGGCAAGTTTCCTGTAAGCCTTTTTTATTTCCTCCTGGCTGGCTGATTTTGATATCCCCAGGCTTTTATAATAGTCAATATAATCCATGGAATTTTATAATGATAGATAATATGCGAATTTAAAGCAGTTATTGTGATTTATTGTTATCAATAAATGCTTTTACAAGATTATATTGAGCAGCAGCATATGTAAGCATAATGAAAACAGGCCCCAAAGAAAATGGTTTATAAAATTTATTGATGGCCAGGATAGAATCAGAAATTACAAAACATACAGCACCTGCAATGAATAAAAACCGTACATGTTTTTCTGCATTCACCGTTGTATAAATACTGCTGAAAAGCATCATACTGATCACACAGGCATAAATGATCACCGGGATCATCAAATCCCCCAATCCGGGGAATAAAAAATAAAGTAACCATGTAATATATAAGGCAATCAATATTTTAATGAATGGACTCGTCTTTTTAGGGTTCTTTCCGGGTTTATATTGCAGAAAAAAGTATAAAATATAAAAAATATGTGCCAGTAAAAAAAAGAGTAACCCGGGAATAAAAAAAACAGGTTGTTGTTGTTCAAATAACAATAAAACATCTCCCAGAAAAGAAAAGAACAATGCCAGTAAAATATAAGTTCTGTTGCGGGATTTTTCACAAAATAAAAGTACAGAAAGCAACAATGCAGGCATCAGCATTGGTTTACATATAAAATGGAGGGCATCGATCTTTAAATAAATTCCAACAATATCAGCAGAAACCAACAGAAAAAAAAACAGATAAATGCTTTTCTTCATAAACAATTTCATATCAGTTGCAGTTAATATTTCTCAAAATAAGATTTGGTATTGAAAAACCGGTTTAAAGAATCCATAACACGTGCTGTATCAGAAATCGGTGTTTTGAAAGGAATGGCGATTTTATATTTAACTGAATCTGCAGTATACATAATCAGTTCATGTCCGTAAGAAGTTAATTTTGCCAGCGTTTTTTCCGCAATTTCCCTGCTGCCAAATTCTTTAATGACAACTTTGTATTGATAATTAACTGTATTTGCAGCGGGTATAACTGAAACCGGTTTTACTGAGTCAGCAACCGGCACAGTCAAATGTTCAATTATCGCAGTTGGTTTACTTAAACTGTCAGTGCTTTGATTTATTAAATGGACAGGTTGTATAGTTTTATTTTCTGTTCTGAAGAAATAATATATGCTGATCAGAATTGCTCCAAAGAATAAAAAGAGAAACAACCATACCCATTTTTTCCTGTCTTGTTGCTTGGCAGGTGATGCAAAACTGATTTCCGGATCTGACTTTTCTTTTGGAAGTACCGAAGCGGATTCCAATTTTGCATTGATGGAATGCCCCTGGAGAAATTCATATTCCCCACTTTGTGTTTTTTGCAATACACCCAATCCTTCGATTGGAAATGGTTTCCCGATATTTAAGAATTGCTTTGCAAGCAATGAATATGATTCAAGATCAGAAGTGGCGAGTGGTTTGATTTTACGTGTCTGTTCCACAATAAAAGCGATCAGATCGTCATCTTGTCTGGCTTTTTTATCAAACACAAAACTGACTGCATTAGCGGGCATTGCCGTTTCTTTATTATTCTCAAAAGGAATGGAGATGTCGGTAGACAAGGTAAAAATTCCAATATCCTGTAAAGACAGCTTTTTACTGTTATAAAGAAACTGAACGATGAGTTGTTCTATTTTCATAATGAAAATATGATTTTATCAAACCTACAAGTTATTGATAAAATGGCAAAGCATTAGAACAATTGTATTAATTTTGAACCATGTTCTCGCAAAAAGAAACTGAATTTATAAGGCATTGGGAAATGGTACGTGAAAAAGAGAGCCATTTTATCAGCAAATTACTCAGGGGATTGCCCGTTGCCGTGATCTTTGGGTTGCCTATTTTATTTTCAATCATGGCCGTTTATTATTTTTCCCCTGAATGGTATACAAAAATATCTCAGGCTGCTTCCGGTGTAATCGGAACATTGATTGTGGCAGTAACACTTACTATATTATTCTTTTCATACTTTCGCATGCATTTTAAATGGGAAATGAATGAACAGCTGTATAAAGAATTAAAAAGCCGGCAGCCATTTACTCAGGAAGAAAAAACTGCAGATCACTAAAAATAACAAAAAAATGAAAAAATGGTTTTTCCAGATATTAATCATAAGTTTTGGTTTATCATCCTGCTTAAAATCAGATGAGCCAAAATGTACCTATACAGATTCACCGGCAATGGCAACTGCAGCGGAAATAGCCTATATCCAAAACTATCTTTCTGTTAATGCCATTACCGCAGTACAGCATCCCAGTGGTATTTTTTATACAATTGATATTCCCGGAACGGGGGCTAATGCTACTGTTTGTTCCAATGTTACCGTTAATTATACCGGCTCATTGATGGCGACGGGCGAAATTTTTGATTCCAATACTTTGCCAGCCGGGATAAGTTTTACCCTCGGACAACTCATTGTAGGATGGCAAAAAGGAATTCCTTTGATCAAAAGTGGCGGGGCTATCAATCTTTATATTCCACCATCTTTGGGATATGGTTCTGTACCCAGATATGGCAACAATGGTCAAATAATTATTCCTGCCGATTCTTACATTGCTTTTGGGATCAGTTTAAAGGATGTTCAATAAACGTTTTATTTTATTTAATTTGGGCTTTGATAATCTCATCAAAGCCTTTTTTAATTTTATATTGTGAGCCACGAAGCAATTTCAGTTTTTGATATGTTTAAAATAGGGATTGGCCCAAGCAGCAGCCATACTTTAGGCCCCTGGCGTGCCGCCCAGGCTTTTACGCTCTCATTAGAAAAAGCAGAAAAACTGGATCTGGTTAAAAGACTGGAAGTTTTGTTATATGGGTCTCTGGCTAAAACCGGCATCGGGCATGGCACCGATATTGCAATTCAGCTTGGTTTATGTGCCGACGACCCTGTTACTTTTGATGTAAATAATATTCATGCCAAGATCAATGATATCCGGGAAATGAAAAAACTCCTGCTTGCCGGGCGCCATGAAATTGATTTTGATCCAAAAGAAGATATAGAATTTTTGTTTGCCGAATCATTACCATTTCATCCAAATGCACTTACTTTTCTGGTTGAATTATCCACAGGGGAAACCATTGCAGAAACGTATTACTCCATTGGTGGCGGTTTTGTACAAAAAGAAGGGGAGCGGCCTTGGGATGCTATCAGCATTGATCTTCCTTTTCCGATAAATAATGCGAGCGAGCTTTTACACTGGTGCCGTAAAACGGGTTTGACCATTCATGATATCGTAATGGAAAATGAGTTGGTCTGGAGAACAGAATCGGAAGTAAAACGCATGACCTTAAATATCTGGCATACAATGCGTGATTGTATTTACAGGGGTTGTTTAACGGATGGTATACTTCCGGGTGGGCTGCAGGTAAAAAGAAGGGCAGCCAGTTTGAATAAAAAATTATTAAAAGGTAAACCCATAGATGATTATGATAGTTGGGTAAAAGCAATTAAGGAGGGGGGAAGCCAGTTTAATTATATACTGGATTGGGTAAGTTGTTTCGCCCTTGCTGTAAATGAAGAAAATGCATCCTTTGGAAGAGTGGTAAC
>JBBKWV010000122.1:0-15651 GCA_037969135.1 Ferruginibacter sp.
TCAGGCGAAAATGCTGCTGGTTTGTTGTTCTTATCGGCATAGATACGAAACATGGAGAAATCTCCGGTATGGCGTGGCCACATCCAGTTATCTGTATCTTTTCCAAAATTACCTATAGAGGAAGGAGGAGCACCAACCAAACGGATATCCCTGTACGTTTCGGTTACAAATAAGAAATATTTATTTCCATCAAAGAAGGGCCTGATGATAAGGTCTTCTGTGGCTTCTTTTTTAAAATCTTTTTTTAGCTGATTGATGTTTTTGTCTACCTGGCTCTGCCTTTCAGTTTCTGAAAGGGTTTTGCCAACATTTTCCAAAACCTGTTTCGTCACTTCTTCAATGCGCACAATGAATGTGGCATACAATCCCGGGTTTTGCAGTTCCTGGCCATAATTATAAGCCCAGTACCCTTTTTGAATATAATTATTTTCAACGGATGAATGATTTTGTATCGCATCAAAACCACAATGGTGATTGGTTAACAATAATCCTTTGTCGGAAATCACTTCTGCTGTGCAAAATCCGCCAAAACTTACAATAGCATCTTTCAGACTTGCTTTGCTGATATTGTAAATATCAGAAGCATTGATCTTCATACCAAGCTTCTTCATATCTTTTTCATTCAGTGCCTGTAAAAGCTGGGGTAACCACATGCCTTCATCTGCAAATGATTTAAAACAAAAAAAACCGGATAGAAGGATTGTCGCAATAATTCTTTTCATACAAATAAGTTTAGTGACAAAAATAATATTTATTTTTTTTAAAACGTGGAATGATCGCCTTCCGGATATTTTTCCGGTTAACTATATCGGGTATTGAATGTTCTAACCTGCCGGCAAATTAATATTTTAAAATGTGATGTGTGAATGATATAATTATTAATAGAGATTATGTAACAATTAAAAGACAGAATGAATCGAATTTCGTATTTCAAATAAATTATCGTACTTGTTTTATTTAGTAATTAGTGTCACTGTCACCCGACTTTGCTGCGCATATTATAAAACCCTTCATGATATAAGTAATGCCAATTTATGAATTCACTCAAAATTTAAAAATGTATTTTATGCAAACAATTTTACAATCTATTAAGAATCCCTTTAAATTAGTGGTCTTAATTATTTCAAATCTTTTATTTCTCCAATTTGTAGCTAGCGGACAAACTTTTCTTGGTGTTTGTGCAGATCCCCCTGTTGTTATCAGTCCGGTAACGTATTGCCAGGGTGAAACTGCTTTGCAATTAACTGCAACAGGAGTTTCTTTATTATGGTATTCGACTCAATCAGGTGGAACAGGCTCATCTATTGCACCAACACCTTCTACATTATCTGGAGGGACAACTTCATACTTTGTTTCTTCAACAGATCCATGTGAAGGACCCCGGGCGCAGATTGATGTGGTTGTAAATAAAACTCCAATAGTTGATGATCCATTAAATCAGGAATTGTGCATGGGAAGTTCAACTTCTTTGATCAGTTTCTCCGGAACGGTAAGTGGAACTGATTTTAGCTGGACAAATGATAATACCAGTATCGGGCTAGCGGCATCTGGTATTGGTGATATACCGGCATTTATGACAAACATTGTTAGCAATATGAACCAGGTGGCAAATATTGCTGTTACCCCATCTGCTAATGGTTGTATTGGTTTAGCTAAAACTGTAGTCTTAACATTAAACGCACCTCCTTCAACCAGCATTGTTAAAACCAATGTAAGTGTTTGCGGTGGTACAAATGATGGTACTATTACGGCAACGTGTACCGGCGGTTCATTCCCTTATACATATAGCTGGACAGGATCTAACGGCTATGTTGCTGGAAATGTATCAGCTGTATCAGGTTTGCCTATAGGTTATTATAATTTCTCTGTAACTGATAATCTTGGATGTATTTCCAGCATGATGAATATTCATATTGGAAATGCTTTTTCTGTTTATATTACACATAGTGGAACCAACAGTTCAGAATGCGCCAATACCGGTTCAATCATTTTGTATGGTAATGCTGGTGTGTTGCCTTATTCTTATAGTCTGGATGGATCAAATTATCAGCCCGAGAATACATTTCCAAATCTGGGGCCTAACACGTATACGGCTTATGTGAAAGATGCTGCCGGCTGTGTAAGCACTAAAAGTATTACTGTAGTATCAACACCTCCATTAAACGTAACAGCATACTCAAGGCCTTCCAGTGTATGTACAAATAATGGGTCAATAGAACTGTACAGGACCGGGGGGATACCGTCTTACACTTATAGTATTGATAATATAACTTATCAAACCAGTAATGTATTCCTGAATCTGGCTGCCGACAATTATATTGGTTATGTAAAAGATTCAAAAAATTGTATTGGAATGATTCCTGTAACTGTAACCCAGATACCTGAACTTACCATTTCTGCTTATAATACACATACAAGCAGCTGTATAAATGATGGTACTATTCAGATTAATGCAGCTGGTGGTTTTGGGGCCTACAGTTATAGTCTGGATAATATGAACTACCAGTCAAGCAATTCTTTTAGCGGATTGGCTACAGGAAACTATACAGGTTATGTGAAAGATTCTAAAGGTTGTATCAGCCAGATAAGCGTTACAATTAATGTCAATCCAGTAGTTGTAACTGCTTATGCTGTTGCTGCGGGCAATTGTACATCGGCCAATGGATCCATACAATTTTTCAGAACAGGTGGAACAGGGCCATACACGTATAGCCTTGATGGTACTGCATTCCAAGGGAGTACAATTTTTACCGGTCTTACTGCTGGGACATACAATGGTTATGTAAAGGATTCAAAATCATGTGTTGGTTCATTAATGAATATTCTTGTTGGTCCGAATTGCCAACCAAAATATACAGTAACAAAGGCTGCAACCAAACCAGATAATAATGTTGCTATTGATGACTTTACAGTCCAGGCTTATCCTAATCCAAGTAGTTCTGAATTTACTTTGGCACTGAAAGGAAATGCCGATGACAAAGTTTCGATCATTGTAACTGATTTGTTTGGAAGGAAAGTATATGCAGCAGAAGGAACAGGCCTTAAACAGTACAAGTTTGGTAATAACCTGGTAGCAGGTATTTATGTGGTACAGGTAGCACAGGGTAATAACATACAAAGCCTGAAAATTGTTAAGGAATAAATAATATTTGTATTAATTTTCCGGGCCTGAGTTATTTCAGGCCCGGTTTTTATTTTATAGATTAATTGTTTAATCGTTTACTTATACCCTTCAAATGTTAAATCTTTTTTGCAGGAGGAGGAGAAAAATCACAGACACGGAATAGTTATCAAAAATGAATGATTGAAATAAAATTTTCGATTGATAAAACATATGCAGTCGAATTAAAATTAATTACGAATAAAAGTATATAAATGGTATAAAAAAATCAGGTAAGAAAGCTCTTTTAACGAGACTAAAACATAACTGATTCAAATGCCAAGCAGCAAACAGTTAACTCCCTGTAAATGAATAAAAAGGACCATAGTTTACTATGGTCCTTTTTATATTATAAAATTGAATTAATTAAGTTGACAATACTTATGAAGTGGATAGGGATAAGTAAGAATAAAAACTACTACACAACTTTATTAACCTTTCAACGTAATAACCTTCACTTATACATCGATTGCCTCGCCATAAGCCACTGCTGTAGCTTCTTTCAGGCCTTCACTCATGGTTGGATGAGGATGAACTGCATTAAGTATCTCATGAGCGGTAGTTTCCAGTTTGCGTGCCACAACTGCTTCTGCGATCATTTCAGTAACGTTCATACCGATCATGTGGCAACCCAGGAATTCACCGTATTTGGCATCATAAATTACTTTTACAAAGCCCTCAGTTGCACCGGCAGCGCTGGCTTTGCCACTGGCCATAAAAGGAAACTTACCCACTTTTATCTCATAACCTGCATCCTTAGCCGCTTTTTCTGTATATCCAACCGATGCTATTTCAGGAGAACAATAAGTACATCCGGGGATATTATTATAATCCATTGCCTCGGGTTTATGTCCGCTTAAATGTTCTGCAGCATTGATGCCTTCTTTTGCTGCTACGTGGGCAAGTGCCTGGCCGGGTGTGCAATCACCGATCGCATAAATTCCTGCTACATTTGTTTGTTGAAATGCGTCAACAATTATTTTTCCTTTTTCTGTTTTTATTCCCAGTTGCTCCAGGCCAATATTTTCAATATTTGCTATAACACCAACAGCACTGAGTAAAATATCTGCTTCCAGGATAATTTCTCCCTCTGCAGTTTTTACTGTTGCTTTCACGCCATTTCCGGAAGTATCCACTTTGGTAACCTCACTGTTGGTCAGGATGGTCATGCCCTGTTTTTTAAACTGTTTTTCCAGCTCTTTGCTGATGTCTTCATCTTCTACCGGTACAATTCTTGGCATGAACTCCACAATGGTAACTTTTGTGCCAATGCTGTTGTAGAAATAGGCAAATTCAGACCCGATGGCTCCACTGCCACAGATGATCATGCTCTTGGGTTGTTGGGGTAAAACCATTGCTTCGCGGTATCCAATGATCTTTTTACCATCAATGGGCATACTGGGTAATTGCCTGGATCTGCCACCTGTTGCAATTACTATATTTTTCGCTTCCACAATTTGTTTTGTATTATCTGCCGCTGTTACTTCCACTTTTCCGGAAGCGATCAGTTTGCCATAACCCATGATGACATCGATCTTATTCTTTTTCATCAGAAATTGTACCCCTTTGCTCATTTTATCTGCAACGCCGCGACTGCGTTTGATCACTCCGCCAAAATCAGCAGTTGGGTTGCTTACATTGATACCATAACTCTCTGCATGTTTTGCATATTCAAAAACCTGTGCACTTTTTAATAATGCTTTGGTTGGGATACAACCCCAGTTTAGACAAATGCCACCCAGACTTTCTTTTTCAATGATTGCCACTTTTTTGCCAAGCTGGCTTGCCCTGATTGCTGCAGGATACCCACCCGGGCCGCTTCCTAAGACGATTAGATCGTATGCCATGTTGTTTATTGTTTTATTGGTTTATTACTTTATTAGCTGTCAGGCTGCGAAATTAGCTTGAAATAGGGGATTAGCCAAAAGCTTTGTACAGTAGTTTTTTAACCTATTATACATTTATTGCTCCCGGATATTTCATTATTTTTATGTTTATGAAGAAAATAATCGTTGCCCTGCTGTTTTTAAGCATTGTACAGGTTTCTAAAAGCCAGGGAATAGCCAAATGGAAAATAACCGATGTGGAAAATTATATGTCTGAAAAGAGTGCAGATATACTGGTTATTAATTTCTGGGCAACTTTCTGCAAACCATGTGTAGCTGAAATTCCAGCATTTATTAAGATCGTTGAAAAATATAAAAGTAGTAAAGTGATATTATTGTTGGTAAGCCTGGATCTGCCTTCTTATTACCCGGGAAAAATTGCATCATTTGTAAAAAAACATCAATTTAATACAAACATTGTCTGGCTGGATGAAACCAATGCAGATTATTTTTGCCCGAAGATGGATAAAAGCTGGAGTGGTTCAATACCGGCAACACTGATCATAAATACCAAAACTGGGAAGCGTACATTTTTTGAAGAAGAAATTGAAGCCGATGTTTTTGAAAAAGCATTGTTGGAATTAATAGAAAAAACAAATGAAACCGGAAATGTAAAGGATCATTCTTTTGATCCGCTTATACCGGAATGAAAACCGGTTTTTTCTGTTTTGAAATATGAGGGTCATTTCAACAAATGATTTTTGTCATAATTTTCACAATTCATAATGCTGTTCTTTATATGGGATCGGGACAGAAGTAAACGTTTTGTTTGCTTTACAAAAAAAAAGAATATATTTTTACATTGCATGAAAAATTTCATCACCGCAATATTGGCTTTTCTGTATATCAGCACTTCAACTGGTACTACTGTACACATGCATTATTGTATGGGAAAGCTTGCAGACTGGAGTATCATTCACAATGAGTCCAAAACCTGCGGGAAATGTGGTATGGAGAAGCAGGAAGGGAAAGACAATGGCTGTTGTAAAGATGAACATAAGTTTTACAAAGATGATTCTGCACAAAAGATCTCTGAAAGCAGTATGCTGATATTTCAGGTACTTGCTATTTCTTTACCATCTTCGTTTATACAAATTCCTGAAATTGAGATCCTTTCTTTAACTGAAGAAAACCCACTCAGCCATGCACCCCCCCGAACAGATGCTGTATCCGTTTATATCCGCAACTGTACATTCCTTATATAGATTTTACTTTTTTTACTGAGCCAGGCAAATAAATAGCCGGGCTATTGGCGTTTCTGTATGCCAATATTTTCTATTCCAAAAAATAAAATAAACAATTATGAAATCAATCAAAATACTGTTGATGGCAGTTTTAACCATCGTGTCTGTTTCCGTTTTTGCACAAAACAAAACAAAAAAAGAAAAAACCGCAAAGCATAAAACGGAAACAGTAACATACACATGCCCCATGCATCCGGAAGTGATAAGTAATAAGCCGGGGAAATGCTCTGTTTGTGGGATGGACCTGACAAAATCCAATAAAGAAAAAATGGCAATGCATGAAATGAAAACATATGTATGCCCCATGCATGCGGATGTTACAAGTGATAAGCCCGGGAAATGTTCAAAATGCAATATGCAACTAAAAGAAATCGAAAAACATGCAATCGTTTATTCCTGCCCCATGAAATGTGAAGGAGATAAAACGTATGACAAAGCAGGCAGTTGCCCGGTATGTGGAATGAATTTAAAAGAAAAAAAGGATGAGCATTCGGGCCACAAACATTAATAAAAACTAAACAGATCAAGATGAAAAAATCAATGTTGTTTTTTATAATTATTGCCGTAACCACGATGGTTTCCTGCAATAACAATTCCAATGCAAACGAGGATCACAGTAAAATGGATCACAGGGATTCAATATCCGAAGTTCAAAATAGTGTAGCAGATAAAGATGTTAAGACTGTAGTTATAAGATATACTTCTGTAGATCCTGCTGTTACCGCTTTTATGAAAGAGATGATCCAAAATTACCTTGCTGTAAAAAATGCGCTGACGGAGAATAATGAATCAGCTGCAGCATCTGCATCAGGTAAAATGGCAACAACAATGAATAGATTAGATAAATCATTATTGAATGCCGAACAGAAGAAGTTCTATGATGGAATTGAAGCTGAACTGGAAAAGCATGCTGAGCATATTTCAAAAAATAAAATTGAGCATCAACGGCGTCATTTTTCCATGATGAGTGAATCAATGTATGACCTGGTAAAAGCCTTTGGTGCCGGGATGACCATTTACCATGACCATTGCCCGATGTATAATGATAATGAAGGTGCCATGTGGCTCAGTGAGACTAAAGATATACGCAATCCTTATTATGCCGATAAGATGATGACATGCGGTAGCGTAGAAGAAATGTTTAAATGAAATAAAAGTAATTAGCAATAGGCAATTGGTAAAGAGGAGTTTTATATTCCAATTGCAAATTGCTTATTGCACATTGCCTGTTTAATTGCAAAATTATGATACCGAAAATTATTTCCTGGTCTTTAAAGAACCGATACATCGTTTTGCTGATAGCAACGGTTTTGTTTGTTTGGGGATTCTTTAATATTCAAAAAAATCCCATTGACGCCATTCCCGACCTCAGCGAAAACCAGGTGATCGTATTTACCGAATGGATGGGCCGGGGGCCGCAGATCATGGAAGACCAGGTTACTTATCCACTGGTGAGTAACCTGCAGGGTATTCCAAAAGTGAAAAACATCCGGGGTACCTCCATGTTTGGGATGAGTTTTGTGTACGTCATCTTTGAAGATGATGTAGATGTGTACTGGGCAAGAACAAGGGTGTTGGAAAGATTAAATTATGCCCAGCGTTTATTACCGGCAGGTGTTACGCCGGCACTGGGGCCTGATGGAACCGGTGTTGGGCATGTGTTCTGGTATACACTCGATGCGAAAAACCTGGACCTCGGGGAGCAACGTGCTTTGCAGGACTGGTACATTAAACTCGCTTTACAAACAGTACCGGGAGTTGCAGAAGTAGCCTCATTCGGTGGTTTTGAAAAACAGTATCAATTGGTGATCGACCCGGTGAAAATGCAGTTTTACAATGTGTCTCTGATGGATGTGATGAACAAAGTAAAAGCCAGTAACAATGATGTGGGAGGAAGAAAATTTGAAATGAGCGACATGGCCTATATCATCCGCGGTTTGGGTTACATAAAAAATAAAGATGACATTGAAAGTATTGGATTGGGAAATTATAATGGTATCCCGGTTCGGGTAAAAGATATTGGAACCGTGCAGATGGGAGGCGATCTGCGGCTGGGGATTTTTGATGAAAATGGCGAAGGCGAAGTAGTGGGTGGTATTGTGGTCATGCGGTATGGCGAAAATGCGGATAATGTGATAAAGGCGGTTAAAGAAAAAATGCTTGATGTACAAAAAGGATTACCGGAAGGTGTTGCTTTTAAAACAGCGTATGACAGAAGTGTGTTGATTGAAGCGGCCATTGGTAATATCAAAATTAAATTGATAGAAGAGATGGCTATTGTTGCTTTGATCGTGATCATTTTTTTGTTTCACTGGCGAAGTGCACTTAGTATCATCATCCAGATTCCAATAACCATCGCTATCAGTTTCATACTGCTGAACATGTTTGGCATTTCTTCCAATATCATGTCGCTGACAGGAATAGCATTGGCCATCGGTGTGATCGTGGATAACGGCATCATCATGAGTGAGAATGCATACAGGCATTTATCCGAATGGCAAAATAGTAATCCCCCTAAATCGTAAGGAATGAAAAAATTATTCAATAAAATAAAAACACGAAGAAACTACAATCGTATTCCGGAATTAATCCGGATGCAGTTGATAGAAAAAGCCTGCAATCAGGTTTCCAGGGGCGTTTTCTTTTCTACTATCATCATCATTACTTCATTTCTACCTGTTTTTTTATTAACCGGGCAGGAGGGCAAACTCTTTCATCCACTGGCGTTTACCAAAACATTTATTATGATCGTAGATGCTTTGCTGGTGATCACTTTGGCGCCGGTGTTGATCTCTTTTTTCATGAAAGGCAGGTTCAGGCCCGAAACAAAAAACCCGGTGAACAGGATACTTGAAAAAGTATATGAACCGGTCATTAGGGCCTGCATCAAATGGCGAAAGACAACCATCGCGGTAAATATTATTGCACTTGCTATCAGCATTCCGTTGGTACTTAGCCTTGGCCGTGAGTTTATGCCGCCGCTGGATGAAGGCTCTATCTTATTTATGCCTGTAACCCTGCCGGATGTTTCTAACAGTGAAGCAAAAAGAATTTTGCAGGTGCAGGATAAATTGATCAAATCGGTTCCCGAGGTAATGAATGTTTTAGGGAAAGCGGGAAGGGCAAACACTGCAACTGATAATTCTCCTATCAGCATGATCGAAACGATCATCCTTTTAAAGCCGCAAGCCGAATGGCGGGAAAATATTTCGAAAAATGATATCATCAATGAATTGAATGCAAAATTGCAGATACCGGGTGTAACCAACGGTTGGACACAGCCTATCATCAACCGCATCAACATGCTTTCAACCGGAATCCGCACCGATGTAGGCGTGAAAGTATATGGTCAAAACCTGGATACTATCTATGCATTTTCAGAAAAAATAAAAAAGGAACTGATGGGGATTGATGGTGTAAAGGATTTATATGTAGAACCCATAACTGGTGGGAAATATATCGACATTTCGGTAAAGCGTGATGAGATAAGCAGGTACGGTTTAACGGTAGATGATGTAAATGCTGTCGTGGAAATTGCGTTGGGCGGCATGCGTCTCACCACTACGGTAGAAGGCCGCCAGCGGTTTTCCGTGAATGCACGGTTTGGCCAGGATTTCAGGAATAGCCTGGATGCCTTAAAACGCATACAGGTACAAACAATGAAATTCGGACCAGTACCTCTGGAATCCATTGCCGATGTGAAGATCACAGAAGGCCCTCCCATGATTAATTCAGAAAATGCTATGTTGAGAGGAACTGTTTTGTTCAATGTACGGGAAAGAGATCTGGCAGGTACTGTAACCGAAGCGCAGGAAAAACTGAACAATATGATCACTAAATTACCCAAAGGATATTTTATGGAATGGAGTGGGCAGTATGAGAACCTTATCCGCAGTGAAAGAACATTGAAAATGATCCTGCCTTTTGTCTTGCTCATCATTTTTATATCCATGTATTTTGCATTCCGAAATGCAAGAGAAGCATTTTTAAGTTTGATCTCCATTCCATTTGCACTTATTGGAGGTGCATTTATGATCTATTTCTGGGGCGTGAATTTATCTGTTGCCGTGGCTGTAGGTTTTATTGCCTTGTTCGGACTGGCGGTGGAAACCGGTATTGTGATGGTTATTTATTTAAACGATTCCATGGAACAATTGGTAGCGCTCAAAGGTAATTCAAGAGAAACGATCAGCAAAGAGGATTTGAGAGAATATGTTATTGCAGGTGCAGCAAAAAGATTACGACCAAAACTAATGACAGTGTGCGTTTCCCTTTTTGCATTGATACCGATTCTCTGGAGTCATGGTGTGGGAAGCGATGTAATGAAACCGATCGTATTGCCGATGGTTGGTGGTGTATTGACTTCTGCCACGCATATTTTATTGGTAACACCATTGATATT
Organism: Ferruginibacter sp.; assembly: GCA_037969135.1. Classification (GTDB taxonomy): domain Bacteria; phylum Bacteroidota; class Bacteroidia; order Chitinophagales; family Chitinophagaceae; genus Ferruginibacter. Next base: position 10,693 of record JBBKWV010000122.1, read on the forward strand.
TTTAATGGCAAAGGAATATGAATTAAGAAAAAAAGGGAAGATAGAAGTATTGGAAACTAAACATTAATACACATAAATGGATTTTATGCAACGGATTATAATTTTTACAATGTTTATTTTTTTTGCTGATGCAATTCAGGCGCAGGTAATACTGCCGTTGGAAGACATCAAACCGGAGATAGAAAATAATCATCCGGCATTAAAGATGCTGGATGCAGAAGCCCGGTCAATGGAAGAAGCTGCCAAAGGGGCTTACAGCTGGATGGCCCCCGAACTTGGCGCCGGTTTTTTTCAAACACCTTATGATCCCAACCGATGGAAATATATGAATGGACAACCGGGAATGGGAGCTGTAATGTTGTCTGCACTCCAGATGTTTCCAAACAAAAAAAGACAGCATGCAACGTTTGCATACATGAATGCCCAATCTACTGTTGAAAAACAACAGAAAGATGTGCTGGTAAATAACCTGCTGTTTATATCAAGGAAAAATTATTACGACTGGATAGTCATTGAAAAGAAATTAAAAGTGCTGGAGGAGAATGATAAGCTGTTAAAATTCATGATGCAAAGTGCAGAGATCCGGTATAAGAATGGTTTGGGAAAGATAAGCGCCTATTATAAAGCCAAAGCAGCACTGGCTGGCATAGAGAATATGCAACTGATGTTGCAGAATGAGATCGTGCAAAAACGAATTGCTATCAACACAGTCATGAACAGGCCTGCAGACGAACAATTTAAAGTGGATACCAACTATATCTGGCTCAATTTTAATAAACAGATGTTTGATTCTGTTTCATTAATGAATCAGCGCAGCGATATAAAAGTGATCAACAGATCCATGGAAGTTAATGAGCTGGAACGAAAAGCAGAACTGGCAAAACTGAATCCTGAGTATGGCATACAATATAATCATATGACAGGATGGGCAAGACAGCCGGTCATGTTTTCTGTAATGATCATGGCGAAGATCCCACTGGCCAGGTGGTCATCTAAAATGAACAAGGCTAAGGCCGAAAGTATTGTCTGGCAAAATGAAGCATTGAAAAATCAGCAACGGATGATCATCAATGAAGCTGCCGGAATGGCTAACATCAGTTATACAGAACTGGAGTTGAAAAAAAAACAGATGAAATTGTATGAAGAGCAGATCTTACCTGCACTGCGGAGAAACTTTCAAACAATGCTGTTGGGATACGAACAGAATACGGAAGAACTATTTGAATTATTTGATTCATGGGAAGCGCTGAACATGACCCAGATGGATTACCTGGATCAGTTAATGAAAGGATTACAAATGCAGGCAGAGCTGATGAAAATTATGGAATTAAAATAATTATTATGAAACTATTTTTTATAAATGGACAACGGGCAATGGGCAACGGGCAATGGGCAATAAGCAATAGTCAAAGGTTAACTAAAACTGTTTTCATATTGCCAATTGCTTTTTGCTTTTTGCTATTTGCTTCTTTTGCCTGCAATAACGGTGGGGATAAGCGGCAGGCTGAAATGTACACCTGTCCAATGCCGCAGGATTCAGTTTTCAGCGATAAGCCGGGTAAATGCCCCAAGTGCGGGATGGAACTTATTCTGATGGAAAATCACAATGTTCATGAAGGACATAACATGCCCGATAGTACAGCATTGTATTCAAAAGCTTTTGCCTGCCCGATGCATCCGCAAGTACAAAGTGACACCGCTGGTAATTGTTCTATTTGCGGTATGCCATTGGAAAAAGTGAGATCTGCATCAGAACCCAATGCAGTTTCATTAAATACACTGATAAAACCGGCAAACCAGGAAGTAATTGCAAATGTTCAAATGCTGCATATGGCAGAAAGGGAAGAAAATATTGAAATGGATGCTCTGGGTTTTATCGCTTATGATACCCGGCAGATTGGAGCTATCTCCTCAAACTTCTCCGGCCGGATTGAAAAACTCTATGTAAAATACCGTTATCAGAAAATAAGCCGGGGACAAAAGATCATGGATATCTACAGTCCGGAATTATTAACCGCACAGGAAAACCTTTTATTCCTGATAAAAAATGATCCGGAAAATTCCATACTGATCCATGCTGCCAAACAGAAACTGATGTTGTTGGGTATGACCAACGGACAATTAAATAATGTGATCCAAACCGGAAAATCTACTTTCAGGGTTTCTGTTTACAGCAACTACAGCGGGCACATTCAGGAAAGTAATAATTCTGGCAGCATGAATGATGCATCATCAGCCATTATGAGCAATACATCACTTACAACAGAAGAGTTGTCTGTCAAGGAAGGTATGTATGTACAAAAAGGACAAAATATATTTTCGGTATTCAACCCAAATAAGGCATGGGTATTGTTGAATATTTTTGCCGGGCAGGCGGCCATGGTTAAAGCGGGCAACACGGTTCGCATCATTCCCGAAACGGCTCCAGATAAGGATTTCAGGGCCAAAGTAAATTATATCGAACCTTTTTTCAGGAAGGGTGATAAAACACAAACTATTCGGGTGTATTTTGATAATTCACGTTTAAGGATACCAATCGGCAGCCAGGTAAAAGCAACTGTTTTTGCCGGAGAACGTTCTGCTAATTGGCTGCCGGAAGAAGCCGTGCTTTCTCTGGGAATGGATAAAGTGGTATTTGTAAGAAACGGGGAATCATTTACCGCCCGGAAAATTGAAACGGGCATCATCAACAAACATTTAATCCAGGTATTGAGTGGATTGGAAAAAACTGAAGCCGTAGCTGCAAATGCCCAATACCTGGTAGATAGTGAAAGCTTTATTAAGACAGGTACACCATAAACAATAGGCAATAGGCAAATATTGTATTTTATTTTAAAATTTGTACAATGAGGTATAAGAAAATAAACCAAACAAAAATGTATAAACTTTCTTTTGAACTTGCTGTGAAAATATTTACTGTTTCAAATTTATTTACAAACGAAGAAGCGTATAGAAAAAGACTCTACCCGGCTCATTTTATTTCGAAAATAGCTGGTGCTGATATGGAAAATTCAGAAAAACAAACTTGGCTGAAATTTGCATTGGCCTGTGCATACAATGATAAGGGCAATTATACACAACCCCATGAATATGTCGGAACAGGTTGGCAGTCCGCTGAACCATATGATTAGTAATCCTGAAAAAAATAAATAATATGATAACTTCTAATAGTTGGCGACAGATTAAAATATTGCTCATTGTATTTTGCCTATTGCTTATTTACGCATCCTGTAAAAACAAAAAGCAAAATACGGTAAAGGCCGATGAATATTATACCTGCAGTATGCACCCGCAGATCATGGAAAATAAACCGGGCCTTTGTCCCATCTGTCATATGGATCTTATTGTGGTAAAAAGAACCAATACAGCTTCTGATGAGATTTCCTTAAATGATGAACAGATCAGGTTGGGTAATATTCAGTTTGATACTATCGGAAACGGAATGATCGGAGATAAAACAGTGTTGACAGCAACGCTCAATGCAGATGAAACAAACAGCAACAGCGTAAGTGCACGCATTATGGGACGTATAGACCGATTATATTTTAAAGCAATTGGAGATTATGTTCCTAAGGCTGCACACTTGTATGATTTGTACAGTGAAGAATTGAACAATGCAAAACAGGAATACCTGATGGTTTTGGAAAAACAACAAACCCTCGATAATTCAATCATCGATTTTAAACGGCTTGTGCAAAGCGCTAAAACAAAATTATTGTTGTGGGGAATGAGCGAAGCACAGATCAATGAACTGGCCCGGACAAAAACAGCTTCAGCACGTACAGCATTTTTCAGTACAGCATCCGGTTATATTACCGAACTACCGGTAATGGAGGGACAGTTTGTTTCGGAAGGAACTGTTATTGTAAAACTAACCGGTCTTTCTTCTTTATGGGCAGAGGCACAGGTGTATGCATCCGAACTCGCCGGAATTGATATGAACGGAATGGCTGTAGTTGAAATACCTGATCTGCCTGGAAAAAAATGGGCAGGGAAAGTATCCTTTGCCAATCCGGAAATTGCAACCGATAGCAGGTTAATTCTAATTCGTGTTGCTATTCCCAATGATAATGGCCTTTTAAAACCCGGTATGCCTGCCTATGTAACTATAAAAAACAAAGATGTAAAAACATTGACACTGCCTTCCGATGCTGTTTTACGTGATGGCAAAATGAATGTGATCTGGCTGCATACCGGAAAAAATATTTTCAAAATGAAAATGGTGGAAACCGGTTTGGAAAGTGGTGATCGCATTGAAATAAAATCCGGGATACAAAATGGCGATGTGGTGGTGATGCGGGGTGCTTATCTCTTGCAAAGTGAATATGTCTTCAAAAAAGGAGGAAATACGATGGACGGCATGGATATGGGTGGGCATTAATATTCATTATATGATGGAGAAAATTAAAAAAATGTTGATTCAAATTTTCAAAGCAATTTTTATGCGTAAAAAAGATTGCTGCAAATAAACTTAAGTAAAAGGGTGGCTGTTTTAAATGTGTGAATGATGTAATAATTTGAAAGAATACTGTAACAGCAGGTAATTTAAGTAACCTACCTTTTGTTTTTCTAAAAACCTAAACAAAATAACATTATGATGCACGATAACGACGGTTATTATTTTGGAGGAATGCATATGGGTTGGTGGTTTTTCATGATAATAATTTTAATTGTAATTGTCGGATTCTTTTTCAATTTCCGCAGAAGAAAATAACAGGCAGCATTTCGGAAATAAAATTATTTCACTAAAATCATAAATGATAATGGAATATTATTTCACAAAAACCATCAATGAAAAATTTGAAACGGCAATTCAAAAAGTTACAGATGCTTTAAAAGCAGAAGGCTTTGGCATTTTGACAGAAATTGACTTAAAAGCTACCCTGAAGAAAAAACTGGATGTGGATTTCTATAATTATACCATTTTAGGTGCCTGTAATCCACCTTCTGCTTACAAAG
>JBBKWV010000123.1:0-15368 GCA_037969135.1 Ferruginibacter sp.
AAATAAGGGAGATTTAATTTTTGGTATCGGTCAGTCAATTTATCATTTAATACCCCCGCGGCTGCGATCCCGCTCAGATCTCCTTTTATATCCATCATCAATACAGGCACACTGGCATCGCTCAGAAATTCGCTCAACAACTGCAGCGTTTTCGTTTTCCCCGTACCGGTAGCACCTGCAATGAGCCCGTGCCGGTTCATAGTTTTCAGCGGTAAAAAGATCCCCGCTTCGGCCATCACTTCCCCATTAAGCATTGCGGCACCAATTTGTACAGATTCCCCTTTAAAGGTATAACTGCTCCTGATAGCCTGTATAAATTCTTCTTTTACTGACATGGTACTATTTTTCAGGTAAGTTACCTATCAAATTTCTTTTTGCCAATTTGAAATTCAAATACAGTTAAAAAATAAAAATTCAGAAAAGGAATGTATTAAAATATAATTTTATTTAAAATCTCATCATTCAATCTGGTTCATCCGTTGTATTATATCCATTTGATTCACCGTTTATAAAAAAAGATCTCCATTTTCTGTGTTCCATGATAATCATGCTACTTTTGTCAGCTTAATTAATAATTATGAAAAAAGGATTTTGTTATTTCTCCATGTTGCTTTTTGTTTTTGCTGCATCTGCTCAAAAAGTGGCATTTACTGAATATGACCTGAAAAACGGATTGCATGTAATATTGCATCAGGACAAATCAGTCCCCGTTGTTGCGGTTTCTGTAATGTACCATGTGGGCAGCAAGGATGAACAATTAAAACGCACCGGTATGGCGCATTTTTTTGAACACCTTTTATTTGAAGGGTCTGAAAATATTAAGCGGGGGGAGTTCATGAAAATTGTCAGCAGTAATGGCGGACAAAATAATGCCAATACTTCTCAGGACCGTACATTTTATTATGAAACCTTTCCTTCAAACCAGTTAGCTACCGGATTATGGCTTGAAAGTGAAAGAATGATGCATCCTGTGATCAATGAAATTGGTGTAAAAACACAGAATGAGGTTGTTAAAGAAGAAAAAAGGACCCGGGTAGATAACCAGCCTTATGGAAATTTTACAGCATCTATCATGAACCGTTTATTTACCAAACATCCCTATCACTGGCCCATCATAGGAAGTATGGATGATCTGGATGCGGCAACTTTACCCGATTTTTTTGCTTTTAATAAAAAATTCTATGCTCCGGGAAATGCAGTGCTTGTCATCGCCGGGGATATAGATATTCCAAAAACAAAACAAATGGTATCAGATTATTTCAGTGATATTCCATCAGGTATTCCTGTTGTAAAAACAAAATATGTTGAAGACCCCATAACTGTGCAGATCATAGATACTACTTACGACAGTAACATTCAGATACCGGCAATCATGGCGGCATACCGCATACCCGGTAAACTCAGCGAAGAATCCAGGGTATTGGAAATGATATCTTCCGTACTGAGCACCGGAAAAAGCAGCCGTATGTATAAGAAAATGGTTGATGATAAAAAGAATTCCCTGCAAATTGGTTCTTTTAACTACGACCTGGAAGATTATGGTGCTTACATTGCTTACGCAATGCCAAATAATGAAACACCGCTGGATAGTTTACTACATGATATGGATGAAGAAGTATTAAAACTGCAAACTGAATTGATCAGCGAGACTGAATTTACAAAACTGCAAAACCAATTTGAAAATGATTATGTGGATAACAACAACAGAATGATCGGTATTGCAGAAAACCTTGCCAATGGTTATACCTTTTTTAAAAATACCAATAACATCAATACCGAACTTGATAATATCAGAAAAATAACACGCAGGGATATCCAGGATGTTGCAAAAAAATACCTGAATAAGAACCAACGGGTTGTTATGTATTATTTACCAAAAAAATAAACAACCGTAATCTGAAATAATTTTATCAATTCATTGAATAAAAAATAAATAATGAAAAAAATAATTATAGCTTTATTGAGTATTTTATCCCTACAATACTCTGTTGCACAAACAAAAATTGACCGTTCAAAAAAACCCGAAGCTGGCCTAGCTCCTGTGATCTCTATCAAGGAACCTGTAATTTTCAATTTGCCAAATGGCATGACCATTCTTGTTGTTGAAAATCATAAAGTACCAAAAGTAAGAACTACATTAACGATCGACCGGGGACCGGTAAAAGAAGGCAGTAAAGCCGGGGTAATGGACCTGATGGGCCAAATGCTCGGAGAAGGTACAACCAGTATGTCAAAAGAAAAATTCGATGAATCTGTTGATATCATGGGTGCCGATCTTTCCATCAATTCATCGGGTGCTTCATCAGCTGCTCTGACCAGGTATTTTGATAAAATTTTTATGCTGATGGCTGATGCATTAAAAAATCCGGCATTCCCGGAAGAGTCTTTTAAAAAATTACAAGCCAAAACACTTACCGGTTTAAAAAGAAATGAGAAAAGCACTGCAGCTATTTCTGCCAGGGTGAACAATGCATTAAGCTTTGGCAAACAAACAGCCCTGGGAGAATTCACAACAGAAGAATCTGTAAAAGGCATTACACTGAATGATGTTAAAGATGCATATCAAAATTATATTACCCCTTCCCGCTCCTACCTCACATTTGTTGGGGACATAACACCTGCTGCAGCAAAAATATTAGCAGAAAAAGCATTTGGTAATTGGGTGGGTAAAAAGATAACATTGCCGGTAATTGCGGATGTTCCAAATCCAAACAAAACAGAAATCGATTTTGTAGATGTTCCAACTGCTGTGCAGGGAGAAATAAAAATCGGCAATCTGGTAAACAATCCATTGAACGGGACAGATTACCATGCATTGGTGCTTGCCAACCATATATTAGGTGGTGGTGGCGACAGTAAATTATACATGAACCTGCGTGAAACGCACGGATTTACTTATGGCAGTTTTTCCGGTATCGGCAGTGGCCGTTTTCAAAGCAGCTTTACCGCCCAGGCAGCAGTACGTACAGAGAAAGTGGACAGTGCCGTTTCAGAAATCATCAGTGAAATACTGAATATGAGAGATGGAAAAATTACAGAAGAAGAATTGTCGCTGGCCAAAGCGGTTTACAATGGCATATTTGCTTTAAGAATGGAAAACCCCGCCATTACTGCATCTTATGCCAGCAATATTTTAATAAACAACTTACCAAAAGATTTTTACAGAAACTACTTACAAAAGATCAACAGTATAACAATCGCTGACATACAGCGTGTTTCCAAAAATTATTTCAATGAAAACAATGCAAGGATCGTTATTGTAGGAAACGGAAGTATAATCTTACCTGCGCTCAGCAGGCTTGGATACCCGGTTAAAAAATATGACATGTATGCAGAACCGGTTATGGACAAAATTGCCGACACTAAAGCAGTTGAATCATCCAAAACAACGGATAAAGTTTCTGCTTTTAATATTGTGGAAGATTATTTAAAAGCGATCGGTGGTAAAGAAGAAGTAAAAAAAGTGAACAGCATTTCATCTGTCATCAGCCTGGAAATGATGGGACGCAGCTTTACTGGTATTGATAAAATGATGAATCCCAATAAACAGCTTACAGAAATAAAAATGGGCAGTATGACCGTTATGAAATCGGTATTTGACGGAACCGCAGGGTTTCAGCAACAAGGCCCCCAAAAAGCAGACCTGTCTGCAGAAGAGATCAAAGAAGCCAATGATAATAAAGGGGTTATCCCGCAGCTTTACTATATCAGCGCTGATTATAAAACAGAATATCTCGGAAGCGGCAATGTCGCTGATGAAACAACGTATCGTTTGAAAGTTATTATGCCAAGCGGAAGATTATCCATACAGGAGTACTCAACCAAAACCGGTTTATTATTAAAAGAAGAAACTAGCAATAAGCAGGGTGATACTGATGTGCCGGTTACCATTGAATATAAGAATTATAAAAAAGCGGGGAATATTCTGATGCCTTATGAAATAACAAGGAACGCTGGCGGGCAGGAATTTACCATAATATGTTCGGAAATAAAAATAAATGAAGGCGTTACAGAAGCCGATTTTAAATAAAAGAATTCTTTTTATTATACCATCCTCTTACCGGATGGTATAATTTTATTCTTTCTTTTCAAAGATTTAATTAAATTTAACCTGCTGCGTTTATTATAAACTGATTAGCTTTAACAAAAAATTAGATAGCGAATCTGCTATCTGATAAATGATTTAATTTTATTTGTAAATAAACTAATAAGACATGGAAACAGCTAAACCAAAAATATTGCTTTGCGAAGATGATAATAACCTTGGCATGGTGTTAAAGAATTACCTGGAATTAAATGATTATGATGTAATTCTCGAAAGAGACGGACGGCTTGGGCTGGCAGCATTTCAGCGTGAAAAATTTGACATTTGTTTACTGGATGTAATGATGCCGAATATGGATGGCTTTACCGTTGCAGAAGAAATCAGGGATATCAATCCCGACGTTCCTTTGTTTTTCCTGAGTGCAAAAACCATGAAGGACGATATCATACAGGGGTACAAACTTGGTGCAGATGATTATATCACAAAACCCTTCGACAGCGAGGTTTTGTTGCATAAGATAAAAGCAATTTTAAAACGCAATGAAGAATTGCACCGCGAAGAAGTGAATGCTGAATTTGATATGGGCAAATATCATTTCAATCCCCGCCTGAGGGAACTAACAGTAAACGGTAAAGTACAAACGCTTTCACCAAAGGAAAATGAATTGCTGAAAATGCTGGCAGAATATAAAAATGATCTTTTACCAAGAGAAGCCGCCCTGAAAAGGATCTGGGGCAGTGATACTTATTTTAATGGACGCAGTATGGACGTTTATATAGCCAAATTACGCAAGTATCTGAAAGAAGATGAAAAACTGGAGATCGTAAATATCCACGGAAATGGCTTCAGATTGGTAGAACAGGAATGATTTAAAAATAATATTCCCCTATAAAAAGGATCGGTGAAGATTTAGTCTTTGCTGATCCTCTTTTTTTGGGTATACTATTCAGAAAATAAATTACCGGTAAATCCGGGATTATTTTGTTTTCTACCCAGATGATCATATGCTTTTGCAGTGGCTTCCCTGCCTCTTGCTGTTCGTTGTAAAAATCCTTCTTTAATTAAAAAAGGTTCGTACACTTCTTCCAGTGTTCCGGCTTCTTCTCCAACGGCTGTTGCAATTGTGGTGATTCCCACCGGGCCACCCTTAAATTTATCTATTATAGCTGCAAGGATCCGGTTATCCATTTCATCCAATCCATGCTGGTCTACATTCAAAGCTTTTAAAGAATGTTCCGTTATGCCCATGTCTATCACACCATTGCCGATAACCTGTGCAAAATCCCTGACCCTGCGCAATAATCCATTGGCAATCCTGGGCGTACCGCGGCTCCTTCTGGATATTTCAGCAGCCGCATCGCTCGTTATTTTTGTGTTCAGGATTTTTGCACTCCGCAATAGAATGTTTTTCAGGGTTTCGGAATCATAATATTCAAGCCGGGCCTTTATCCCAAACCTTGACAATAAAGGAGCGGTTAGCAAACCACTGCGTGTTGTTGCACCTATCAGTGTAAATGGATTTAAAGTAAGTTGAACACTCCTTGCATTGGGGCCACTGTCGATCATTATGTCTATCCGGTAATCTTCCATGGCTGCATACAAATATTCTTCCACAACTGTACTCAACCGATGAATTTCATCAATAAACAAAACATCATTCGGTTCCAGATTTGTAAGAAGGCCGGCCAGATCACCCGGCTTTTCAATTACCGGCCCCGATGTTTCCTTTATACTAACCCCCATTTCATTGGCAACAATCCGCGACAATGTTGTTTTTCCCAATCCCGGAGGACCATGAAATAAAATATGGTCCAGCGCTTCTCCCCTGAGCCGGGAAGCTTTTATAAAAATGCTGATATTCTCTATAAGCTGTGGTTGTCCGCTGAATTCATTGATTAAAGCAGGGCGTATGGTATTTTCAAAAGCAGTATCGGCCGGTTGTAATTTATCTTTATCTGTATTTAAATTGGGGTTTCCCATTCATTTTAATATTATATTGTAAAACTAAACATTAATCATTTATAAATCAGGAAGCAAAAACAATCTATAAAGCTGACATCTGAATGGTTTTATAATAATTCATCCGGTAAATTGCGTATAATCCAATTGTTGAAAAACACATGAACAGGCTAATTAAACATTATCAAAATGAAACCGATCAGGAATTATACTTCATTTCGCCTTCTACCATTGCATTTCACCATTAATAAAATCGCATCCATATTAACCTGAATTGGTTTATAACTTTACACATTCTATGTTAAAAAAAATCTCAAGATATTGGTGGTGCCAGATAATTGGCTGGACAATTAATTTTGCTATCAGCGTATTCTTTGTGACCACCTTTGGAAAACCCGGCAAATTATATTTTACAAGCCTTTTGATCACCTGTCTAACCGGACTGATCATTACCCATATCATGCGGCTCAATATCCATTACCTGAAAATATTGGATAAAAAATTAAAATATCAGGTACTCTCCTTTATCCTCTTAACCATTGTTTTTTCCGTTTTTTTTGGTGTCATATCCGAATCAATAGATCATTTAATTGGATATAATCCCGAAAGATTACAAAAATTCAGCAGGTCTGAACGGTTATTCCTGAGCAGTTTTAATGCAATGTGGCTCGTCTTGTTTTGGAATATGATCTATTATATTTATCACTATGTTGAAAGAAACCGCAAACAGGAACTTGATACTTTCAGGCTGGAATCACTCGTGAAAACACTCGAATTACAAACCATTAAATCTCATATCAATCCTCATTTTATTTTCAATGCTTTGAATAGTATCCGTGCATTGGTAGACGAAAATCCGGCAAGAGCAAGAACTGCCATCACAGAACTGAGTAATATTCTCCGAAGCAGTATGCAGGCAGAGAAAATGGAAACCGTACCCTTGCAGCAGGAACTCGATATTGTTAAAGATTACCTTGCACTGGAACATATGCGTTTTGAAGAACGGCTGCAAATTGAAATGGAAATTAATGACGATACATTAAACCAACCCATTCCGCCCATGATGTTACAAACCTTGGTTGAGAATGCCATAAAACACGGAATCAGCAAGCGCATCAATGGCGGATTGATCCGTATCATTTCTGATTTTAAAGATAACCGCCATGAACTGGTTGTTCAAAACTCCGGAAAACTAAATGGATATTCCAATGTTAATGATGAGGGTTTTGGTATTAAAAGTACCCAGGACAGATTGAATCTTTTATACCAGGGAAAAGCATTTTTTGACATACATGAAATTGAAGGCGGCATGGTAGAATCAAAGATCATCATGCCAACAGCGAATATTTTATAACTCTAAATATTTTCAAATGCACAAAGCTCTTATTATAGATGATGAAAGGCTTGCCAGAAATGAATTAAAAAAATTATTGCAGGATTTTTCTGATGTGGAAGTGATTGGTGAAGCTGCAAATGCAAAAGAAGGAATTGAAAAAATTGAAGCCCTTTCACCAGATCTCATCTTTTTAGATATACAGATGCCGGGTAAAACAGGCTTCGACATGTTGCTGGAATTGGAAAGAGCACCACATGTGATCTTCACAACCGCCTATGATGAATTTGCGCTGAAGGCATTTGAAGTAAACGCCCTCGACTACCTGATGAAACCGGTAGAACCTAAGAGACTGGCAGACGCTTTACATAAATTACAACAGGCAGAAGAAAAAGAAATGGCAGCAACACTGGCATCTGTAAATCGGGGTATGTTGAACGAAACCGACCAGGTATTTGTAAAAGATGGTGAAAGATGCTGGTTTGTAAAACTATCTGATGTGCGTTTATTCGAAAGTGTGGGAAATTATGCCAAAGTGTTCTTTGCCAGCAACAAACCCCTGATCTTGAAATCACTGAATGCTCTGGAGGAAAGACTGGATGAAAAGGTTTTCTTCAGGGCAAACCGGAAACATATTGTAAACCTGCGTATGATTGATAAAGTAGAGCCTTATTTTAACGGCGGTCTTTTACTTGACCTGAAAGGAGGTGAAAAAATTGAAGTAAGCCGCAGGCAGGCAGTAAAATTCAAAGAAATGATGAGTTTATAAAACAAACTGTTTTGAAATACTTAAAGAATATTTAATGAAAAAAATCATTGGAATCCTGGTGTTGCTTTTTTGCAACACTTTTTTATTTGCACAGAGCATTGACAAGATTATTACTGTTAACGAAGTGGAAAGGATTGAAAAGATCCTTTCGGCTGATGATATGCAGGGAAGAAAAGTATTTACTCCGGGCATTGATAAAGCCGCAGCATTCATTGCATCTGAATTTGAAAAAAATAATTTGACTTTTTATGGAAACAATAAATCCTATTTCCAGGAATTCAGCATGGTAAAATCGAAGCCAATTGTTATTAATGGCATGATCGATACAGATTCCCTCAATGCATTCAATGTTGCAGCCAATACTACTGCCATTGAGTTATCCATCAATTCATTGAACGACTATGTATTGGTTACTGTAAATAAAGACGAGGATTTTTTTAAAAAAGTATTCCCTTTGTTTGATACAGAGAAAAACCTGTTGGTTTTGGTGGATACTGCCCATGCCAAAAAATTTAAAAGCATGCAACGGTTTGCAGGAAATGCCAAGTTTATTTCCGCTGTTTCACAGATCTTTATTCTTACGGCAAATCTCCATCCGGCAACATTTACCCTGCACATCAAAAGTGAACAATCAGAACAAAAACTAAAAAATGTTGTTGCTGTATTACCCGGAAAAAATATGCATAAAAAAGATGAGTTCGTGATATTTTCCGGTCATTATGATCATTTAGGAATTGGAAAACCCAATAAAGACCAGGACAGTATTTACAATGGCGCCAATGATGATGCAGCCGGTATTACAGCAGTGATCATGCTTTCAAAATATTTCAGTACAATTAAAGATAATGAACGAACCCTTGTTTTTGTTGCTTTTACTGCAGAAGAATCCGGTGGCTTTGGCAGCCGGTATTTCAGCAAACACATAAACGGGGATAAGGTTTCTGCCCTGTTTAATATTGAAATGATCGGCACAGAAAGTAAATGGGGAACAAACAGCGCATATATAACCGGATTTGATAAGTCTGATTTTGGAAAAATATTACAAAACAATCTGGCCGGAAGTGATTTTCATTTTGAACCGGATCCTTACCCGGATCAGAATTTATTTTACAGATCAGACAATGCAACATTGGCCGAGCAGGGAGTTCCTGCACATACCATCAGCACTTCAAAAATGGATGCAGAAAAATTTTATCATACACAGGAAGATGAAATAGAAATGCTCGACATGAACAATATGGCTGCCATTATTAAAGCCATAGCGATCAGCAGTAAAACAATTGTAAACGGAACTGACAGTCCTACAAGGATTGAAAAGAAGAACTAAAGTCCTTGAGAAATCAGTTTGAGAACGGATCTTAAAGCGAAGGGCTGATCACCTGAACACTATGAATCGCCGCAGCCATTTCTTTTATAAGTGACGGGTCTTTTTCGATGGCATTACCAACTACAATTACGTCGGCACCTGCTTTACAATTCAAATAGGCTTTTTCGGCATCTGTAATCCCGCCGCCAATGATCAGGGGAACATCCACACAAGCTGCCACTTTTTCAATCATGGATTCAGTTATGGCCCTCTTGGCACCACTGCCTGCATCCATATAAATCAGCTTCATGCCCAACATTTCACCGGCCATGGCTGTACACATGGCTATTTCATTCTTATCTGCCGGCAACGGACTTGCATTGCTGATATAAGAAACTGTTGTGGGTGCACCTCCATCTATAACCATATAACCAGTTGACATGATCTCTAATCCGCTTTGTCTTACCTGCGGTGCGGAGATCACGTGCTGCCCGATCAGCAATTCCGGATTCCTGCCGCTGATCAGGGAGAGGTATAACAATGCATCTGCATATTTACTGATCTGTGACGGGCTGCCGGGAAAAAGGATAACAGGAATGGTACAGTTCTTTTTTATTAACTGCACTGCTTCATCCAAATAATCAGACACAACAAGGCTTCCGCCCACCAAAAAATAATCAACCCTGGCTTCCAGCGAAAGAGATATTAATTGCTCCAGATTGTTATCGTTCACTTTATCGGGATCAATGAGAACGGCAAATGACTTTTTGTTTTGTCTTTTACGTTCTGTGAGTGAATGATAAATTCTGTTCAACATATTTATGCTTGTTTGATGCAAAAATGTAAAATTTTTTGTTCTTACCGAAATATTAACCTTACTAATGAGTTTAGACGCTACAATTTCCGTGCTTTTATTGGTAATTTTGGATAGATGCAAGATATATTTAAAGAATTAAAGTTTAAAACTGCCCGAAGTGCCGGAAAAGGTGGCCAAAACGTGAATAAAGTGGAAACAATGGTAGAAGGTTATTGGAATATCGGCCAAAGCAGCCTTTTCAGCATAGAAGAAAAAGAAAGGATAAAACTTAAATTAGCCGGCAGGATTAATTTAGCTGGTATACTGATAGTGAAGAGCCAGGAGTTTCGTACACAGCTTGCAAACAAGGAACAGGTTATAAAAAAGATGCATGCATTAATCAGCAAAGCATTGATCATACCCAAAAAAAGAAAAGCAACTAAACCGACAAAAGCATCCAAATTGAAAAGACTGGAAACAAAGAAGAAATCTGCTGAAATAAAACTGGGAAGAAAAAAAATAAGTGACAATGAATAAATATTATATTCCACACAAAATAATTTCGGTTTGCATAATGATCTCCGGAATGGCTGTTTTTCTAACCGGCTCTTCTTTTTCTTTGAAGAAGACAGTTCAACCGGTCGAAACAGGCATATTGAAAATGGTATTTTTAAACACTGCAAATGGTAAACCTGTAGTGTTAAGAGATTCTATCTACAACAATTATTTCGGGGAACAATACCGCATAAATAAACTTAAATATTATATCAGCAACATTTTACTTACCGGTAAAAACGTCCACAATAAAATGGGGATATATTATCTGGTAAATGCAGCAAATGATGAAAATGCAATAGAATTGATCCTGCCAGAGGGCAAATACTACAATTTAACATTCTTACTCGGAGTGGACAGTATAAAAAACTGCAGTGGTGCACAAACAGATGCCCTTGACCCGATGAATGATATGTTCTGGACCTGGAACACGGGTTATGTGATGTTTAAACTGGAAGGCACTTCAGATGCTTCCAATGCTGATCTGCAAAGGATTGAACATCATGTGGGTGGGTATAAAGGAGATCATAATGTTGTTACAAAGATCGATTTTACATTCATGGATTCTCCATGGATTGAAATAAAAAAAAACAAGGTTACAGAAATATTAATCGAAATGAATCTTGATAATTATTGGCATGGAAATTCAGAAATAAAGATTTCCCAATTACCGGTTTGTACTACTATAGGAATGCTGGCTAAAAACGTTTCTGCCAATTTTAAAAATCTTTTTTCTATAAAAACTATCAGCACATTGCCTTGAAAAAAAATGTAGTCATATCAATAAGTCTTTTTATCGTGGTTTCGTTGACACTGATTGCCGCAATGCATGATGACGGCTATGGGCCTTATGATCCAACAGTA
This sequence comes from Ferruginibacter sp., assembly GCA_037969135.1. Lineage (GTDB taxonomy): Bacteria > Bacteroidota > Bacteroidia > Chitinophagales > Chitinophagaceae > Ferruginibacter. The sequence continues at coordinate 11,628 of JBBKWV010000123.1, forward strand.
TTGAAACTTGAAATTCCACCAGATTGGCCAAAGCCTCCAACAGATATTTACCTGAACAACAAACTTACGGAACAGGGTTTCCAATTGGGGAAAAAATTATTTTATGATGGCCGTTTGAGTAAAGATGGAGAAGTAAGTTGTGCAGGTTGTCACCAGCAATTTGCTGCTTTTGCTACGTTTGATCATGATTTGAGCCATGGGGTAAATAATGGCTTTAGTACACGCAATGCACCGGGTTTGTTTAATCTTGCATGGATGACTGAACTGCATTGGGATGGCGGGATAAACCACATCGAAGTGCAACCATTGGCACCCATTACAGCAAAAAATGAAATGGGAGAAACGCTCGACAGCATACTTTTCAAAATAAAAAAAGACACTGCTTATAAACGCATGTTCAAAGCCGCTTTTGGTGATGCAGCCATCAACAGCCAGCGCATGTTAAAAGCAATTGCGCAATTTACGGGTACACTGGTAAGTGCCAACAGTAAGTATGATAAAGTAAAAAGAGGGGAAGCAGTTTTTACTTCTTTTGAAGAAAGAGGATATGAGGTTTTTAAAGTCAAATGTGCTTCCTGCCATAAAGAACCATTGTTTACTGATAACAGTTATCGAAACAACGGCCTGCCACTTAATCGTTTTTTTGATATCGGCAGACAAGGCATAACCCAACTCAGCAGTGATTCATTAAAATTCAAAGTCCCCAGCCTGCGCAATGCCCAGGTAACTTTTCCTTATATGCATGATGGCCGTATATACAGTATCCCACAGGTTATTGAACATTACAGAAGCGGAATTATAACAGATCAACCAACACTCGACAGCTTATTGCGAAACCGGATCTCACTAACCAACCTGGAAAAAAACCAACTGGTATATTTTATTTATACTTTGACTGATAGTAGTTTTAATAAAAACAAGAGATATGCCCCGTCCGGCAATTACGGGATCTTAAATCCGGGATTAGACAAACATTAATACAACTGCATGAGCTGAATGGATATTTTTAAAATAGAAAAAATAGCAGTTTTATCTTTCCTCCTTTTTTTAAACCTGTGACATTAAATGAAACTTTCCATTACTACCAATAAGGCATAAATGACAAATAAGATTTAATATCTGATCTGTGCATTTTCTTAAAAAGAAATTTTTTCTTTGAACTTTGACCGGAAGTATATAAATCCGATACGCAATTATTCAATTATAAAACTAAATTTGAATTCTAAATAAGCATTTAATTTGAGTGGATTAAAAAAACTGGCGGGACAAACATTGTGGTATGGAGGAAGTTCTATCGCTGCAAAGTTTATCAACTACCTGCTTACGCCATATCTTACTTATACTCTGGCCAATACCAGTGATTATGGTAAGATGGGTATCATTTATTCAGCCATCCCCATATTCAATATCATTTTTACATACGGATTTGAAACGGCTTATTTCCGTTTCGCATCCAGGCCAGAATACAAGAATTCGATTTATAGTACTGCTTCGTTATCTCTGTTTTTCTCCACCATAATATTCAGTATCATTTTATGGTTCAATCAATCATTACTCAGTGGTATTACAGGGCTGGCCAATTTTCCCCGGATGATTCAATTGAGTATTGTCATTATTGCATTGGATGCTTTCAGTACCATTCCTTTTGCAAGGCTGAGAGAAGAAGGCAGGCCAAAGAAGTTTGCATTTATCAGGATCCTCAGTATAATAATCAATGTTTTTTTTACCTGGTTTTTTATCAGTTATTGTCCGGCAAGTTTAAAAACAAATCCGGATAGTTGGATCAGTTTGATCTTTGATCCGGCAACCAATCCCATTGTATATGTTTTGGTTGCCAATGTTATCCAGTCGGCATTGACGCTGATTTTGCTCAGCCGTGAGATCAGGGAGATCCGTTTTACATTCAACACAAAACTTTGGAAGGAAATGATGATCTTTTCTCTCCCATTATTGATCGTTGGAATGGGAGGAATGATCAATGAAACATTCGACAGGCTGATGCTTCGCTGGTGGCTTCCGGGGGAAGTGGGATTCAGGGAAGAACAGGTGGGAATTTACAATGCCTGTTATAAACTTTCAATCCTGATAACCTTGTTCATACAGGCTTTTAAAATGGGCGCAGAACCTTTTTTCTTCAAACAGGCTGAAGGAAACAATCCACAAAGGGTATACGCAAGGGTGATGAAATTTTTTGTCATTATTATTTCAGTCATGTTTCTGGTCGTTAGTTTGTATATGCCCATCTGGAAATATTTTATTGGTCCGAAATACTGGGCTGGTCTTTCAGTGGTTCCGATCCTATTGATAGCAAATATGTTTTTGGGTATTTATTACAATTTATCGATCTGGTATAAAATTTCCCACAAAACATTATCGGGTGCTTATATTACCCTCATAGGAACAGCCATCACCATCACACTCAATTATATTTTTATTCCCCGGTTTGGATATGTTGCCTGTGCCTGGACAACCTTGATCTGTTATGGAAGCATGATGGCCATATGTTATATCTGGGGACAAAAAGTATATCGTGTTCCATATGCCTGGAAAAAACTGGTAGCCTATATGGTTATTATTGTTTTGATATATTTTATCCATTCAGGAATTGTGGCATTAAATGCCAATACAATCCTAAACCTTGGATCGGCAACATTTTTATTGGCAATATATTGTTTGTTTGTAGGAAGAGTGGAAAGAAAAGAAATAAAAAAACTTCCTTATGTTGGAAAATATTTTATCAAATAAGTGCAACCGCATTATTCAATATAATCTCAGGCGATCAAATAAATTACAACCAGGAAACATTCAAATTATCACAGCTTATTATGGTCTTAATTTCCGTTCCTTTATTTACATGAATTTTTGCATCAGCATATACAGTACTTTTTTCTCCGGCTCAGTCAATACCCCTTTAGCATCCGTTTGTAAAAAATGTCTTCTGAAAGCTTCAACAGCAGCTTGAAGATTTCCCACATCATATCCAACAATTCTTAAAGCCAAAGCGGGGTCAAATTTTTCCGGAAGGGAAATATTACTTGTATCGTTATACCATAATCCAAATCCCTGATCTGCCATTCTTTTCCATGGAAAATGCACGTTTGGATCTACTTTTCTGCCGGGAGTAATATCGGAATGCCCGATAAAATTTGCTGTTGGAATATTATAGTTTTTTTTCAGGGTTGACAATAAACCTGATAATGTATTTAACTGGGCCTCTGAAAAAGAATCCACGCCATTGTTGTCCAATTCAATACCAATAGATGTGGAATTCAGATCAGTTTCATTTCCCCATTTAGATACCCCTGCATGCCAGGCTCTCAGGTAATCATTTAACAGGTGATGTAGTGTACCATCCCTGCAGATCAAATAATGTGCACTTACTTGTGTCTGTTCGGTTGCAAAGGTTTTTAATGTCTGTTCACAACTGTTTTGGGCTGTATGATGTATCAGCACAAAATTGGGCTTCCTCAATCCAAAATTGCTCGTACCGATCCAATAATCCGGTAATTTTAATGAATCGGCTAAAACATTGATTTGGGGTTCCTTTTTTATTATTCTTGCAAATCCTTTTACCTTCTTCTTATATATTTTATTGGAATCAGTATAAGGTTTAGGAGCACATGAATTAAGCAGCATAAATCCGGCAACGATTACCAATATTAAAGGCATTTTATGCATGTTTCTGATTTTAATACAAAATAAGCCATTGTTTATTGATCCATTTTTAAAATTATTATGTCA
>JBBKWV010000124.1:0-3522 GCA_037969135.1 Ferruginibacter sp.
GACCTGGAAACCGGTAAACCGGTGATACTGGAATGCATGCAACATGCTATGGTTTTACCAAATGGCGTTCCAACAGATGCAGAATTGGGTGTTGGCGAGAACTGGTTGCAGGCACATTAATAATTACTTTCTAAACCCGATTTGTTATATTTTATGATGTTGACAAAGAAAAAACGAAATGAAAAAAACAATTTTTTACTGTTATGATGCCTATTGTGGCTGGTGTTATGGATTTGGTCCGGTAATGACAAAATTTGCCGAAAAACATGCAAACGAATTTAATATAGAAGTGCTGAGTGGCGGAATGATCATCGAAGAGTTTGCATTGCCGATACAAAAGGCTGCAGCACATATTCAATCAGATTATAAAAGAGTGGAAGAAATAGCCGGGGTGAAATTCGGCGCAGATTATCTATGGCATATCAATAATCCCGAAGAAAGTGACTGGATCCTGAATTCAGAAAAGCCCGCAATCGCGTTGAGTATTTTAAAGGAATATTATCCCGAAAGACAACTGGAATTTGCATCGGATCTTCAAACTTCCTTTTATGTTGAAGGCCGCGATCTTGATGACAATGAAGCCTATCGTCATCTGCTGGAAAAATACAGTATACAGGCAGAAGTGTTTTATGAAAAACTGAGTAGTGAGGAATATAAAGAAGCAGCATACTATGAATTTGCTTTATGTAAACAATTACAGGTGACTTCATTTCCGGCAGTATTGATGCAATTAAACGAATCTAAATTCTATATGTTCGCAAGGGGTTATACTTCATTTGATGCGCTTGAAGAAAGACTGGAAAATATTTTAAATGAAACCCGGTAATCATTGAATCCATTTTTCAATTTCATTTGCAAAAATGGCTTCAATTTTATATATTTAAAAAAAATATACACATGAAACGAATAACATTAACGCTGTGTGCAGCCACTCTTTTTCTGATTAGTTGTAACAACAGCGAAGACAAAGCAAAATCTGAAATTCCGGTAGTTGAAAGTGCAGATAAAATGGCAGACGCACTACCTGAAACAGCAGCTCCTCCAATGGACAGTGCTGCAATGATGAAAGCCTGGCAGGATTTTGCTACTCCGGGTGCCATGCATAAATGGTTGGAAAACATGAATGGGACATGGGAATCTGAAGTAAGCCAATGGATGGATCCGGCCGCACCTCCAACAAAGATGAAAGCTACCAATGTGCAAACATCTGCTTTGGGTGGTCGATATGTGGTTGGTAAGTTCAGTTCCATGATGATGGGAATGCCTTTTGAAGGTATGAGCACCATGGGTTATGACAATGGTAAAAAAATGTTTGTGAGTACCTGGGTAGATAATATGGGTACCGGAATGGTTCGTATGACCGGCACTTATGATGAAGCTACCAAGTTATTAAGTCTGAAAGGCCAGCAAACAGATCCCATGTCTGGAAAAGATACTGACATACGTGAAGAAATGAAAATCATTGATGACAACTCATACACGATGACCATGTATGGTGCCGGCATGGATGGAAAAGAAATGAAGTTTATGGAAGGAACTTTTAAAAGGAAGAATTAGAAATATTTTTTTAAAAAGGCTGTCATGAAGAGAGGTAAATTATCAAAAATAATTTACGATTCCGATTCCATGACAGCCTTTTAATATAACCCTGAATTAAACTTTCAACCCTGCATGATTATTAAATTGCATGATCTGAATTACATTTTGCTCTATCTGATTTTTTTGAAATAAAAATCCTGCCTTTCTCCAGGTGATGCCGGCCCGCCGTCAATGAACGCATGCAGTGAATCTGCCGATACAAACTGGTATGTTATCCGCTTGGGGAAATCATGTTGTGGGTTTTCAAAAACATAGCTATCATTCTCTGCTGATGTCAATTTAAATGAAACAGGCTCCCGGTTATTCTGGTCTTCAACAACAGGGATATAAAAAATCCCTTTTTCCGTTATTTTCAGATCTACATTTTCAGTAATAACAGTATCCTTTCCTTTTACATAAAATCCTTTGCATTGTAAAAGTTCAGCATCTGTCTTTTTCCATTCTTCACCAATGATTCTTTTACCTGAATTCATTATCCATATTCCTTCCAGCACATCTAATTTTTTAAATATTTTTCTGTCATCAGAAAACTGAAATGCGGAAAAAAATAAAATGGCAATAAATGAAATGAGCATTTTCTTCATATACTTTTTAAATTGAGTTTTTAACGTTGAGATTACCGGGAAGCTTTAAAAGCACCTTTGCGGAGGTGAATACCATATTCAATCCAGGCTTTTAAACAAGCCAGAAAATTTGCCCAGCCTTCTGTATTGTTTTTTAACCACTTGATCCCGGGTTCATTATTGGGTTTGGCTTTTTCCGTAACGGTAACAAAAGTTGTTTCCTTTTCAACCGGTTCTAAAGATATTTCTACCAAGGTCTGTTCTCCGTCGCTTGCACCGTCCCAATAAAATGAAATGTATTTATCCTTAACCAATTTGCCCACCTTTACAACAAAGCGCATATCCATTTCAGGGAATTTCCAGGTAACGGTATCTCCTTCTGTCATTTTACCGGTTCCCACAGCAATAAAATAATTTTTCATTTTTTCGGGATCTACAATAGCATCATATACATCGCTGTTATTTTTCAAAACCTGTATTCCTGTTTTAATTTCCAGCTGTTGAGTATTATCCATAATCTAATATTTTTTTGTTTTAGGCTTCTTTTTTGAAGCCTTGGCAATTTTGTTGAAATCCAGAGCCAACCCCACCCAGAATGCCAGGTGCTTTTTAGATGATAAAACAGTTTCATCAACATAAACATACCCTTTCATAATTTTTCCGGTAAAATCCATCGGGCTGCAACCGTCTTTTTCTACCAGTTCATCATAAAGTGCCGGGTCCAGCCGAACCATCATCCGGTCTTTTTCAACACCCACACACATTTTTTCATTGACCATAAAACACAAACCACCAAACATGCGTTTTTCCTCCACATTCTTTTGGGTAGTAGCAATTATTTCTCTTACCCTGTCTGCCAGTTTTTCGTTATATGACATAAAATAAATTTACTTTTTTTGAGATACAAAGCTTTCTTCATATTTATCAATCCAATTTTGCACAGTCATTTTTGATGAAAGTTCTCCAATTAGCTCAAAAGGGATATTATCCATTCTCTTAAAACGGATACAACTTTTGCCCATATCCAGTTTCCCCGGAACGGCTTTCGCATATTCTTTTATAAACCAATCCAGTAATTTATTATCTGAATAAATGCCCATGTGATAAACTGCTATAAAATTTTTTTGTGATGCAATATTCATAAATGGCAGGGCCTGTTTCGCATCGCAATGATACCCCTTTGGGTAAATCGAATGCGGCACAACATAACCGATCATTCCATAACACATTATTTCCTGAAACCCTTTAGGCAGATTTCTTAAAATAATTTTTCGCAGTTTGTCCATAGGGGCTTTTCTGTCTTCGGGCAGTTCTTTCAAATACAGTTCTACTGTCGTTGCTTTTGATTGCATAAATATTC
>JBBKWV010000125.1:0-8913 GCA_037969135.1 Ferruginibacter sp.
TTGAGGATCATGAAGGATATTAAAGAAGCGATGTAAACAGTTTTAAGTTTGAGGTTTGAAGTTGGTTCGCAAAGTTTGAACCCTTAACCCCTAACCTCAAACTTCAAACCTCAAACTAAAAAAAATGAACAGGATATACTTCGATAACGCAGCCACTACAGCCCTGGACCCGGTAGTATTGGAAACCATGATGCCCTATCTTACAGAAAAATTTGGCAATCCATCTTCCATCTATTCTTATGGAAGAGAAACCAGGATGGCTATTGAAACGGCAAGAAAGTCGGTAGCAAAGATCCTGAATGCACATCCGGCAGAAATATTTTTCACCAGTGGCGGAACTGAAAGCAGCAATACCGCAATACAGGCTTCTATCCGCGACCTTGGCTGTAAGCACATCATCACATCGCCCATCGAACACCATGCAGTAACACATACGGTAGAACATCTTGATAAAATGGATGCTGTAAAAGTGAGTTATGTAAAGTTGTTACCTAACGGTCATGTAGACCTGGAGCATTTAGAAGAGCTTTTGGCTGCTACTGAAGTAAAAACGCTTGTTTCTCTGATGCATGCCAATAATGAGATCGGGAATATACTGGATATTCATGCGGTTGGAGAACTTTGTAAATTGTACAATGCAATTTTTCACAGTGATACAGTACAAACGGTGGGGCATTTCCCTTTCGATCTGCGCAATACGCCGGTACATTTTATTACCGGTGCTGCACATAAATTTCATGGACCCAAAGGAGTGGGGATATTATATATAAATGAGAATGTGAGGATCAAACCTTTTGTGCATGGCGGTTCTCAGGAACGCAATATGCGTGCCGGCACAGAAAATATTTATGGTATTGTAGGTTTTGCAAAAGCCCTGGAACTTGCAACGGAGCATTATGTAACAGATAGTGCACATATCGGTACCTTAAAATATTATATGCACGAACAGCTCAAAAAGAATATAAAAGGAGTTGGGTTCAACGGAGATGTATTGGGGGAAAGTCTTTACACAGTGTTGAGTGCCAGTTTTCCAAAAACCGAAAAATCTGAAATGATCTTATTCAACATGGACATCAATAATATCTGTGCCAGTGGGGGCAGTGCCTGTACTTCCGGTGCTGAACAAGGCAGCCATGTGATACGTGCCATCAACAACAATCCCAACCAGGTAACTGTGCGATTCAGTTTCTGTAAACACAATACCCGCGAAGAAGTGGATGCTGTGGTAGAAAAATTGAAAAGCCTGGTTTAATGCAATGTTCCGGACTTAAATCCGTAACATTTTATTAAAAATTATACCCTAGCTTATCTGTCAATTCCTTTGGCAATAAAGGCAGTTTCCTCCGGTCAATTAAGAAACTGTTTAGTTGGGAGATCTCCTTAAAAATATAATGTTTGTCCATGGCTCCCTGCAGGTATCCTGCACCGGTACTGCCACCTGTTCCTATGCGTGTTCCGATCATCCTGCGTACCATATTGATATGACGGTAACGCCAGTTGCCCAATTGGTTGTCAATTTCAAGTAAGGTTTCCAGCAACTGGAAGGGTAGTTCCAGCATCGGGTAACCCCGGTATATCATAATAAATAAAGCCGAACGGCAGGCGCCGGCAGACAATGTTCTTTCGGGGTTCTTGTCTTCATCAAAGAAAATGTTTTTGAAAAAAGTCGTGTTGTTTTTTTCTCCTTCAGCCAGGCTGTTGGTATAAATATTTTCATAATCCGACCAGAATGGATGAATGCTTTTCTGCTCTGCCGAAGATGTATAACCGGACCAGTAATTTTTTTCATCAAAAAAAGGCATGCGTTCCAACCAGCTATTTACCTGTTGCATAACGGAAGGGCTGCTTTCCGCATCTTTTATGATATCAATAGCATCCTGTTTCAATTGCGAAACATAATATTGTTGTCCGTGCCTTTGTTCAAATTTCAGGCCCAGTTTGGCTTCCAGTATCTTAAACTGCCAGCTTTGGAATCCTGAAGCGGGGCGTAACATATCCCTGAAATCCAGAAAATCCATGGGAGTCATCGTTTCCAGTATATCTATTTGTTGAACCAAAACTTTCAGGATGGTTACAACCCGGTGCATCCGGTGAACGATCGTTTGAAGTTCGGCAGAATTATCGTTAATGGAAGGTTTGTTCATGATCTCCAGAACCGAATTCACTTCAAACAGGATCTGTTTAAACCAAAGCTCGTATGCCTGGTGTATGATGATGAACAGCATTTCATCATGAGCCGGTATTTTCCCTTCTTCAAAACTAACGGGATGCTGTGCTTTTATTATTTTATCCAGTTGCAGGTATTCTCCGTAGTAAACAGGCTTGTGCTCCATGATATCAATTTAGCTGCAAACTTAATCAATTTGACAATGAAATGAATTGGGATGCTTCAATATTAAAACGGAAAGCCAATTTTGGTATTAAGTCATTCTTTGAATCAAAGATTCAGCAAAGCTTTAAATCAATCTGAAAAGGGAATGCAAGATCAAAAGATATTATCTATCTGATCAATACCGTAGTGCCTTTTACTTTCACCGGTTTATTTGTATCGGTTTCAATGTAACTGAGTATCCATACATAGGTTCCGGGATCGGCACCCTGTCCTTTAAACCTTCCATCCCATTTATTTAACCAGTTAGTGGTATAAAAAATGCGTTGTCCAAACCGGTTGTACACAGCGAAACTGAGGTCCCTGGCTTTGTAGGCATTCAGCGGGTACAGGTAATCGTTAAGTCCGTCGTTATTGGGTGTAAAAGCAGAGGGGACAGCGATATAGCAGTTGTTGATTATTTGAATGATCTTTTGAATACTGTCGCTGCATCCATAATTATTTGTTGCAGTAAGTTTTACAATTGCACTATAAGAAGTATTCCCAACCATATACGTTTGAGGCGCCGGATCTCTCACATTTCCTGTTGTTCCATTGCCGAAATCCCATGACCAGTTTACGATATTTCCGATGGTATTATTTACAATGGCGGCCTTGTCATTCGGACAAACAATGGGACTGATCTCAAAACGGGCATGCAAAAGATTATCAAAAAATAAAGTAATGGATGAGGTATCTGAACAAACACCGTTTGAAACGATCAATGAAGTGTTTTTTTGTTCAAAGTTGGTATAAATGATCAATGGATTTTGAAGGGTGCTTGTCTGCAGATTGTCAAAATTCCAGTTCCAGTTGGTAACCCCATTGGATCCATTGTGATTATACTGAACCGTGTTTTCTTTGCAGCCAAAAAGAATGGAATAAGTAAAATTTGCATTCACAGTGTCTTTTATTGTAAATGGAATAAAGGAACCTGCAGGGGTTTCCTGGCTGCAGTCATCAAAAACAGTGTTCCCATCAGTGCCGCGGTTTAACCTGATGATAAAATTGCCGGCTACCTGCATCGGATTTGCCAGTTGTACAAATATTTTTGAGGTAAGGCCATTGACACAATTTCCACTGGCACCCGTCACTGTTACAGCATAAGGTCCGATCACTGAAAAATCAGTTCCATCCGCAGCAATGGAGCTGCATTTGATCGGTTTCCTGAAAACCAATTCCAGTATCTGGGGTGAGCATGCCGGTTTCTTCAGGCTATCCATGGGAGTGGGTATCAACGGAAAAACAGTTACAGAGAGGGTTTCATTTTCCGGAATATTTCTATCGCAATTATCCAGCAGGGTATTAGTGTCAGATCCGTTCTTAATGGTAATGATATAATTTCCGGGAGCTAAAGGACTGCTCAGGGTCAGTGTTACAGAGTCCATATCAAAACCCGAGATACAACCAATGGCTGATGCTGCAATGATGCTGTTTGCAGCTGTATTGATTGAAAAATCTGAGCCATTGGCGGCCAGGCTATTACATTTCATTTTTTTATTCAGGTTGATGGTAATGGTCGTTCCATCACAACCTGCATCTGCTTTTAAAAGATGGGGGGGGACCGGGTCTGTAATGTCTGCTGTGCCACCGCCAAAAGACAAGGAATAGCCTACCTGTGAATCGGTAAAATGACTCACCAGTAAAATATAATTGTGCCCGGTGATCAGGGTTGGCATAGAACTGAATAAGGGGACACCCGGGCCATCACATCTAACCAGAGAAGTGCCTGCAGCGGAAGCACCAGTAAGTCCACCCTCTCCACTCCAGTTACAGGAAACAAACAACGATGGGTCGATATAAATATCTGAGGGATTGCGGCCGGTAACATCAAATAATTGCCAATCGTAGTCATCGCCAATATTACTGGGGGTAATTAAAAAGCCAAGGGTGCCGGTGGCAAAACAGGTAAATTTATACCAGTAAGGATTTTTATCTGTGAACAAGGTTCCGGGGCATTGAGAAGGTACTGTAGTTCCTCCACAAATGGCTACACTCCCCTGATTGAAAACAGTTGTACCACAAACTGGAAATGCAGTTGCCGGTGTTTGTCCCAGTGTAGTACAGGTTTGTGCAGAAAGATGTTGATTTTGTAATGCCAGAAAAAGAAACGCTATAAAAATATATTTAATCATAAGCCCTGTAAAGATATTTAAAGACCGTTAAAATGTAATTTATGCTGCAACTGTTAATATAGTTTTAACAGGCTCGACAAAATCTGACTCAAAAAAGACTGGCAATGATTTCTGTGGAAATATTTTCTTTGCTTATTTGATCTTTGATTTTATCTCCTGTAGTTTCAATAATGCTTCCACAGGTGTGAGCCTGTTTATATCTACTGTTTCAAGCAGTAACCTGATCTCTTCAAAAGTCAATGAGTGTGCATCAAAAATGTTTAGTTGCATTTTAGGCAGACTTACTTTTTTGAGGGTATCGGTAATATCATGACCGGTTTCTTTACTGGTATCCCTGCTTTTTTCCAGTTCCAGTAATATTTCATTTGCTCTGTCGATCAATTTGGGCGGCATTCCGGCCATACGTGCAACATGAATACCAAAACTATGCGTACTGCCACCGGGAGCAAGTTTTCTTAAGAAGATTATTTTATTCCCCACTTCTTTATTGGTAACATGGAAATTTTTGATCCGGTTGAATTTATTCTCCAGTTCATTCAATTCATGGTAATGGGTTGCAAACAATGTTTTTGGGGCATGTGGAGAATGATGTAAATATTCTGCAATACTCCATGCAATGGAAATACCATCATAGGTAGAAGTGCCACGCCCGATCTCGTCCAGTAAGATCAAACTTCTCCTGCTGAGATTGTTGATGATGCTGGCAGTTTCATTCATTTCCACCATGAAGGTACTTTCACCGGCACTGAGGTTATCTGAAGCACCCACCCGGGTAAATATTTTATCTGTCAGCGGGATCTTTGCTGTGCTAACGGGAACAAAACTTCCCATATGTGCCATCAGGGTGATGAGAGCAGTCTGCCGTAAAATGGCACTTTTTCCACTCATATTGGGTCCGGTTAAAATAATGATCTGTTGTGTGGCGGGGTCAAGAAAAATATCATTGCTGATATAATTTTCTCCCACGGGTAAATTCCTTTCTATCACCGGGTGCCTGCTCGACAATAATTCCATTTCATCGCCTTCATGCAAGAGGGGTTTTTTATAATTGAATTGCAAAGCATTGTTTGCAAAACATCCCAGGCAATCCAGCACTGCCATCACATGGCCGTTTACCTGCAGGGGGGCGATGTAATCCTGCAGTTCATTTAATAATTCCTGGAAAAGCTGTTGTTCTATCTGGAAGATCTTATCTTCTGCGCCGATTATCTTTTCTTCATAAACTTTTAATTCCGGAGTGATATACCTTTCTGCATTGGTAAGTGTCTGCTTGCGTATCCAGGTTTCAGGCACTTTGTTCTTATGCAGGTTTGTTACTTCAAGGTAATATCCAAAAACATTGTTGAAACTTATTTTTAAAGAAGAGATCCCGGTATTGATCGCCTCTTTCTGTTGCAATTCGAGCAGGTAATTTTTTCCTCCACTGGCAATCTTTCTGAGTTCATCCAGTTCTTCATGAATGCCGGCAACGATCAAACCGCCCTTATTACTTACTACCGGAGGGTTTTCATTGATCTCCTTTAAAATTTTATCTAAAATATACTGGCAGCCATTCAGAGAATCTCCCAGTCTTTTTAAATATGCATTGGTAGAACTGCTGCAGATCTTTTTTATCCATTCTGTTTGCTGCAATCCTTTTGCAACCTGCAACACTTCCCGGGCGTTTATTTTTTTTAAGGGTACTTTTGCTGCCAGCCTTTCCACGTCACCGGCTTGTTTGATATGCTGGCTGATCTTATTGCGTGTATCCGTTTCCTTTATCAGGTATTCAACTGCCTGAAGCCTTTCATTGATGCCAATGATATTATTGAGCGGCATCAGCATCCAGCGCCGGAGTAAACGGGCTCCCATGGGTGAAACTGTCTGGTTGATGGTATTGAAAAGCGTATGGCTGTTATCATTGTTGCTGATGAGCTCCAGGTTGCGGATGGTGAAACGGTCCATCCACAAATGATCATCCTTGTTGATCCTTTGTAAAGCAGTAATGTGTTGCAGGTTTGGATGCTCGGTATCTTTCAGGTAATGAAGGATGGCTCCCGAGGCAATGATGCCTTCAGTCATCCCATCAACAGCAAAACCTTTGAGGCTGTGGGTGCCAAAATGTTTTAAGAGATTTTCTGTGGCATAGGCTTCCGTAAATATCCATTCATCCAGAGTATAGGTGAAAAACGAATTGCCAAAATATTCTTTAAAAGTTTTTTGTTTGTTCCTCTGAAAGATCACTTCAGCAGGTTGGAGACTTTGTAATAATTTGTCGCAATATTCTTTATCACCTTCTGCGATAAAAAATTCTCCGGTGGAAATATCCAAAAAGGATATACCTGTTTTTTCTTCATTGATATGCAGAGCGGCTAAAAAATTATTGCTGTTGTGTTCCAGTAATTTATCATTGGTTGCCACACCGGGAGTTACCAATTCTGTAACACCTCTCTTTACGATCCCCTTGACTGTTTTCGGGTCCTCCAGCTGGTCGCAGATGGCAACTCGAAACCCGGCTTTTACCAGTTTGTGCAAATAGGTATCCAGTGCATGATGGGGGAATCCGGCAAGTTCTGCAGAAGCTGCATTTCCGTTATTCCTTTTCGTGAGCGTGATTCCCAAAACCCGGGAACTTGTTATGGCGTCCTGACCAAAAGTTTCATAAAAATCGCCTACCCGGAATAACAAAATAGCATCAGGGTATTTTGCCTTGATGGCATTGTGTTGAAGCATGAGAGGAGTATCACCAACTTTTTTCGCCATAGTGGACAAAAATAAGCTGAATTGCACTGCCATTCAAGACGAGGGGATAAATTATATTTATTTGGTAAAAAAGCGGAATGGAATCAGGGAAAATAGCTGGTGAGCAATTCTCCAATTTCAGATGATTTTCCCGGTCAACTATGTAGAAAACTTTTCAGTTTTCCTGTTTGCTGAGTATTTCTTTCTTCATCTTTTCCCATAGCCCATCAAAGGTCTGGTGATTTTCTGCCTTCCATTGCTGGCTGAAGGATTTAATTTTTTCAATCCTGTCTTCTTTTGTAAGTGCGAAAAAGGCAGTTAGGGTATCTGAATCATTTTCAAATGCCATTCGATTGTACATTTCTTTGAGTTGTTGTTCTTTGCCGGCATTGCTTAGGGCAATTTCGATCTCCATTTCTTCACGCAGCTTTGTTTTTTCATCATAACTGCCGGAAGGCAACATGGTTTTTGCAATTACGGGCATAAGTTCAATCAGCATTAATATAAATACGATCAAATAATACCTGAATTGAAGTGCAGCATTATCCCTGAGTAAATTATTCAATGCTTCAACCCTTGTCAGAAATCCATTGTTGAGTAAAGTGAGGAATGCTGTTTCAGCAGTTTTTATTTTATTTTCCTGATCAAGAAGTTCTGCATCTATCTTTTCCAGCTTTGGCAGATTCACTTTCAACAGATCCTGATATGCTGCATCGATTTTCTGGTATTCGTTGCGTTTAGCTAGCGCAATCTCTTTTAACCCGATCTTCCCGCTACCGCCACTGCCATCTGACTCCGCTAAAAAGTCGATCCTTGCTTTTGATACAGCGTCATACCTGGCTTCAAGATCTTTTTTGATGCCTGCTCTTTGAACTGTCAGATCTTCTTTTTGTTTTTTATATAACAGATCCAGTTCCTGGCGTTTTACCTGCTTCTTTTTTTCATTGTCGAGAGATGACTGGAGTTTTATTTCTTTATCAAACATATACAACACGGCCGGTTGTGCCATAAATGTTCCAATAGTAATTGCCAGCAATCCCCGGAATAATATTGGGGTGAATTTTCTTTTGTTGAATTTTGTGATTCCTTTTATCAATGCCCTGTCGATGGTTAGAATGATGAATCCCATGAATAAACCAAAGGCAATGCTGATAATCAGGGAATCTATAATTGTAAAGAAAAAATAGGTCCAGGTTAAACTGGCAAAAGCCCATGTACCCAGCACCGTCATTCCGATGATGCGATAACGGTTCCTGTCGATGACTGAATCGATCAGTATCTCTTTTTCAGCAGTAGAAAGCCACCATAAAAACAAGGTAAACCGGGAGGGGGTAAAATTTTCTCTTTGGGAAATGGCAGTATTTATTGTTGTCATTTTATATAATTCAACAGGTTTAAAAATGCAAAGAATCCCAATTTTATTTTCATGCAGGTATACGAAAAGATCTTAAAACAGATACTTTCTTCACTTAAAGACAAATTGGGCAAAAAAATCAATAGTTGAGTTGAATTGAAATATAAAGTTGAAGTGGTTGCAAAATAAATATTCTTATCCGGATTAACGGTTACAAGGTTGGATTATTTTTAAACGGGTATTTAATTAACAGTTCCTTATATACTCATTAGTAAACAGCATTTGCCTGATTCTGTCTATTGCTTATCTTTGCCGACCTTAAATACCCTTTTTAG
>JBBKWV010000126.1:0-19947 GCA_037969135.1 Ferruginibacter sp.
TTTTACAACACGGTTAATGGAAACTACTTTTTCTTTTAGTTCCAGATCACCAGCCTTCATTTTATTTGCAATTACGTTTGACATTTAAATCTGTTTAAGATTTGATATTTAATATTGAATATTTATACTTAAAAATTGCGGAAAGCAATCTTTAAAGATAAAATTAAAATTCCAACCCTGCTTCTCTTGCACCTTCAGCCACTGCTTTTACACGGCCGTGGTAGATATAACCACTACGGTCAAATACTACTTTTTTCACACCCAATTCAACTGCTTTTTTTGCAATAGATTCTCCAACCATTTTGCTTTTATCAATTTTTGGTGCTTTCTGCGCTGCAATATCTTTTTGTCTTGATGATGCTGCTGCAATAGTAGAACCATTGTTGTCATCAATCAATTGTGCATAGATATCACTGTTGCTTCTGAATACAGAAAGACGGGGTAAAGCTGCAGAACCGCTGATCTTTTTACGGATACGATACCTGATCTTTTGTCTGGCACTTGATTTATTGTTACTCATCTTCTTTTATTTATTTTCCCGATACTGCCGGGAATGATTTTATAATTGTTTGATCTGAATATTTGAAAATTATTTATTTTCCAATTGATTCATACCTTAACCTTCAACCTGGTATTACTTACCTGCTGATTTACCTGCTTTTCTTCTCAATACTTCACCGGCAAATTTCACACCTTTACCTTTGTATGGTTCCGGCTTGCGTAAGCTGCGGATCTTCGCACAAACCTGTCCGATCAACTGCTTATCGATACTTTCGAAAGTGATCATCGGGTTCTTACCTTTTTCCTGTTCCGTTTTAACAGATAATTCTTTGGGTACTTCAACGATGATATTGTGAGAATAACCCAAAGCAAGATCCAGTAAATTTCCCTGGCTGGAAGCTTTATAACCCACCCCCACCAGTTCCAGTTTCTTTGTATATCCTTCTGTAACGCCTGTAACCATGTTATTGATCAAAGAACGATACAAACCATGCATGGCACGGTGACGGATCTGATCAGTTGGGCGGGTGAATTCGATCTTACCATCTTTCAGTTCTACTTTAATATCCCTGTCAATAGCTTGTTTTAATTCTCCTTTTGGTCCCTTTACTGTAACCAGGTTATCTGCACTAACAGAAAAACTAACGCCACTTGGAACATCCACCGGTTTTTTTCCTATACGACTCATTGTAATAATTTGAAAATTTGAATAAATTTATTTGGAAACTCTGCGTGATTGTGTTCAGCTATGTATAGAAAGCTTAATTCAATCTTTATAATGTGATTTAAAAACATTTCCGGATTTTTAAATCTATAAATCTGTTTATCAGAATATGTTACAAAGAACCTCACCACCTACATTCTGTGCTTTGGCTTCTTTATCCGTCATAACTCCTTTTGAGGTAGAAATGATCGCTATTCCCAAACCATTTTTCACACGTTTAAAATCTTCCGGCTTGGAATAAGAACGCAAACCCGGACGACTCACTCTTTCCAGAATCTGGATCACGGGTAATTTGGTAGATGGATCATACTTCAGGGCTATTTTGATCAGTCCTTGTTTACTATCATCTTCGAATTTGTATTTTAAAATATAGCCTTTATCGTACAAAATCTCTGTAATGCGCTTTTTTAAATTGCTTGCAGGAATTTCTACAATACGGTGATTAGCCATTTGTGCGTTGCGAATTCTTGTTAAATAATCTGCAATTGGATCAGTAACCATTGTTATGTTTGTTAATTGATTTAAATAATTTTTTACAATGCGATATCCTTTTTGGATACTTGATGCCGGTTATCGGTTGCTGCATAGCGTTTCAAAATTGGGTTGCTATCCAGTTCCCTGTTTCCGGAATCCAGTTTACCAACTGGCTTTCGTTACACCAGGAATTTTACCAGCCAGGGCCATGTCTCTGAACATGATACGGCTTACACCAAAATGGCGCATATATCCGCGTGGACGGCCGGTTAACTGACAACGATTCTTTAAACGTACAGGTGAAGCATTTTTTGGTAATAGATCCAAAGCTGCGTAATCACCTGCGGCTTTAAGTGCTGCTCTTTTCTCAGCAAATTTTGCTACGATTTTAACCCTTTTTGCCTGCCTGGCTATGATTGATTTCTTTGCCATATTTTAAATTTCTGTTTTTTTCATGTTTTTAAACGGCATTCCCAATTCTTTCAATAATTCAAACGCTTCTTCGTTGGTTCCTGCAGTTGTTACAAATGTGATATCCAAACCGGTGATCTTATTTACTTTGTCGATATCAATCTCCGGGAAAATGATTTGCTCGGTAACGCCCATTGTATAATTACCGCGGCCATCAAATGACTTATCGTTGATCCCTTTGAAATCACGTACACGTGGTAAAGAAACGGATACCAGCCTGTCGAGGAATTCATACATTTTCACACCACGTAAAGTAACTCTTGCACCGATGGGCATGTTCTTACGCAATTTGAAATTTGATATGTCTTTTTTCGACATGGTTGCTACTGCTTTCTGACCTGTGATGTTTGACAGTTCATCGATTGCAATATCAATCAGTTTTTTATCAGTAACAGCTCCGTTAACACCGCGATTCAAACAAATCTTGGTTAATTTCGGTGCCTGCATTACCGTTTTGTAACTGAATTTTTTCATTAAAGCAGGTACAACTTCTTTTTTGTACTTATCTGCTAATCTTGGGTTGTTAGTTGTTGTACTCATTATTTGATTACCTCCCCTGATTTTTTAGCTGTTCTTACTAATTTTCCGTCTTCGCGTGAAAGTTTTACTTTACTTCCGGTACTTGATTTTGCATCCCATAACATAACATTGCTGATAGCGATCGGTGCTTCAATCTTTTGGATACCGCCTTTAGTATTCTGTGCTGTAGGCTTTGTATGTTTGGTTACGATGTTCACGCCTTCAACCAATACACGGCCTTTTTCCAATAGTACTTCCAATACTTTGCGGGGTTTCTTCATATCCTTGTCATCACCGGTAATTACTACTACCGAATCGCCCTTTTTAATATTGAACTTTGGTTTAAATCTTGTACTCATTTTTTTTTGCTTTTGGCTTTTAGCGATTAGCTGCCGGCCGATTTTCTATATTTAGATCCTGTTTTGTCTTTTTCAAACTGTTAACTGATAACAGCTATTCTTACAATACTTCCGGAGCAAGTGATATGATCTTCATATACCCTTTATCCCTTAATTCCCTGGCCACCGGCCCAAAAATACGGGTACCCCTTGGTTCATCTGAATTGTTTAACAACACAACAGCATTGTCATCAAAACGGATATAAGAACCATCTTTGCGGCGTAATTTGTTTTTAGTTCTTACAATTACAGCCTTACTAACGGTACCTTTTTTTATACCACCTGCGGGCATGGCATCTTTAACGGTAACAACGATCTTATCACCAATCCTGGCATAATCCTGTCCGCTGTTACCCAGTACACGAATACAAAGTACTTCTTTGGCACCGCTGTTATCCGCTACGTTTAGTCTGCTCTCTTGTTGTATCATTTCTGAACGATTTTTGATCTATGATCTCTGACTTTTATATCCTCGATCCAAACCAGTGTTTAATTTTGTGTAAGGAATTCAATCTGATGTAAAATATCACATCCGGTATCATTCATTTTATTTCACTTTCTCCACTACTTCTACCAATCTCCAACGCTTTGTTTTGCTCATCGGGCGTGCTTCCATAATTTTTACGGTATCGCCAATGCTGCACTCATTTTTTTCATCATGAGCATGAAACTTGGTTGTCTTTTTCAAGAACTTACCATACAGCGGGTGTTTGATCTTACGCTCTACGTTTACGGTGATGGTCTTATCCATTTTATTGCTGGATACTACTCCTACCCTGATCTTTCTTAAATTCCTTACAACGCTGGTTGTTGTTGTTGTTGCTTCCATCATTTTTTATTTAATGGTTTAAGTCTTTTATTTTATTTAAAGCTTCGGTATTTCCACTTTTCACTTCAAACATTAAAACCTTAAACGTTTTATTATGCTCCTATTTGTATTTTTCTTAATGCCGTTTTCAAACGGGCAATATCTCTTCTCAAAAAACGAATACTTTGAGGATTTTCCAGTGGTGCGATTGCATGCGCAAAGCTTAACTTCTTTAAACGCAATTCATCTTCCCTGATCTTTGCTGTAAGGTCAGTTTCACTTAACCCTTCAATACTTTTTACGAAATCAACTTTTTTAGACATCTTTATTTATTTTGAAGATTTGATATTTGGTGACCCGGTATTTGTTTTTCAATTGTTCCGGAACAACCGTTTTTCAAATCAGTTTATGCTTGATAATCATGACGCACCACAAACTTGGTAAGTATCGGTAATTTTTGAGCTGCCAAAGCGAATGCTTCTTTTGCTACCTGCTCCGGTACACCATCGGCTTCGAATAAAATTCTGCCTGGTTGTACAATTGCAGCCCATCCTTCGGGGTTACCTTTACCTTTACCCATCCTTACCTCTGCAGGCTTGGCAGTGATCGGTTTGTCGGGAAAAATTCTGATCCAAACATTACCTTCACGCTTCATATGACGGGTCATTGCCTGACGGGCACTTTCAATCTGACGATTTGTTAACCAAACACTATCCAGCGCTTTCAGACCAAATGATCCAAAAGACAGGGTAGCTCCTCTTTTCGTATCTCCCTTCATTCTCCCTTTCTGGGTTTTTCTGTGTTTGCTTCTTTTTGGTGATAACATCTTTTCTTAATTTTTGATGTGTGATCCGGCATTTGTTATGAACAGATCAAACAACTTTTACAATGTATATTTAATATTTACGGCGAATGAGATCATCCATCAAACATGCGCCATTTTACATTCCAATTTATCTTCTTCCACCTCCGCCGCCACCGCCTCTGCGGTCACCGCCTGCTCCACCACCGCCTCTGCGATCGTCTCTTCTGTCTCCACCGCCTCTGCGATCATCTCTTCTGTCGAATCCACCACCTGGCCTGTCTGGTCCTTCATTTTTTGCACCTGCAATTACATTTGGATTCAGATCTCTTTTTCCAAGAACTTCTCCTTTACAGATCCAAACTTTGATTCCTATTTTACCATAAACAGTCAAGGCAAATACGTTTGCATAATCGATATCCATACGCAGGGTATGCAATGGTGTACGGCCCTGTTTGATCTCTTCGCTACGTGCAATCTCTGCACCGCCCAAACGGCCACCTACTTTCACTTTAATACCTTCCGCTCCCATACGCAATGCAGAAGCGATAGACATTTTGATCGCACGCTTATAATTGATACGGTTTTCCAACTGGCGGGCAATCGTATCTGCTACGATGTTTGCATCCAGTTCCGGACGGCGGATCTCCAGAATATTGATCTGCACATCTTCTTTACCACATAATTTCTTCAACTCTTCTTTGATACGGTCAACTTCTCCACCACCTTTACCGATAATGATACCGGGCTTTGATGTATGAATGGTAACGATCAGTTTATTCAATGTACGCTCAATAACGATCTTAGAAATACCACCTTTATTAACACGGGCATTCAGGTAATTTCTGATGCGATCATCTTCAATCAGTTTGTTTGCATAATCTTTTTTATGTGCAAACCAATTGCTATCCCAACCACGAATGATTCCTAATCTTGCACCTATCGGATTTGTTTTCTGACCCATAATCGGTTTTTAATTATTTGTTTTTTTAGTTGCTGTCTTCTTTGCTGCTGCTTTTTTAGGAGCTGCTTTTTTTGTTTTTGTTTCAACCACTGGTTGATCGGTTACTGCAACTGCTGTTGCTGCTTTTTTTGCTTTAGCAGGTTTTCCGTTTGCTCCCGGAACATCAACGATCAGTGTAACGTGGTTACTGCGTTTTCTAACCCTGTATCCACGGCCTTGCGGAGCCGGACGCATACGCTTGATAACCCTTGCACCATCAACAAAAATTGTTTTTACCAATAAGGTAGTTTCATCTTCGCCTTCATTTTTAGCTTTCCAGTTACTGATCGCTGATAATACCAGCTTACGTAAAGGAACTGCCGGATGCTTTGGATTGTGATCCAATACTGCCAGGGCTTTATCTACTTTCAATCCACGAATCAGGTCTGCAAGCAAACGCATTTTGCGGGGTGATGTAGGATAATTATTAAGTTTTGCTACTGCTTCCATTGTTATTTTTATGTTTAGAAAGTTTGTTGGCTTACTGGTTTGATTTAAACCGTTCTACCCGTCAACATTTCAATTACGATATTTTTTTACTTGAGTGACCTCTGAAATTCCTTGTTGGTGCAAATTCACCTAATTTATGACCCACCATAAATTCAGTTACATAAACCGGGATGAATTTATTGCCATTGTGCACAGCGAAAGTCTGACCAACGAAATCCGGGGTGATCGTGCTTCTGCGACTCCATGTCTTAATTACACCTTTTTTACTTTTTCCTTCAATAACAGCCATCACTTTTGCTTCAAGTTTAGCTTCTATATAAGGACCTTTTTTTAATGAACGAGCCATGTTTTATTTGTTTTTGTTTATTTTCCTGATGTTAGCAGGATATTTTAACAATGAATGATTAATTATTTATTGGGTAATTTCTTACCGTTTCTTCTCTGGATGATCATTTTATCAGAACCCTTACCTCTTGTACGGGTGATCTGTCCTTTTGCATACTTACCTTTTCTGCTACGAGGATGACCTCCTGAAGCTCTACCTTCACCACCACCCATCGGGTGATCAACCGGGTTCATCGCTACCGCTCTTGTACGTGGACGAATACCCTTCCACCTGTTACGGCCGGCTTTACCCATGCTCTCCAGGTTATGGTCACTGTTACTGGTAACACCTACGGTTGCATAACAATTGATCAATACTTTTCTTAATTCACCACTTGGCATTTTAAGTACAGCGTATTTGCCTTCCTTATTGCTAAGCTGTGCAGATGTTCCGGCACTGCGTACCAAAATTCCACCTTGTCCAGGCTGCATTTCAATATTGTGTACGTTGGTACCCAATGGCATGTTTTTCAACATCAATGCATTACCCAATTCCGGAACAGCATTGTCGCCGCTGATAACGGTTTGCCCTACCTGTAAACCTTGCGGAGCAAGAATATAACGTTTTTCACCATCAGCATAAGCCAATAAAGCGATGAAAGCAGTACGGTTTGGATCGTATTCAATTGTTTTTACAACAGCCGGTATATCTTTCTTACTTCTCTTAAAATCGATGATACGGTACATGGTTTTGTTTCCACCACCCATATAGCGCATAGATCTTCTGCCCTGTGCATTTCTACCTGCTGTGTTCTTTTGTTTTTCCAGTAAAGATTTTTCAGGAATGTTGGTTGTTATCTCTGCGTATGCATTTCCAATTCTCCAACGGGTTCCTGCAGTTACCGGTTTGTATTTTCTAAGTGCCATTTTTAATATCTTTTAATTTGTCAAAACTTTGCGGTGCTGACCACCATTCATTATTATCAGTAATTCTTTTTATTAAACTGTTCCGTAAAGATCAATTGTTTCTCCTTCAGCAACAGTTACCATAGCTTTCTTCTTTGCCGGTTTGCGACCAACGATATAACCAGCTTTGGTATATTTTGATTTCAGCTTGGAAGGAATGATCGCTGTATTTACATCTTCTACCTGAACTCCGTAGAATTGTTCTACTGCTTTTTTAATTTCCAGTTTATTAGCCTTCCTGTCTACAACAAAAGTGTAGCGGTTCATTTTTTCTGATTGCTTGTTCGCTTTTTCAGATAAGATTGGCTTTATTAATACGTCTGACAGTTTCATGTCGAATAATTTGTTACTATTTAAAAATATATTCCAAGATCAGCTGAATGTACATCGGCCAATCCCGGACTTCTTATGCTACAGCTTCTTCACCTGCTTCAGAAAATAACTTTGCAGTAGTTTCTGTAAGCAACAATACGTTTGCATTTAAAATATCGTACGTATTCAGATCACTCAACAATGTGCCTTTAACAGCCGGTACATTGCGTAAGCTCAGGTACAGGTTATCATTATTTTCCGGCATAACGAACAAGGTTTTCTTACGACCGATGTTCAGACTGGAAAGGATTCCTGTAAATGTTTTTGTCTTTGGTGAATCCATGCTGACATCTTCTAAAACCATGATCGCATTGTCTTTTGCTTTATAAGCCAATGCGCTCATTTTAGCAAGATCCTTTACTTTACGATTCAGTTTGATATCATATTTATGGGGCTTTGGTCCAAATATAGAACCACCACCTTTGTACAAAGGATTGCGCAGGTTACCTTTACGGGCACCACCGGTTCCTTTTTGTTTATGAAGTTTCTTGGACGAACCTTTCACTTCCATACGTGTTTTCACCTTATGCGTACCCTGGCGTTGTGCACCCTGGTATTGCTTTACAGCAAGGTATATTACGTGATCGTTTGGCTCAATTCCAAAAATATCATCCGGTAACTCAATCGTTCTGCCGGTTTTCTCACCTTTTGTATTTATTATATCTAGTTGCATATTACTTCTGTATTAAAACGATTGAACCATTATGGCCCGGAACCGAACCACTTATTAATATGTAATTTTTTTCTGGGAATATCTTCATTACTTTAAGCCCTTTCATGGTAACCCTGTCCTGACCCATACGGCCACCCATACGCATTCCCTTGAATACACGGCTGGCATCAGATGAGTTACCAATAGAACCCGGAGCTCTTGAACGGTCATGCTGACCATGAGACTGGCCACCAACACCATGGAAACCATGACGCTTAACAACACCCTGGAAACCTTTACCCTTGGTGGTACCAATTACCTGAACATCATCGCCTTCGGCAAAAATGTCTACAGTGATGGTTTCACCTGCTTCATTGGTCATTTCGCTATCGCGTATTTCCTGAACGAATTTTTTAGGAGCCGTGTTGGCTTTTGCGAAGTGGTTTACTTCGGCTTTGTTGGAGTGTTTTTCTTTCTTATCACCAAATGCGATCTGGAGCGCATTGTAACCGTCTGTTTCTACGGTTTTCTTTTGAGTGACTACACATGGTCCCGCTTCGATGATGGTAACCGCAGTTTGTTTGCCGGTTGTATCAAAGATACTGGTCATGCCAATCTTCTTACCAATAATACTTTTCATTGTATCTGTTTTATGCCCAGCGCTCCGGTTGAGGGAGATAGGCGTTCATATTTTTCTTTTTAAGAGCTTACCTGGTGCCTGTTCCGCCGCGGCGGAAAGGTTCATCAAGCCTTTATTTCAACATCCACACCACTTGGCAAGTCTAACTTACTCAATGCATCCACTGTACGGCTGCTGCTGGTGTAAATGTCTAACAAACGTTTGTGCGTACACAATTGAAACTGTTCACGGGCTTTTTTATTTACGTGTGGCGAACGCAACACAGTAAATATCTTTTTATGCGTAGGTAAAGGAATTGGCCCTGTTACCACTGCACCCGTACTACGTACAGTTTTTACAATCTTTTCAGCAGATTTATCTACTAAATTGTGGTCGTAAGACTGTAGTTTAATTCTGATTCGTTGTGACATATATAAAGAACTTTTAAAATTCCGTTTTTTAATTTGGAGTGCAAAGGTAAGGGTTGGTTTTTATATAGCAAGCAAATGAGAAAAGTTTTTTTAGAAAAACAGGATGTTTTTTTTAAAATAGTGCCAAATATATGTTTTCGGGCTTTATATTATATACCGGCAGGTCAGGAATGACTTGCTTTTGCTGAGCGATCTTCCTTAATTATCTTTCTTCACTTCTGCCCCGCTGCTTACTGTTTTATTTACAGTTGCAGCTCCTTTGTATCTGACAGTGGCTCCGCTACTGGCAATTGCATTCAGTGTTTGGCTTGCAAATACATTTACTTCAGCTCCACTACTCGCCTGTACTTTTGTATCTTCACTTAACAGTTCAAAAGCTTTGAGTTCCGCACTGCTGGAAGCCTGTACGGAAATATCCCTTGTTCTGCCTGATAATATTTGTTCTGCGCTGCTGCTCAGAATAGTAATTACCTGTGGTGCGTCCAGTCTTGCTTTTATCTCACTGCTGCTGGAGGACTGCAAACGGATCTTTTGTCCTGAACTCAGCAGATCTTTTACATCCACTTCTGCTGAAGCGGCTGTTTTAATGTCATTAATTTCCGGAGCTGTGATATAAATTTTCAAATGAACATCGTTTAAGTTACTCTCATCAAGCCTTATTTTTAACTGGCCATCCCGCACCTCCGTTAATATATATTTTATGATATTGTCATCAGATTCTACTGTTATTTTTTGAGGACCTGTTCTTAGTTCCACTTCAAACCCACCGGATACATTGATTCCGGTAAATGAAGATGAATTACGTATTTCCGTAACGATATTGCCGCTCCCCGATCTGAAATTACAAGCATATAGCATGGAAACAGTTAATATTATGATGAATGATCTTTTCATATAATTAATTTAGCTACAAAGATTTAAAATAATTCCGGTTAATACAAACCGTATATAATAAACTGAAAGTAGGTTGCACTAAAAAATTGAATCCTACATACATGCCAATACTTTTTAAAGAACCTTTTTATCAGACATCCTCAATCCCTTATCGGCTATCTTATATTACCTTTGCAGCCATATGACAGAAAAGATTCTTATTCTTGACTTTGGTTCTCAATATACTCAGTTGATCGCAAGGGCAGTAAGGGAGGCCAATGTGTATTGTGAAATCATACCATATCATAAAGAATTCACTTTCGATCCCAACTTAAAAGGGATCATTCTTTCCGGGTCGCCCTGTTCCGTAAATGAGGTTGATGCTCCCGAAGTGGATATCATTTCTATGGCCGCTAAGCTGCCGGTATTGGGTATTTGTTACGGTGCTCAGTTAACCGTAAAAAAACTGGGAGGGTTGGTAACGAAAAGTAATAAAAGGGAATATGGCCGGGCATTGTTCAGTATAAAAGGTACTGATGAGCTATTAAATGATTTGCCTGCTTCGTCTGAAGTTTGGATGAGTCACAGTGACACTATTCAGCAATTACCCCCCGGATTTGAATTATTGGGTTCTACAGAAAGCATTCCTGTTGCGGCATTTAAAAGTGAGAACTCTATAGGTAAAAAAATATACGGGTTGCAGTTCCATCCCGAAGTGTATCATTCTGCAGAAGGAAAAAAAATTATCCGCAATTTCCTTACACAGGTTTGTGGCTGTACTTCCGACTGGACTGCTGCCCATTATATAACAGACACGATCGCCGCTTTAAAAAAACAGCTTGGAAACAGTAAAGTAGTTATGGGGCTGAGCGGAGGTGTTGACAGTACCGTTGCTGCCACCCTTATTCACCGGGCTATCGGTGATAACCTTTTCGGTATTTTTGTAGACAATGGTTTATTGCGGAAAAAAGAATTTGAAGAAGTAATACAGATATACAAACAGTTAGGGTTAAACGTAAAAGGAGTGGAAGCTTCTGAACATTTTTATACCAAACTTGCGGGTAAAGTTTTACCTGAGGAGAAAAGAAAGGCCATCGGAAAATGTTTTATTGAAATATTTGACCAGGAAGCCCACCTGATAAAGGATATTGAATTTCTGGGGCAAGGCACCATTTATCCGGATGTGATAGAATCAGTTTCTGTTCACGGCCCTTCCGTAACCATCAAGTCGCATCACAATGTTGGCGGGCTTCCAGATTCCATGAAAATGAAATTGGTAGAACCCCTGCGGTTATTGTTCAAGGACGAGGTAAGGAAAATTGGCCTGGAATTGGGTATTCCCCGTGAATTACTTTTCCGGCATCCCTTCCCGGGGCCCGGTCTTGGTATCCGGATTTTAGGAGAAGTTACAGAAGATAAGGTACGGTTATTGCAGGAAGCCGATTATATTTATACAGAGCATTTAAAGAAATTTGATCTGTATGATAAAGTTTGGCAGGCAGGAAGTATTTTGTTACCGGTTAAAAGTGTGGGTGTAATGGGCGATGAAAGAACCTATGAATTTACCATCGCTTTAAGAGCAGTAACATCTGTAGACGGGATGACTGCAGACTGGGCACATTTACCGTACGATTTTCTTGCAACTGTTTCCAATGAGATCATAAATAATGTAACCGGGATCAACCGGGTAGTTTATGATATCAGCAGTAAACCACCTGCAACCATCGAATGGGAATAAAATACCAAAGAAATAATATGATCAAAAAAATACTGGGTTCTATAATTACTTTACTGTTCCTTTTTCAATTGCCCCTTCTTGCCCAGGAGGTTACTAAACCTGTTTTAAAAACGTATAAAATAGGCATTTTTACCCCTCTTTATCTCGATTCCGTTTTCACTGGAAATTATTTCAGGTATTCCAGAAATTTTCCGCGTTTTATTTTACAGGGATTGGATTTTGTTCAGGGCGCACAAATAGCATTGGACAGCCTTCCATCATTAAAAGGAAATGTAGCTGCAGTTTTTTATGATTCCAAGTCAATTACAGAATCTGTTGGGTCATTGATCAGCAATAATAAATTAGACAGTCTGGATCTGATCATCGGCTCCATAAAAGATGATGAATATTTTCAACTGGCAAATTTTGCCCTTAAAAAAAACATTCCTTTTATTTCTGCCACTTACCCAAATGATGCAGGGATAACCGGAAATCCATTTTTGATCATTGTCAATTCCACTTTAAAAGCGCATTGTGAAGCTATTTACAGTTACTTACTGCAAAATCACGGGACAGACAGGATCATTCTTTGTAATAAACCCGGCAGCCAGGAAGACAGGGTAGCCGGTTATTTTAAAATGATCAATGAACAGGACAAAAAGCCCCTGATGGATATCCGCATGATCCAGTTTAATGACAGCAATTATAATTCATTAAAAAATCATCTCGATAGTAACAGTAAAAATATCCTTATCGGCGGAAGCCTTGATGAAACATTTGCAAACAATCTTGCAACAGAAGCAAATACGATTAAAAACACTTACCCGATAACGTTGATAGGTATGCCAAACTGGGAGGGTTTCAGATCATTGTATAAAAAAAACTCCCTGACTGATTTTCCCATTCTGTACAGCACCCCTTATTACAATGAACAATCGGATAATTTCAGTAAAATGATCCAGCAGATCTATTTGACAAAATACAAAGGAGTTCCATCAGAATATTCTTATAAGGGATTTGAAACCGTTTTTATTTTTTCAAGATTGCTTACGAATCACCCTTATGATTTCATGAATCACCTCAATGATTATAAAGACAAGGTTTTTACTGATTTTCAATTTAAACCGGTTCTGAATGCAAGCAATTCAAAGCCTGATTATTTTGAAAATAAGCACCTTTATTTTTTAAAATTAGAAAACGGAAAAGTCAGTAAGGCCTGGTAAAATCAACTTTATAAAACAGCATAGCAGCTATTGAAAAACGCAGGTTTATTTAATATCTAATAAGGACGGGCAAAGTACAGGAATAATTGTGAATTGTTATCTACTACCTGCAGATCTGATGCATCCGTTGCTCCGTCACCCGTAGCATCGGTCACATTATAACCGAAGGCAAAGATGCCGTTGTCATTGTCAACATCCGATTGATCTGATGCATCCACTGTTCCATCCTGGTTTACATCACCGCCAAAGAAAGCAAACATTCCACCGGCAACTGACGCCATCGGCGGATTTACTCCGTCATCAAATGCCTGATTCAGGTTACTGCTGAAATCATACGCATTGCTACCGGAAAAGACTAATGGCAGTTTACTCCAAGTTTCCAGATGATTCCGGTGTTTTACAGCAATGTAAAAACTATTCCCTATCACAGATGCAGGAAATTGTATTTCTGCCATTCCATTTGTATGTAAAACTGTTGATACTGTATAATCGGGTTCTGCTTCTGAAAGCCGGGAAGGAGACCAAATATTTACCTGTATCGTATCGGTTTCCGTGTCATCATTGCTTATGCCCAGATCATAAATATTTGCCCGCATGGTACTGATATCAGAATAGAACCCTTCCAGAAAAACCTTCAGACTGAGAGTTGCATATAAAGGGCAAACTATAACTTCTACCAACTGGCTTATGCTATAACTACAACCATTTCCATCTGTATAAGTATAGGTTATGCTATGTATTCCGGCACCGGCTATTGAAGGGTCAAATATATTCCCGCTGATCCCGGGCCCTGAGAATACCCCGCCCGATGGGTTAGCCTGTAACGTTAGTGCCATATCTGTTGTACAATAAACGGCTGCAAGTCCGGAAATACTTATTGACGGAATGGGATGAACAGTAACAAGTTGTGCCAGATTATATGAGCATCCGTTTACAGTTGATGTATACGCATAAAGTATTTCATGCGTCATTCCCTGGCCGGCAGACATGGGATCAAAAACAGCCGTTCCATTCCCATTATCTGTAATGCCCGGCCCGCTAAAGACACCCATGGGCGATTGGTTACCAACAAGATTTGCAAAAGATGCATTTGGACAATAGGCAGATTCCAACCCGGTAAAATTCAGGGCCAGTTGTGGACACTGGTATTCTCCTTTAACTGCAAATTGATAAAGTGATTCATCACAATCATCATTCTGGATATTTACGATCGCAGTTTTTATACCTACGAATATCGGGGCAAAATTCACTGTAAAAGAAAGGGTATTGCCGGGAGGAATTGTAGCAGGTAAAATTAACCCGCTTATCGAAAATGAGGATGTATTTGTTCCATTTAAAGTGATACTACTGACATTTAAAACATCCGTTCCTTTATTTTGTATTGTAAAACTGCGGGAATTATTATTACCAATTCCAAAATCTGTATGATCTTCTGACGCGGGGATCATATCACCATTATTAATGTTTACAGCATTACCCACTACGTTTATCTCATTCTCATAATTTAACCTGACAGAAATATTATTGGATGCAAAATTTGAAACAGCAAAATCCTGTTTACCATCTGCATTAAAATCGCCGATAACGATTGAAGCAGGAGATGTTCCAACGCTTAAATTCGTCGTCCCGGAAAAGTTACCTGCCCCATTGCCAAAACGGACAGAGACATTGTTATTGCTGTAATTTGCAGTTGCGATATCCAAATTTCCGTCACCATTGAAATCTGCTATGGCAACAGACCCGGGGCCGGTTCCAACTGCCAATTCAGTTGTGCCGCTAAAATTTCCATTCCCATTTCCATTTCTTACAGAAACGGTATTGTTCCCAAAGTTTGCTGTTGCAAAATCCAATATACCATCCCCGTTAAAATCACCCACAGCTATTGAATAAGGATTTAGTCCAACATCCACACTAACACTACCGGTGAACCCGCCCGTTGCATTTCCCATCCGGATAGAAACAGTGCTGATATTATAATTCGCAGCAGCAAAATCGGGATAGCCATCGCTATTAAAATCTCCAATTGCTATAGAATAAGGGCTGCTTCCTACGATCAGGTTTGTAATGCCAGTAAAATTTCCATTGGCATCTCCATAATGTATGGATACATTGTTGTTACCACCATGAGCAACTGCTATATCCTGTTTGCCATCGGCATTAAAATCTCCAACCACAATTCCTGTTGGAAAAATCCCCACATTTACATTTGTATTTCCGGTGAATCCGCCTGATCCGTCACCCAAACGAACAGAAACATTCCCACTGGAATAATTCGCAGAAACAAAATCCTGATTTCCATCTCCATTAAAATCGGCAATGGCCACAGCATATGGATTGCTTCCAACAGGGATATTAATACTGCCATTGAAACCACCCAAACCATCCCCCAGTCTGATAGAAACCGAATTGCTTCCATAATTTGCAGATGCGATATCCTGTTTTCCATCATTATTAAAATCAGCAACTGCAATAGAAAAAGGAAGATTTCCTACTGCAATATTTGCCGGACTAACAAAAAGCCCTTTACTGCAACCAGCATTATTTACGATCAAAATAAAACCCGTGGTCGTTGTAGATATACCATTCGCTTTAATGCTCACATTGTATGTACCGGCCGGATGCGCATTGCTGATGTAGAGATCGCCTGTTAAAGGATTTACATGAATCAATCCTTTGAATTTTGAAGATGTATAAGCAGTTATATTCGTTGCATTTAAAGGGGCCGCAGACGGGATTATGATCATATTTCCTCCTGCAGCATTAATAATTGTGAGCGGATAATTACCCAATGTGGGAGATATATCCATACCAAAACCCTGGATGGCAAAATTATAACCGGGTTGATCACAGTTATCATTAATGATATTGACTGTAGCTGTTTTCAAACCTGTATTTACAGGAATAAAAGTAATGCTGAAAGACCGGGTTCCACCTGCAGCGATCGTTAGAGGAAAGCTAATATTGCCAATCGTAAACATGGAGGAATCGGCCCCTGTTAGAATCATATTTTTTACCAACAGGTTTACGGCAGATGTATTACGGATTTCAAAGATTCTTGTCAAACTGCTGTTCGAATTTCCAAAATCGGTATGATCGCTCACCTCCGGAGTTGTATCACCGGGAATGATTAAGTTATTATTACCAAAAACATTGATGGCATTCTTTGTCCCCAATCGTACAGAAATGTCAGCACTTCCCGCATTGGCAGTTACAAAATCGAGGATGGCATCTCCGTTAAAATCACCAACGGTTAAGGTTAATGGATTGACCCCCACTCCTGTTAAATATCCCCCCGGGAAACTGCCGTCTGCTTTCCTTAAAAAAACGGATACATTGTTACTGCCAAAATTTGCCGTTGCAATATCCGTCAACCCATCGCCATTGAAATCGCCGATTGACACAGAAACAGGATTGGCTCCGGTGATCAACTCTGTTGTTCCGGAGAAAGCCCCTGTTCCATCCCCCATCCTCACGGATAAGGTATTGCCGGTATAATTCGCTATGGCAATATCCTGGAAGCCATCAGCATTAAAATCTGACATAATCAAAGATCTTGGATTTGTTCCGGCCATTAGATTTGTATTTCCACTAAACCCTCCCTGGCCATCGCCTAAACGGATAGAGACATTATTACTGCCATTATTTACTACTGCAAAGTCAGACTTTCCATCCCCATTAAAATCAGCAACTATCATTGCCCGCGGATCTGTTCCAACTGCAATATTTGTGTTTCCGCTAAAACCACCCAATCCATCTCCCAAACGAATGGAAACAGTGTTACTAATGCTGTTCACCGTTGCGAAATCAGGCTTCCCATCTCCGTTAAAGTCTGCTGCTATCACGGATAATGGATTGGCTCCAACATTAATATTGGAAACATGGAAAAATCCGCCTGAACCATCACCAAAATGAATGGAAACTTTATTGTCTATAGAATTTGCAGTGGCGATATCAGGTTTCCCATCACCGTTGAAATCTGCAATAGCCATAGCCTGAGGTCCATTTCCAACTGAAATATTGTTTCCGGCATTAAATCCACCGTTCCCATCCCCCGGAAGAAAGGAAATACTGTTGCTGCTGTTTTTAATCACCGCAATATCCAGTTTACCGTCAAGATTAAAGTCGCAAACGAAAGTTGAATTTGTGCCGGAACCGGTTGTAAGATTTGCGCTTCCGGCAAAAAGCCCCTGACTGCAATCGTTGTTATTCACTGTTAATAAAAAACTGCTTGTTGCAGTTGATATGCCATTAATCTTAACCGTTATGAAATAATTCCCTGCGGGATAACCATTGGTAATATGTATGTTACCGGTTACAGGATCTGCATGTAACTGGCCCTTAAAATCAGTTGTAGTGTATGCTGTCAGAAAGGTTGCATTTGTTGGCACATCCGAAGGAACAACGATAGCGCTTCCTCCGGCATATACAGCGGAAGCAGGATAACTGCCTAAAGTCGGGAAAGACATTGACACACCGGTTCCCTGTATGGCAAAATCATATATTTTTTTGGCACAGTTGTCATTGTCTATATGAATTGCAGCTGATTTGAGGCCGGTACTTGTGGGTATAAAAGTTACTGAAAAACCGGATGTTCCTCCGGCAGGTATGGTTTGTGGTAAAACAATATTTCCAATCGTAAATAAAGAAGCATCTGTTCCTTCAACACTGATATTGTTTATATTCAGATTTACCTGGCTCGTATTTTGAATATTGAAAGTTCTGACAAGATTTGAATTCACATTTTCAAAATCTGTATGATCAAATGAATCGGGTGAAACATCTCCATCTTCTATGATGGTATTATTACCCAGAACGATTATATCATTTGCAGTTCCCATACGGATAGATACATTAGAATTGCCTGCATTTGCTGTTGCAATATCTTGCTTACCATCATTGTTAAAATCTGCCATGATTATGGAATACGGATTTGCCCCAACACCGTTATCCGGAGCAATGCTAAAATTTCCCGTTCCATTACCCAAACGAATTGAAAAGCTGGAACTCCCGGAATTCGCAGTTGCAAAATCAACAATCCCGTCTCCATTAAAATCTCCTGTTACTAAAGAACGAGGATTTACCCCCACTGCTATTTCACTGGATATGGAAAACCCTCCCAACCCATTTCCCAGTCTCACTGAAACAGCATTATTCTGGTAATTAGCTGTAATCAGATCAGCCTTCCCGTCTCCGTTAAAATCTGCAGATACAATTGAAAAGGGATTGGAACCAACAGAAACAGAATTTTGTACATTAAACCCACCTGTGCCATTTCCCAATAAAACAGAAATATTATTGTTTGAAAAATTTCCCGTAGCCAGATCCGCAAACCCGTCACCGTTAAAATCTGCGATGGTAATTGATCTTGGGCTGTTTCCAACAGCCTTGTTTTCACTACCACTGAAATTACCCAATCCATCTCCAATACGGATTGAAACGGTATTGTTTCCAATGTTCGATGTTGCAATGTCCGGGTTTCCGTCTCCGTTAAAATCACCCATTACGATCGAATAAGGGTAACTGCTAACAGATAAATTGCTAATCAGGTTAAACCCTCCTGCCCCATCCCCCAAAAGAATGGAGACATTGGAACTTCCGAAATTTGTTACCGCGATATCCTGCTTACCATCCCCATTAATATCACTGATTGCTACTGATTGCGGATTTGTTCCCACTGCAAAATTTCTGATCACGCCAAATCCTCCGGCCCCATCTCCTAAACGGATTGAAACATTATTGTGCCCATAATTAGCTGTTACTATATCCTGAAAACCATCATTATTGAAATCAGCTACCGAAACAGCATACGGTAATGCCCCAACGGCAAAATTTACATTTCCGGTAAAAGACCCCTGGCTGCAATTTGAATTGTTTACAGTAAGTATGAAATTGCTGACTGCACTTGAAGTACTATTAAATGCTTTAACAGTGATTGAATAAGTACCTGCTGGATGTGCATTGGTAATTGTTACCAATCCCGTTATAGGGGAAACCCCGATTAATCCTTTAAAATTGCAATTTGTATAAGCAACAGCAGATAAAGTATTTACCGGTGCCGTTGATGGTACTACATAGGCATTCCCACCTGCATTGGTTATTATAGCAGATGCGTAACTACCCAACTCCACTGATTGTGATCGGACATACTGAAAAGTAATAATTAATGTAACAATTAAAAGAAAACCTTTTTTCATAGCTGTTTTAGTTAGACCTTTTTCATGGATATTATATCAGCAGCAATCATTGTTAATTACAATAATAAATGTAGCATAGCTGTTTATACCAAATAGTATATAAAAGGCAACTATTTTATGATTAAAACAAAAAATGTTAGTCACCTTGAATTTTTAATACAGGCAACTGAAATACCAAAAACAACATTGGAAGGATTTCAGATTAAATTATAAGTTCAATAAAGTAGTCAGATTAAACGCAATCAAAAACGAATATAAATCAATATTCCTTCAATCATACTTATTTCAGATAATTTTTAATAAATATTCTCCCCTGATTTTGGGTCAGATTACCCATAAAAAAACTCACCCCGCAAATGAGCGGGGTGAGTATATTCAAAGTCGGTTTTTTAGGATTAACTATATTTCAACATTTATTATGTTGTA
>JBBKWV010000127.1:0-11905 GCA_037969135.1 Ferruginibacter sp.
CCCGTTCCGCTGTTCCAGCTAAAAGTAACATAACCGCCCAAGCCATAGGTTCCGGAAAGTTTTGGATCCCATACGTAAAATGAATTCTTTACATTGCTTCTTGTCAGTGTTTGAAAATCAATCGCTGATGGATAAGGATTACCCAGCACGGTAAAATTCGTTGCATTTACATTCACAGCCTGGCTGCCTGTGTTTACCTGGCCCTTCATCCTCAATGTTGTTTCTGTTATAGCTGCTGCATTACCTGCCAACAAATTAATACTCCTGTCGCCACGTATATATAAGAAATAGCCGGGGTATGTGGTAATAGCCGCATTTGTTCCGGGTGAAGCTGGCAGGGTAACCAGATTGTTGCTGGCATTGTTATAAAACTTGATCGTTGATGCACTTGTTAATCCCTGATCAAAACCATTCGCTACCGTTCCGCCCTGAATGAATACACCATATCCTGGATAAAGATTGGGGTTAGACGAAGATGTTGTCAATCCTTCCTGCCATGAAGCATTGATCGATGGTGCTCCCGAAGTTTTTACCGGGGCACTCAAAAAACGCCATGCTTTCTTCGCTCCGATATATCTCTCCATACTTACATTACCTGTGATGAATGCTGTAGCATTTCCTGATCCGTCTACCGGCAAAGTTCCAATACGGCCTGTTCCGGTTGCATCTGATTTTAAAACCAGGAAATCATTGGTTGTAAAGGTCTTTCCTGCGGCAACAGTAAGTGTTCCGGTTATTTTATTTGTACCTGTTAAACTTACATTATTACTCAGGATTAGATTTTTAATTGTATTATTTGCAAACAAACCTCCTGGTATCGTTTGGGCAGAAGATCCGTTATACTCTATGGTTCCGTCATTTGCAGTAAAAGTTCCGCTATTGCTTATCAATGCAGCTACTTGCAAAGTACCGCCGCTTACAGTCAGTGTTGCAGCATTCTCTATGGTAATATTATTTACTGTTCCTGTGCCTGAACTCAATACCGGATAAACGCGGCCACCGGGAATTCCATTTGGTATTAGTGTATTGTAAGTAGATGTGGGAATACCTCCGGTCCAGTTTTTGGCTGTGCCCCAATCGTTTGTCAGTGCTTCTCCGCTCCAGCGGTAGATTGTTAATCTTTCTCCGATGGCAAAATCACCAAATCCGGTTAACCCTGTTGTTTGGATAGATGTTGATAATGGAGAAACCGTTGTTGGCAAAGTCCAGTTTCCGGCAGTGTACCTTCCAACTATAAAATTAGCGGTATTTGCTGCGGCGTCTTTATCAGCGGTATTCCAGTTATACGTTACCGTAGCTGTTGTAAATACCGTTCCGGAATTGGTAAAGGTCCAGTTGCGGTTTACGCTTTTTGCTGAATCCAATCCGGAATAATTTATTTCTGCATGATCATTGTCAGTAGATTTTCCAATCAGGTTACCTGCAGTAGTTACACTGGCAAATAAAACGGTAGCTGGTGAATAATTAATATCGCCTCCCAATTCAAATGTTCTTGAAACGGAAGAACCGGTAGCAACATTTTTTTGCAGGTTTCCGATTACCCAGCCTGTGCTTTGACCTGCTCCGGTTACTGTTCCTCCTGATGGAATTATTAATGCATATATTCCTGTTTGGATCTTACCGGAAGTAAAGCTTAATACAGCATTAACTGTAAGATCACTGGAAAGGTTAACGGCTCCGGATGTCTTATTGATATTTATACTATTGAAAGCTCCAATTGATTCTATAGATTGATCATTGGTGCCATTAAAGCGGATAATACTGTTTGTATTATTGAAAGTGCCTCCGGTCATAATCCAGTTACCGGCAATTTTATGTGTATTGTTATTGGCGATAAAATTTCCTGCTGTTATCGTAAAATTTCCTGCAACTGTTAATGGTAAAAAGCTGCTCGAAGTTTTATTTCCTGCACTACTGATAGTAAGGTTACCATAAACAGGGCCATTGGCAATTGTTTGAGTAGTACCGGCATATTCAACTGTGCTTTGTTCATCAAAGCCATATCCGCTGAATGCAGGTATAGTATTGGTACCCCCTAATTTTAAAGTTCCGCCTGCGGCAATGATTATAACACCACCGGCCGGGTTCTGTGCAATACTAAAAGTTGATGTAAATAAAGTTCCGCTGTTAATGATAAGGGCAGTTATATTATTTATATTGACATTGTCTGTTACCTGAGCGCCACTTGTTTTGCTGATCGTTAACAATGCGATAGTGGATGGTGTAGTAGTACCACCAATAATGGATGCTGAACTTCCTGTCATCACAAGAGCTCCAAGAGAACCATCATAAGTACCATTATTCATAAAATCACCGGCAACACTAAAATCAGAATTACTGGTTACATTACCGGATATTGTAAAGTTATTAAAAATAGTTTCCGGACTTCCTGTTAACTGGCCTGTTGCAGAACTCATCGTAAATGTAGAAGTGTTACCGTTCAAAATACCATTACTTTCAATATCACCTGCTAAGACATGGTTAAATGAACCAGCATTAAATATCGCATTACTGTTAATAGAGAATTTTCCGTTTAT
Source organism: Ferruginibacter sp. (assembly GCA_037969135.1). Lineage (GTDB taxonomy): Bacteria > Bacteroidota > Bacteroidia > Chitinophagales > Chitinophagaceae > Ferruginibacter. Next base: position 2,538 of record JBBKWV010000127.1, read on the forward strand.
CGTCCATCCTGATGGGGCGCTGATTCCTGCAGCATTTGTATTTGCAATGACAACATCCTGCAATACAGTTACTGTTCCTGAAATAGTTATTGCACCACTTCCCCCGAAAATAACTCTGCCGGTACTGGAAAAAGCTGTACCTGACAGTTGTAAATTAACAGAGCTGGAAGGATTGAAATTCAAAGTTCCACTACTCGTTACCGTACCATTGTTAGTAAATGAACGGCTGATAGTATGAGTGGATACACCGCCGTTAAAAATGGCGCCGCTGCTTATATTAAATGCGACCAATACTACCCAGTTCACACTTGGATTAATTCCTGCAGTATTGTTAATATTCAGTGTGGCAAATGTGGGTGTAGAAGTAGAGTTGAATACGGGGCTCACATTACCATTAAAATTTATCACACCGGTAGATGTTGAAACCAATGCATTTATTAAACGAATCGTTTGCAAAGAAGTCCCGCTAAATGTAGTAGTACCAATACTTGTTAAAGACCCTGAATTGGTAAGGTCAGCATTTACTGTTGCCACCCCACTTCCTGCAGAATATGATCCTGTAGGAGTAACCTGGAAATGGCCATTAAAGGTAAGATCACTTGTAGCCACCGAATAACTACCGTTTACGGTTACGTCATTGAAAGTTGTATTCCCTGTAATTGTTTTCGATACTCCATTCAATAAAATATCTCCAGTGCCGGCAGTAAATACTCCACCACTATTTATCCAGTTACCATTAAGTGTTATACTAAAACTTCCGCCGTTTAATGAAGCGCCGCTGTTTATAATAATATCTCCATTGATTGTACTTGATCCTGCAAATGTTTTTTCCAGTATAGCCCCGTTTGAGAAAGTAATATTACCATAAGTTACATCTGCAACGGTTTGTGCAACGGTTCCATTGTAATGCACCAAGCTATTTGCGCCCAGCACATAACTGGTAAAATTTGATGGAAAATTATTACTGCCCGATACCAGGAGTGTTGCACCATCTCCAATATCAAGTGAATCTCCCGCTGACGATTGATTCAATGTAAAAGTGGAAAGATTTAATGTACCTGCCAATAAAGAAACATTACTATTTGCAGTATTATTACCACTAAGCACAGCCGTACCAGCAGATTTATTGAAATTTAAAATATTAAATGATCCTGCAGATATGGTTTGTGTACCAATGCCATTAAAATTTACTGTTCCTGTACCAGAATTGAAATTTCCCGTTGCAGCTTTGGTCCAGCTCCCTGCTACATTTATTACTGATGCGTTGGCATCCAGGAGAGCGCCGGCGCTTATTGTAACAGAGCCATTCACAGTTAACATACTTATTATATCAAATTCTCCTGTGCTAACAACAAGGCTACCTGCTAATGTACAATTATTACTCAATGATGCAATTGTACCTGCAGTCTTAATGACAGTTAAGTTATTATAAGAGACAGCAGCAACAATTTGAGAAACAGTACCATTATATTTTACAAGTCCGGTTCCGGGAGTGAATGAACCGCTACTGTAAATAAAATCTTTACCAATATTAAGTGTGCCTGCGCCCGTAAAAGTAATATTAGATCCGCCTGATTCAGTAAGTGTTCCTAAAACCGAAACTGTTCCGGTAGTAATATTCAGGTTTATGTTATGATTAATTGTATTGTCACTTAAACTCAGGTCACCTTTCACCGTTAGCGTCTGGGCATTTACATTGATAGTATGTGTATTATTGCTGTTCCATGTACCAGAAATACTTCCATTCACAGTAAGTGATCCACCCGCATTAAGTATCAAAGTTGCTGCTTGTGTACTTCCGAATAATATACTTTTAACAGTAGCAGCAGTAGTTATGATGGGTTGGTTGGTAAATGTTGAAATGCCTATCTGTGCAATATCCGTACTCGTGGGAACTCCGCCAGGCGTACCTTGTACAAAGGTCCAGTTAGCAGCTGTATTCCAGTCTGAGCTTACAGAACCATTCCAGGCGAATACACTGCCATCATCCGTGATTGTCCAGCGCCCTGAAATACTAGTCAAACTATTCTTTTCAACATAATTTGAAGTAGTGCTGTTAGCTGTTTTTCCAGATACCGCCCAGGCTGATCCATTGTATTTCCAAATTTGCATAATGGATTCATCATTACCATTTAATTCAGCATCCTCATAATGTAAACGCAACGTTGCCGTATAGGTTCCAGAAGGGATGGTTATATTATAATACCTGCCAATAGAACCATTATATGGAAAATCAGCTGGGGAAACTACCGTTACATTTACTGTAACAGAAGTCACCCCTGTTACGCCTGCAGCAAACGTAATAAGGTTATTAGGCCCTTCAAATGCATAAGCAGTAGCAGCAACAAAATTATGTGTTCTTGTTATTGTACCTATTATGAAATCATTACCCGTTCGCGTTGTTGTAATAGTAAGAATATTCGGCCCTGTATTTACACCACCCCTTGTCATATTTATTGTTGATACAGTTATATTGTTCTGTAAACTGACAGTATAGGTTGCAAGGGATTTATTAATGGTTACATTATTAAAAGTAGTATTTCCTGAAATTGAAGAACTGGCAGCTCCTGTAAATTGAATGGTACTGGTACTGGCAATAAAAGTTCCGTTATTGATCAAGTTTTTAACAATGGTATGCGTGAAACTCACTGCTTCAAAACTGGTAGATGGTGAAATAGTAAGCACATTATTCACCGTGATAGCAGCGCCTGCAGTTTTTGTTCCTCCATTAGAAAGGATCAGGTTATTATACGCTCCCCCTTTAATCGTTTGTGCCCCGGCACCATTATAAATAACTGTGTTGGGTATATTGCTGGTTACATTGAATGGTCCGGCAATAATTGCAAATGCACCGGATATTCCAAGTACTGCATTGGCTGCGAGTGCAAATGAAAACCCATTAACTGTTACATTATAAAGATCAGCAGTTCCACTTAATAATGATGTTCCTGTAAACGTTGCTGTACCGGCAGTTGCCAAAAAATAACCGCTACAAGTAAAAGTATAAGAAAGACTGAAATTACTGGATGTACTAACGCTGCCGGTTATCTTTAACCCGTTAAAGTTCAATGTACCTGAATTTGTGATTGTTTTTCCAATACCACTCATAGTAATGATGCTGCTACCAGTATTGGCAAAGAAAGAGCCAGTCACCGAAATATTTCCGGTTATTGTAAATATGCTGGTAGTAGTAACCACGCCAGTAACAACAAGGTTATCTATCACTATTTTGGTTCCTGATATTGTTTTGGTTGTACCCGTCATAGTTAGTGTGGCAGGCTCGGGTTGAGTAAAAGTGCCTGACCCGGATGTCAAAAGATTTCCACTAATATTAATGTTTGATATTCCCGCAGCAATAATATTTGATCCGTTAATGGTTAGGTTATTAAAATTCTGTGTACTATTACCTGTTATGGTTGTACTGGCACCTTTTAAAGTTATGGTTGAGGAATTTGGATTGAATGTTCCGTTGTTATTCCAGCTGCCTGTAATTGAATGTGAAAAAGATGCCCCGTCAAATGTAGTAGAAGCGCCAATATTCATAGAACCCGTTACAGAAATATTTGAAGCAGCAGTATATGAAACATCACTGCCAGTGCCAATATTGCTTGTAAGTGAGCCAGCTACAGTGAAAGCCGTGGCGGGCATGGTTTTTATTACAGCTCCCGAAGAACTGCTTAGTACAAGGTTACCATATGTTTTTGCTGTTACTGTTTGATTTGTACCATAATACTCAACTGTTGATGTTAAACTAAGCGTAGTTGTTAAATAGTTTACCGGGAAACCAGCAGTGCCTCCTATCTTTAAAAAAGCACCGTTTGATACACTAAGGGTTCCACCGGCAACAGTTGTTCCACGGTTTGCAATAAATCCAGCCAGGTCAAATGTTCCTGAAAGAATAGCAATATTCCCAACACTTGAACTGGTAGACCTTAAAGCTGTCATGTCTGCAACAAGTGTTTTTACAGTACTTGCCCCGCTAATCCTGAGTGTTGAATAACCATAGCTGCTGCTTATTGTTTGGTTGGAAGCTGTGGCAGCATATTCAACGATCGACCCGGAATTCAATAAGAATGTTGTTGATATGATATAATTGGAATCAAACAAAGGCGCATTTACTTTTAATACTGCAGCACTATTAACGGTTAAATTATCTGTTGTTACCAGGTAAGAAGGCGATTCGTTTGGGTTTAGTGTACCACTTACAGTTAGGAGGCTTGATGCGCCTGAACAGGTAACATTTGAGTTTAATGTTACTATACTTCCTGCATTGATGGTAAGTTTTCTGAATGTAGTTTGTACTGAACCGCCAAGGCTTTGAGTAGTACCATTGAAAATTACAGTTGAATTCACAGATGTAGTAGTGTAATTCCCGTTATTATTCCAGAGGCCGGTAAGCGAAATAGAAGCACTTCCATTTATAAGTGTTCCGTTTGAATTGATATTGATATCGCCTTTCACTGTTAGTGTACTCGAAACTGTTAGTTGCGATACTGCAGTTCCGCCAATTGTAAGTGATTTGGCAGTTGCGGATGCACTTATAGCTGGGAGGAATGCCCCGGTAAAGTTTGCATCTCCGATAATTGCATCAGTTGTCGCAAGAGGTACCCCCGCTGTCCAGTTTGTGGCTATAGCCCAATTGGTACTGGTTATGCCGGTCCAGCTTGTTTGTGAAAAACTGTTAAGTGAAAATAACAGTATGGCAAATAGCATTAGATAAAGTTGTAAAAACTTTTTCATAGGTAAATAATTGAATTTTTTTTTGTTTCAATTGTTGGATTAAGACAATTGTGCGGACAAGTAACGGGCATGTAGAATCTTTATTATACCATTAACATGCTGGTAACCAAAGTTTAATTGGTTACAGTACATGAAAGGATTGTTTATTTACTGTTACAACATGAAACTAAGTAGTTTAGATACTTTATTTCAGTCAGGCTGGGATTTATATGATTTTTGTGTAGCGGATTTTCTACCCAATGACTTTTATCTCTTTCCAGGGAAAATTATACTGTTATTTACTTACTGAATCACAGGATATTAATGCTGTGATCAAGCAGGCCGAATTGATTTTAGTATCTAAAAATTAATCATTATATCTGTTTATACTTTCTTTAAAACAAAATGCCCTTCGAAATAAAACGAAGGGCATGGAGATCAGGTATTATGTTTATATAACAAGAGTGCTATTGAATAATTACCGCGGTATTTAAGTTAATACCTTCACCCATTAACTTCAACTCATATTTCCCTTTAGCGAATTTCTCACTCAACTCAAGGCTTTCTGCAGAATTGGTTCCGTTATATTGAATCGTTTTACTTGCAAGCAACTGTCCATTTGAATTAAATAGCTGTAAAATATAGTTCCCTTTCTTAATATTATTAAATTGCATAGAGATCATTTTTCCAGTAACAGGATTGGAATTAACGCTAACTGCAGGGATTGCTTTCAAAAACGTCATGAAAACCTTTTCAGTATTACTGTACCCTGCTTTACCATCCACATCTATTGAACGAATGCGGTAATAATTATTTCCGACAAAAGGATCAATATCTATAAATGTATAAGTTGCGCTACCTCCATTCAAAGCAGTGGAAAGGGTAGTATTTATTTTTGAAAAAAATCTGCCATCAGCTGATCTTTCTACTTCATACTGTTTTATGTTGATCTCATTCTCCGTTTTCCATTCAACGTTAATATTATTTTGCAAACGGTATGCTTTTACAGATTTTATTGTCACGGGCAATACAACATTTGTTGCAAACACAATACTAAACCGGTTGGCCGCATAGGAAGCCGGATCTGAATTAATGCTGAATGGAATGCTGGTAATACCATTCAGATCAATTGGAGTATTATTTATCGTAGCAGCATAATTATCTTTAATAAATCCTATCAGACCTGGTTTATAAAGGTTCTCGGTTGTAATTTCAAATTTATACCCCTGTATCTTCATTCTCGATGTTTGTAAGAACAAAGTATCATTGGTTACAGGCATTTTTTTTCTTTCTATACTTAGCAAATTATTATCCCGGCTAAAGCTGATTGTTTCTCCACTATTGATCATTTTCCTGGCATCATCATCATCAACACTGTTTGAGTTGACATCATCAAATGTTGTCAACACTCCATCCAGCAAAGAAGAACTTCCATCGGGATTTATTAAATATAAATCTGTTCTCAACTTTTGTGCAATACCGTCAGGACGAAAGACCAGGTCACTGCCACTACTTGTTTTATCTGATTCTTTAATAGTGAGCGTTCCGGGATTTATATGATCGGAAGAACTGACAAAAAAAGCTTCTCCGCTGGGAATATAACGGCCTACCGGACTTATTGAAGACGTGATGTCGTAACTGCCGGTCCCATTATTCCAACTAACTGTAACATAAGCACCGAGTCCATAACTACCGGCCATTTTTGGATCCCATATATACATGGTATTGCTGACATTACTTTTCGTTAATGAACCAAAGTCTATTGCCGAAGGATAAGGATTTCCAACCAATGTATAATTACCGGCATTTACAACAAGGGGTTGATCGCCGGTTTTAATTTGCCCTTTCACACGCAAGGTAGTAGAAGTAATTCCCGCATTTAAGCCCTGCATCAGGTCTAAGCTTCTGTCGCCACGTATATATAGGAAATAGGCAGGATAAGAACTGATGGGAATATTGGTACCCGGGCTGGCGGGTAGTGCAGAAAATAAATTGCTGCAGTTGTTATATATTTTTATGAATGTGCTGTTGGTATTACTTTGATCAAAACCATTCGCTGTTGTACCACCGGCGATTTTTATGCCGTAACCGGGATAAAGGTTAGGATTAGCCGAAGCTGTTGTTAACCCTTCCTGCCAGGAAGTATTAATAGTTGGTGCACCCGTTGCATGTACTGGTACTGATAATAATCTCCATCCTCTGGCTGCTGGAATATATCTTTCCATGGTTGCCTGCCCGTTTATAATAGCTCCTCCCGAAATGGGTGCAAGTCTGGCTGTACCTGATATATCGCTTTTGAATATAAGATTATCAGATGTATTTAGAATTCCCCCATTCAAAGTAACTACACCCGGTAAACTTCCTGCAGTAATGGATAACGGGCTATTCAGGTTAACAGTTCCGCCATGCACAATAAAATTCTTAACGATCGCATTGCCGGTTTGAAAATATAGATCTGAATTCCCTCTTACCGTAAGATTGGATGTAACATAACCTGCTAATGAACCAGTTCCCGATCTGGTAATTATGCCGGCATCCAGGGTTGTATTGGCAGTGATCGTTACTACTGCATTAGCAACATCCAATGTTCCTGCAATGGTTAAATTTCCACCTGTTGCTGCATTGTTCTTTACAATAAAAGTATGTTCCTGCCTTGAAAAATCGACCGGTGAACTTCCGCTTCCGTTTGTTGCAACACCCCAGCTTGCAGGCAAATTCAGATCAACCCCGTTTTTTGAATATAGAGTAGTAGATCCAATAACAGCAACAACAGAACTTACAATATTGGCACATCCACCAAGATCCGAATTAATGATTTGTACAGAGTAATCAGCATTGTTGGTAGAAGTAACCGGGTTAATTACATAAGTAGCTGCTGTAGCTCCGGAAATATCTACCCCATTTTTTTTCCATTGGTAACTAGTAGCGTTAGTAGCACTAATTGAAAGTGTACAATTTGCTCCGGTGGCAATGGTTTGCGAAGCGGGAGAAGGTTGAACTGCAATAGAGATATTGAGATAAGCCGGATCACTTACTACCGAGCCAACAGGGTTGCTTACTTCAACAGTATATGTGCCGGCACTTGAAGTAATCACATTAGGAATCGTGTAAGTTGAGCTGGTAGCACCGGAAATATTTACATTATTTTTTTTCCACTGGTAGCTAAGACTGCCACCTGTTGCAGTAACACTAAATGTAACACTGTTGGAAACATTCGGACAAACCACTTGTGTAACCGGTTGTACTGTAATAATAGGTGCGGGGATAATAAATGCATCAGAATTGTATGCAATAAATGCCGGATCGCTGGTTCCGCTTGCTTTTAATATAAAACCGGCAACATCAGTTGCATTGCCTGCTGTAATACCAAAATCTGTTAATCTGTATGCTACCAGACGAATATCCCGGGTCGTTTCTTTATCAAATGTTCCGTTGATACGGGCTGTATCACATAAAGCTCCTATAGGCAGCGTATATAGATCAAGGTAATATGTTCCCAGTTTACTGTATGATGTCCAGTTTATTGAAACTTTGTTACCAACCACGGTTCCAGAACTATTTATAAAATACAAAGTATCACCATTGGCAGTTGGTGAAGCGATCTGGGAAACAAGAATATCTGGTTTTGCATCTGCAATAGCAGAAGTAATAACCGTTCCTATAGGAAAATTTATTAAAGCAGATGCGGGGATATTTGTAGCCCCCGTTCCCAAATTCAATCCATGTATTCCGTCGATCAACACATCTTTTATTTTTAGTGAAGGAAGCGGATTACTATAACCATTGGGAACTCCATCGTATAGGCTTGCCAGGGCAATGTAAATGGAAGCCCCGCTGGCTACAGTTCCTCCTACTGTTGCAACAGGGAATGCCCTAAAATCACCTGCTGTATAGGCAATGCTGTTACTGATCAGTTTATTATCATCAACACCCGTTGAATAATTAACCGTATTGTATTTAAAGGAAAGTACATTATGGCTTGTATTCGGGTAAATTGGATTTAAGGGTGAGACGGCCGATTTCCAGTAACCACCAAAATCTGTAATTACTTCTGTTACCTGCTGCGCATTTCCTGTCTTGGCAAATGGCAGGAATATAACCAAAAGAAAAAAAATCTTTTGAAGAAATGAGACCGATGTTTTTCTGTTAGTAAAATTATTGTACATATAATAAGATTAGATTTTAAGGCAACACATGAACGCTTTTATTACAACGCGTAGTACAATAACTACAAAAAAAGATGTTAGGGGCTGGTTAACAGACTCAAAAAAAAAAATCTGCGTCTAATATTACTAGTTATCACTTTGTAGCCAAGCCTATTTTTAATGATTTAGTTGCAAATCTGCTATACTTTGTTCTTCCCGATGATTGATATGAGTAATGCCCAATAAATCCCAATTAGTTTCATGAATAAAAGCCTTCGATATAAATAAAGGGCCCTGGAATCCTTGTCATGATGGCAAGATTCCCTGTCTGCATGACGAAGACAGGCAGGGAACTTGCAACCGCATTCTTTTAATATTTTATTCCAAAAAATGAACATAAAAAAACCTCCCGAAATTCGGAAGGCTTTAAGTTGTCGGGATGGCAAGATTCCCTGTCTGCATGACGAAGACAGGCAGGGAACTTGCAACCGCATTCTTTTGATA
>JBBKWV010000128.1:0-2892 GCA_037969135.1 Ferruginibacter sp.
ATTTTGGTTAAGTGGCAACAGTTGCAACGGAAATCTCCCCGATTAAATCTTGGGTATAATCAGCCATATATTTTTAATTCAGCTTTTGGATTCGATTTTTTGTTTGACCTGTTTAAAAAAGATTCCAGCTTTCTTCAGATAAATGCCCAGCTCGGATTGGAATTCGCATTGGGTGTAAATCAATCGGGGAAAATATTTATACAATGGCAAAATACCAGTCTGTTACCCGGCGCAATTGATACCAATATCATTAAAGCACAAAAAAGCTTGCCTTTAAATATTGATGTGAATGCAACAAATGTGGGATTGAAATATGAATGGATAAAAACCAATTACCGTTTCAATCCGAGAACAGGAAATGAAATCAGTTTTGTTGGGTCTGCCGGGATAAAGAACATAAAACAAAACAGCGAAATTGTAAATATTAAAGACCCTTCATTTAATTATGCTTCCTTATATGATTCAATAAAAACCAGAAGTTACCAGTTAAAAATGAAACTTGCTGCAGTGCATTATTTTCCCATCGGAAAACTTTCAACAATTAAAACTTCCATTCATACAGGTTTGTATAGCAGTCCGAATATTTTCAGAAATGAATTATTTCAAATAGGCGGTTTTAAACTTTTACGGGGATTTGATGAAGAAAGTATTTATGCAACCAGGTATATGGTGCTAAGTACAGAATACAGGAACCTGATTTCATTGAACTCCTATTTATTTGTTTTTTTTGATGGAGGATTTGTCAAGAACAGATATCAATCTGTGAATGTGAACAACCGGTTTATCAGCGGCGGCCTCGGAATCGTTTATGAAACAAAGATAGGGTTACTGAATATCAGTTATGCGATCGGGAGCAGGAATGATGTCAAATTTAATATAAGGGGAGGCTCTAAATTTCATTTTGGGTATATCAATTACTTTTAACGAATTGAAATTTGAAAACTATTTTTACTGTAGAAATAATAAACTGATGTTGAACCGGTACCTGATCCTGATTTTTTTATTGATATTTTTCCCGTTTTGTCTGTGTGCCCAGCAAAATAATACAGATTCTAATTTTAAAGACAGCATAAAATTGGGAGATACCCTGGTTTTAGCGGATAGTAACGGGTTGGCTGATAGACTTCCGTTAAAAGATAGTACTTTATTAAAAGGGAACCTTGTAAACCAATATCAGACTGATCTCAACAGGGTTCTCGAAGGAAATGCTTTTCTGAACAGCCAAGGAAAGGCCGTGAATTTTGTTCAAAATTTCAAAAAGCAAAATAATAAAGAGGAGATATTCTATATCCTGAGTTTAATTGTTTTGTTATTTGCCATTTTAAAATTCCTGTACCCCCGTTACCTGAGTAATTTATTCAGGGTGTTTTTTAATACATCTTTACGGCAAAGCCAGATTACGGACCAACTATTACAGGCTAAATTACCTTCAATGCTGTATAACCTGTTATTTATATTGATGGGAGCCTGGTATCTGTTCCTGCTATTACAGTTTTATGGAAAAATTGAAGGCCATTCAAAATGGTATGTGTTGACAATTTGCGCAGCCGGCCTGTTAAGCATATATCTCGGGAAATTTTTTATCCTTAAGTTTACCGGATGGATCACGGGATATAAACAAGAAGTAGATACCTATATTTTTATTATTTTTCTCATTAACAAGATCCTTGCAATTTGCCTGATGCCCCTTGTCATCATAATGGCATTTTCAGACAAACAACTCGTGTATATTTCATTTCTGATCTCATTTATGATCATTGTCCTGATGATATTGATGCGTTTTTTCAGATCTTATAGTTTATTACAAAACAGTATAAAAGTAAGCAGGATACATTTTTTTATCTATATCATTGGTATTGAAATAATACCCCTAACGGTAATTTATAAACTCGCAATGATTTTTATTGGTAAAAATTTGTAATTTTGCAATTCCACGGGAGATATAAGTATGAGTAAAAACGAATTAAAAAAGGTTGTTGCTTCAAACAAAAAAATTAAGAAAGTACTTATAACCCAACCTAAACCGGAAGGTGTTAAGTCCCCTTACTTTGATTTAGCAGTGAAATATGGACTAAGTCTTGATTTTCATCCTTTTATAATTGTTGAAGGGATACCTGCAAAAGATTTCCGCAGGCAAAAAATTGATATCGGATCTTATTCAGCCGTTATATTCACCAGCAGGAACACCATTGATCATTTCTTTCGTATTTGTGATGAACTGAAAGTGACGATTTCGCAGGATACCAAATATTTCTGTATAACAGAAGCGGTGGCCCTGTATCTGCAGAAGTTTATCCTCTATCGCAAACGCAAGGTCTTTTATGGTGCAGATGGTGTAAATAAAAGCCTGTTTGACGTTATCAATAAACATAAAGACAATGAAAGTTTTTTATATCCCTGCTCAGAGTCTTTTGACAGTGAAGTAACAAACTGGCTTAAAAATCATAATTGTGAATACGCCATACCGGTTTTATATAAGATCATCAGCAATGATATTAAAGAAGTGATGGCCCGTAACTATGATGTCATTTGTTTTTTCACACCTGGAGGTGTAAAAAGTCTCATAGAAAATTTCCCGCACTTCAAACAAAACGGAACCAGGATCGGTGCTTTTGGTGTAAATACTTTCAAAGCAGCAGAAGACGCCGGATTGACCCTTGATATTAAAGCCCCATTGCCTCAGGCACCCAGTATGATCAGTGCCCTGGATAATTTTCTGGCTTCTGAAAAAAAGAAATAAGACCTGTTTTTTACGAACTCCTTTTTACGAAGAAAAGTAAAATCAATTCTTCTATTGTGTATTTTTTTGCGGAGAACCCAAATTGGTTTAAGTTTGGGTCGCGGTTAGGTTATTTTTTTATATATTTTTTTTGAAATAAACAGGGAGAAAAT
>JBBKWV010000129.1:0-3998 GCA_037969135.1 Ferruginibacter sp.
TCTGCCAATGACGGAAATGCAAAACAATTAGGTTTAATTGAATCTTATGCTTCCATGTGGATCGAACTTTTCCTCACAGCTGTAGTGTTAACCTGTTTATTGATTTATGCTCCTTCAAAATTATTTATCACAGCCCCAATTCTTTTATTATGGGTGTTGGCTCCACTGGTAACCTGGTATATCAGTAAACCATTATCGAAACAGGTTGCAATACTTAGCCGGGAACAAACTGTTTTTCTTCGTACGCTCGCCAGGAAAACATGGAGTTTTTTTGAACGTTTTGTTCAATTGGAAGACAACTGGCTGCCACCTGATAATTTCCAGGAACAGCCGGTTGCAATGATTGCACACCGCACATCACCAACCAATATAGGCCTCGCATTGCTGGCCAATTTATCTGCCTGCGATTTTGGTTATTTATCTACCGGCCAGTTTATTGAAAGAACAACCAAAACAATAAACACTATGCAACAAATGGAACGCTACTGCGGCCATTTTTATAACTGGTACGACACAGAATCACTGCATCCATTGTTCCCCAAATATATTTCTACGGTTGACAGCGGAAATCTTGCAGGCCATTTGCTTGTGCTGCGGCAGGGGTTATTGGAAATTCCTCATCAAAAATTTCAGGGTAAAAAATTATTTACCGGACTACAGGATACATTGTTTGTGCTAACCGGTACATTGGAAGAAAAAGAAGAAAAAATACCGGATCAGTTTATAACAGCAATGGAAGCAGCGGTTAATGGGGATACACATACAATTCCTGAAATAAAATTTCATATCGATACATTACTGAAAAGTTTTGCAGCTGTTTTGGGTAATTTAAATAATGACCCGGAAAGTGAAACCTGCTGGTGGAAACAAAAGCTTAATGAACAGTTGGAACTGCTGCGTGATGACTTTAAAATTTTTGAGCCCTGGATCTTATTAGAGACAGCTCCTGTTGGATTCGCCGAATTTACATTCATTAATAGCCATTCAACTTTGCATGAGTTACTAAAAACGGCAAAGCTGTTACTGCTTGAAGTACATCGTCAGCAGATTTCAAATAAAAATCCGAATGAAAAAGAATGGCTTGAATTGTTTCAAACGGCTTTAACCGAAACAATCCTTGTGGCAACAGCACAAATAAATGCTGCCGAAGATCTTGCCCTGCAATGCAATAAACTGGCAGATATGAATTGGGATTTTCTGTACGACAAATCAAGCCACTTGTTTGCTATCGGCTACAACGTACAGGAACACTGTATTGATGCAAGTTATTACGACCTGCTTGCTTCCGAAGCCAGGTTAGCCACTTTCATTGGTATTGCACAGGGAAAACTACCCGAAGAGAGCTGGTTCGCATTGGGGCGTTTGCTCACTAACGTAGAAGGAAACTCTGTTTTGCTTTCCTGGAGCGGATCTATGTTTGAATACCTGATGCCGCTTTTGGTAATGCCCACTTACGAAAATACCCTGCTTGACCAAACCTGTAAAGCAGCAGTTGAGTGGCAGATTGAATATGGAAAACATACCGGTCTGCCCTGGGGTATTTCAGAATCGGGTTACAACAGGATCAATGCCAATTCACATTATCAGTATCGGGCATTTGGTGCCCCCGGACTGGGTTTAAAAAGAGGGTTGGAAGAAGATTCTGTTATTACACCTTATGCAACTGCCATGGCATTAATGGTGGCACCTGAAAAAGCCTGCGAAAATCTGGAACTGCTGCAGGAAAAAGGTTTTGAAGGGCGGTACGGATTTTATGAAGCCATAGATTATACCCCGTCACGTTTACCTCGGGGCCAATCCAGCGCCATCGTTTATTCATTTATGTCGCACCACCAGGGCATGAGTTTATTGTCGCTTGCATATTTACTGCTGGATAAACCAATGCAAAAATTATTTGAAGCTGAACCCAGGTTTAAAGCGGCACTTTTATTACTGCAGGAACGTATTCCAAAGGCATCAACCTTTTATGCACACACCACAGACATATCCGATATTAATTACGTGGCCAGCGGTGCGGAAACGAGGATCATAAACACGCCTTTCACCAACATACCTGCTGTACAGTTATTGTCGAATGGCAGGTACCACGTGATGTTAACAAATGCAGGAGGCAGTTACAGCCGATGGAAAGATATTGCACTTACACGCTGGCGTGAGGATGGCACCTGTGATAATTGGGGCACATTTTTTTATATACGTGATTTGGAAACGGATGATTACTGGTCCAATACCCATCAGCCAACAGCTAAAAAAGCAGAAAAATACGAAGCGGCATTTTCACAGGGGCGTGTAGATTTTCATTCCACTCATAACGGCATAGAAACCCATACCGAAATTGTGGTATCTCCCGAAGATGATATTGAAATGCGCAGGATGCTGATAAAAAACCATTCAGATATCAAAAGAACCATTGAAGTAACAAGCTATGCCGAAGTGGTGCTGGCGCCTGCTGCCTCCGATTTGATGCAACCTGCATTCAGTAATCTCTTTGTGCAAACCGAGATACTGCCGGATCAACATGCGATTATTTGTACCCGGAGGCCACGTTCTGCTGATGAGCATCCTCCATATATGTGTCACCTGATGACGATGCAGGGTAAGATCGCAAAGGAAATATCTTATGAAACAAGCCGCATGGAATTTATCGGGCGTGGTAATACAATTGTAAATCCTGCAGTCATGAATAATCCGGGGCCGCTATCCGGAAATCAGGGTTCGGTGCTGGACCCCATCGTTTCGATACGGTATAAAATAGAACTGGAGCCGAACGAAACTGCTACCATTGATATGATCATTGGAATTGCGGATACAAAAGAAGCCTGTGAAGGCTTGGTGGATAAATACCAGGATAAACACCACAAGGACCGCGTATTTGAATTGGCATGGACACACAGCCAGGTTGTGCTCCGGCAGATCAATGCATCGGAAGGAGATGCACAAATATATGGACGGCTTGCCAGTTCTATATTATTTACCAATACTGTCTTTCGGGCCGACCCTGCCATTCTCATTAATAACCACAGGGGGCAATCGGGTTTATGGGGTTATTCCATTTCAGGTGATCTGCCCATTGTGTTGTTGAAAATTGAAAACCAGATTAATATGCCATTGGTAAAACAATTGGTACAGGCTCATGCTTACTGGCGTTTAAAAGGATTAGCAGTTGATCTTGTTATCTGGAACGAAGAACATAATGTTTACCGGCAGGGTTTTCAAAATGATATCCAGGCGCTCATTCCGGCAGAATTAAGAGACTGTCCGGGAGGTATTTTTGTGAGAGCTTCAGACCAGATATCCAATGAAGACCGTATTTTATTTCAAACTGTTGCAAGAGTTAATATTACCGACAGTGAAACGCTTGAAGACTTTGTAAAACGCAAAGCCATTGCAAAACCGGTTATACCTGTTATTATCCCGATACAAAAATCAACTCCTTCAGTTGACATAATTCCTTTACCAACCGATCTGGTATTCTATAATGGTTCCGGTGGTTTTTCTGCTGATGGCAACGAGTATATTATCAACATTGATGATAAAAACAGAACAGCAGCTCCCTGGGTAAATGTAATAGCAAATCCAAATTTCGGGACCATTATTTCGGAAAGCGGAACAGCGTATACCTGGACAGAAAATGCACATGAATTAAGGCTTACGCCCTGGAATAATGATCCTGTAAGTGATACCGGTGGCGAAGTATTTTACCTGCGGGATGAAGAGAGCGGAAACTTCTGGTCAACAACATTTTTGCCGGCAGGTGGCCAATCAAATTATATGACAAAGCATGGCTTTGGATATAGCATTTTTGAACATATTGAAGACGGCATTCATTCAGAAATGTTGCAGTATGTAGATTTGGAAGCAGCTATCAAATTCACAGTAATAAAAATACGCAACCAGTCGGGAAGGGCACGCAAACTGTCTGCCACAGGCTATACAGAATGGGTGCTTGGCGATAGCCGGATGAAAACCGCCATGCATATTCATACAGAAGTTGATCC
>JBBKWV010000130.1:0-20496 GCA_037969135.1 Ferruginibacter sp.
ACCCCATAATTCATTGTGGTAAAAAAGTTCTTCTTCAGTATACAATTTTCCGGTGGCATAGGAATTGATCGCTTTGCAGATACTTATCGGGTTGAATAAGATCCCATGAGGGTTGTCCAGTATGCTGAATTTATGCTGGCTGAGTTTATTGCCGATCTGTTCAGTAAAACAGGATCCGATAAGCAATAATTTCTGCCTGTGTTGAATCAATTCCGGAAAAACTCCGGGAAAATATTCTGCGTGAAAATCCATTTAATAAAATTAAATAATAATGCTTCTCTAAATAAATATCTGAGAAGCAATCAGGTTACATATAGCCAGCTGATCTGGATCGAGGTTTGTTTTTAATCCTGCCTGATTAAAATGTGCAGCCATCACCTCGGTATCCATATTACCAATGAGATCATCACCTGCCATCGGGCAACCACCGATCCCTTTAATAGCAGCGTCAAATCTTATACATCCGGCATTCAGTGCAGCATCCAGTTTTTCGATCCTGTTATGCGGGGCCGAATGCAGGTGCACTCCGATCTCAATTTCAGGAAATAAAGGGATCAATTTATTCAATGCAGAAGATATTTGTTCCGGTTTAGCCAGGCCAACGGTATCGGCCAGGGAAATAATTTTAATATCCAGGTCTGTCATTTTTTCTACCCAATGCATAACGATACTTTCATTGTATTCATCGCCATAAGGGTTACCAAATCCCATCGAAATATAAACGACCAACTGCTTCCCGTTCTTGATACACAGGTTTTGAATTTCACTAACAGTATCAAAGGAATGCAAAATGGATGAATTGGTATTGCGTTGCTGAAAGGTTTCAGAAATAGAAAAAGGGAACCCAAGATAACTGATCTCATCAAAAACCACGGCATCAGTGGCCCCACGAAGGTTGGCGATGATGGCTAATAATTTTGATTGCGAATCGTTTAGTTTTAAGCCTTTTAAAACCTCCACAGTATCTGCCATTTGGGGAATGGCTTTTGGTGACACAAAACTTCCAAAATCAATGGTATCAAAACCAACTTTCAGGATAGCATTGATGTATGCTATTTTTTTTTCTGTTGGAATAAAATGAGGCCAGCCCTGCATAGCATCCCTGGGGCATTCTATCAATTTTATTTTCTTCTTATGCAACTTCATGGCTGCAAAGTTAGCAGTATTAATTCAGTGATTTCTGTCCGGAATGAATTTTATCGCGAAGCTGGTTAAAGAATCTGACCCTTTCTTTTTCTCCTACCCCACTGATTAATGTTGACTTTTTCATCAGGTTATCCAGGTTCGTAAACAGGGCATCGTTAAATTGTTCGTCCCTTGTTGCCACAAAATACAGCACACTGTGATTGATAAATGTAAGCCTGATATTATCCATCTCAGCCATCAATGTATTGTCAAGCGTAACAAATTCATTTACAAAAAGCCGGTATGACACTGAATTTTTGTTTGGTTCTGTACCAATTTTAAATTTAATTCCCAATTCGGCTTGCCTTTCAATATGGTTAATCAGTTCTTCCAGTTTTTCATACAGTAATTTTACATCTGTATCACTTTTATATAATCCTGAATCACGGTAAAACTCTATCTGCCTGATCGTGCTGTTGATGCTTTCTATATTCCATATCTCTGTTGTAGGCACTTTATTGTAAGCGTCTATTACCTGGTTACTTAACAAATAATATTTTTCAAAAGAAGGGTCATCCAGGGAGAATATTTTCTTTTGCATACTTTCATAATGCAGTATGGATTTTGTCCAGAAATAAAATTTAAAAGCAGACAATTCAGGTATTTGAAAATGCACAAATGGCGGGATATCCTTCATCAGGAAATATAGATGCCTGTTTTCAAAACTGTTAATCACATGCAGATTTTTGTTCACACTTTCCAGATAGTCTTCAAATAAGGTTTCAGAATCATTGTTTATCCTGCCGTTAAAAATAATGGCATCACTTTTCAGATGAAGGAACTGGTCGAGGGATACCCTGTAATGAGAACATAATTTCTGGATCTCATCAAAACTTATTGTCTTCTCACCACGGATACGGCGGTATGCACTGTCATTACTGATACCCAGTATTTCTGCAATATCATCAACCAACGATAAATGAGCAGCAAGGGTTGATTTAATATGCTGGAAAAAAAGTTGTTGTACATCTGTTGTTTCCATACAATTTATTTTAGTAATTACTAAAAACCGTACGCCCTTTTTTAGTATTAAATACTAAGAAAGATAAAATTATTGGCATTTTTTGTAAAATCTTCTTTTTCAACCAGCCATTTATACACGATATGCAGTAAACCCCGAAATCATTCCCTTACGCTTCTTTATCAATTATGGTTAGGGCCCGCGGCGATTTAGCTTTGAGTTATCAAACAATTTTTTTTAAATAAAAAATATATACAATGAAAAAGTTAATACAAATAACGATGCTATTGTTTGTCATTCCTGTTTTTGGATTTGCGCAGTATTCTGTACAAAACATGACAACCAACCATTTAATTTCGAATAACAAAGATGGTATTCGTTCAGGTTCAATCAATGTTAGATCTTATAGGCATTATATAGACTCTACTGAATATATCAGAAATGGCGATTACTATATGACAAAGAGCAGGAATCAGAAAGTTGCAGGGTATTGTTTTATGGGTGCAGGGGTTGTTGTGTTGGCGATCGGACTGGCGTCATTTCCCCAAAATACTGACCTGATATTTGGCAGTGAAAAAGACAAATCCAAAGCCGACAGGGCATCAAATACCATAATCATCGGAGCTCTTATTCTATGCGGCAGTACTCCATTTTTCATATTATCCAAAATCAATAAGAAAAAAGCAAACTTATTACTTAAATATGAAAATGCTGGCCCTGGTATTCCAATACAAACAAGTGCTGTAGCTGGAATTACAGCTGCAATAAACATCGGGAGAAAATAAAAAATGCAGCATTTTATTCAATCAATTTTAAATAAAAAACATGAAAAAAATAATCTTACTTTTTGCATTGACAACAACTATACAATTGGAAAACATTGCACAACAGATTTCAATAAAACCGATTATAACCAGTTATCCGGTGGCAAAACAAAATATCATTTCTTTACCCGGTGACCCTAATTTTAAAATCTTTTTATCCGGCAGTGAAGATCCGGTTCCGGTTAAAGATTTTACATACTATAAAACCAAAAGTAAAAACCAAAGAACTGCCGGTTTTGTTTTGCTGGGAACGGGTGTTTTCCTTTCAGCCGTTGGCTTGCTGGTCGGATCCGGCAGCGATGCAACATTTGGTGAAGCAGAAACGGGCATCATCATTATGGGTGTTGGGGCAATTTCCGGAATCGTAAGTATCCCATTAATGATAATGGCAACTGTTAATAATCATAAAGCAAAACTATTACTGGAAAGCAAAAAAACAGGTTTTGGCATTCCTGTTCATACTGGTTTTATCACCGGCATTACATTAACCATACCTGTTAAAAATTAAACGGCGGAATCAAAATTTCATACATACTGAAAATAAATATCATGAAAACATACATCATCAGTTTCATACTATTAATAAGCCTGGGAATAATATCCTGCAAAAAAAGTGAACCCACATCGATGACCACCCAGGAAAAACTGGTTGGAAAGTGGAATTGGATCTCAGAAATCACAAATGATCATTATAACGGTACGCCGCATATAACCACATACAATTTCCCTGCCGGGGATTATATGGAATTCAAATCTAACGGAGAAATTACAGAATATCAAAGCGGCTCATCGATGACATATGTTTATGGCATAATTGATGACTCCAGGATCTGGATGGGCTCTGTTAATAATATTTATGATCTGAAAATATTATCTGAATCAGATCTGCAGTTATATAGGAAGACTGGTTCAGGAGATGATTATTATGAATCTACCTTAACATTAAAAAAGTGACCGCTGCAGTTAATTATTTATTTTGATATTCAGATCGCAACATTACAGAATTTCTAACCATTTAATAATGGATATATTTAGCAATAAAAAGTATTTTGGTAAAGCTGGCATAGACGGGCAAATCTTAATCGCAGCACTCACAATTATTTTGAACTTAAATACTACTTCTTCAAAAGCCCAACCATATATTGACCTGGTATACCTGAAATTTGCGAACAGTCCAAACTCCGGCCTTATAAACCAAAATAAAAACGAAATCAACATTCAATATTATAATACGGGAATTAATCTTCCCCTGCAGTTCAATCATAAAAAAGATGCAGTAATTTTCAGCCCTTATTATGAAAAATGGTCATCAAAGATTAACAACCAATGCAGGCAGCATTATGATGGCATTGGCCTGCCTGTAACCTTATTGAAAACAATTCCGAACAGCAAGTGGGGTATTTTACTAACCGGTATTTTGAGGTTGAACGACAGCAGTATTTATGCAAAGGGAAGGATGCAGATTGGTGCTGCATTCATATCCAGTTATAAGAAAAATGATAACCTGACCTGGAAACTGGGCCTGTATATCAACAATGAATTATTTGGTTTATTTGTTATGCCTCTCGTTGGTTTAGACTGGAAAATAAATGAAAAGAACAACCTGTTCGGTGTATTGCCAGGAAATCTTACCTACGAGCATAAAATAAGTAAACACCTGTATTACGGTGCCAATTTCAGGGCGATAACAAATTCCTTCGCAAAAACAAGTGGCTATTGGCGCATTGATGAAAACCTGTTAGGTCTTTACCTGGATACATACTTTACTAAAAACCTGGTATTGAATGTTGAGGCTGGACATTCACTTTTCAGGAAGGTCAGGTCAGGTGTAAAAAATATTTCAACATATGATGCGGATATAAATGACAATTTCTATTTTAAAATAGCCATAGCATACAGGGTGCGCTTTGCAATAAGATAGCGTATACATCATCCCCGTTGCTTCATCACTTCATACAAAACAATTCCTGTAGAAACTGATACATTCAATGAATCAAATTCGGCCGACATGGGTATCTGAAATTGTTCATCACAGATCTTCATCAGTGCTGGATACACACCATGTTCCTCTCCTCCCATGATAATTGCGCAGGGTTCGGAAAAATTACAATCAAATATTTTTGTAGTCGCTTTCATCTCACTGGCAAAAACTTTGATGCCATTCATATGCAGGTCATCCACTGTTTTCATCAGGCTGCTGACACGGCAGACGGCTATCTGCTCCAATGCGCCTGCAGAAGTAAGTATGGCGTCTTCATTCAAAGCTCCCACACCTTTATCGGGGATGATGATTGCATGCACACCAAAACAAAATGCGCTTCTTGCTATTCCTCCGATATTCCGGATATCGGTGATGCCATCGAGTATTAAAAACAAAGGAACCTCCCCTTTATCTACCACAAATGAAATGATCTGTTGCAGATCCTGGTATTGAATTTTTGAGATCTGTGCCACACATCCTTCGTGGTTGCTGATATTAAAACCATTTAGTTTTTCCACAGGGACTTTACTGATGGGTACTAAATTATCAGTCGCCAGTTTTTTAATTTCATCAATTACCGGTCCATGTACAGTAGATTGTAAGAATATCTTTTCTAACTGTATACCTTCCTGCATAGCCTTGATCACAGCTTCCCGGCCGATGATCAGGGTGTTTTTTTTGGGGCGCTGGTGTTGATGTCTGAAATTTTTCACTTTATTCAATTTTATAAGCCGAAGAAAAAGCCCTCTCTTGCTGAGAGGGCTTATATGAGCTGTTTTTTATTTTAATCCGAATACCTTTTTCACATCTTTCACTGCATCCAGTTTTTCCCAGGTAAATAATTCAACTTTTTTCTTAATGATTTTACCATCGGGAGAAGTAAATACTTTGTCTACAATTTCATTTTTCCTGCCCATGTGTCCGTATGCAGCAGTTTCGCTGTACATCGGGTTACGCAATTTCAGTCTTTGTTCAATAAAATAAGGACGCATATCAAAGCAAGGCATCTTCATGATCTTTTCAGCGATCTGTCCGTCTGTTAATTTCACTTTGGAAGTACCATAAGTAACTACGTTTATACTTGTTGGTTGTGCAACACCGATTGCATAACTAACCTGAACCAATACCTCTTCACACAATCCAGCAGCCACCAGGTTTTTGGCAATATGACGTGTTGCATATGCAGCAGAACGGTCAACCTTGCTTGGATCTTTTCCACTGAATGCACCACCACCATGCGCTCCTTTTCCTCCATAAGTATCCACAATGATCTTACGGCCTGTTAAACCGGTATCGCCATGTGGTCCGCCGATAACAAATTTCCCTGTTGGGTTGATATGGTATTTGATCTTGTTATTAAACAAGTGTGCATATTTTGAAAACTTTGCCTTCACCCTTGGCATAACAATATTGATGATGTCTTTTTTGATCTTAGCAAGCATTACTTCATCAGCTGCAAAATCATCATGCTGTGTAGAAACAACAATGGCATCAATTCTTACCGGCTCGTTATTGTCACTGTATTCCAGTGTTACCTGGCTTTTTGCATCGGGGCGTAAATATTTTATCTGCTTGTTCTCCCTGCGTACAGCTGCAAGTTCCAGCAAAATATGATGTGCCATATCCAATGCAAGTGGCATAAAATTTTCTGTTTCATTGGTAGCATAACCAAACATCATTCCCTGGTCACCGGCACCCTGCTCTTCTTTCTTTTTCCTGTCTACACCCTGGTTGATATCACCCGACTGCTCATGAATAGCAGAAAGGATACCACATGAATTTGCTTCAAACATATACTCACTTTTAGTATACCCGATCTTCCGGATAACACCTCTGGCAATTTCCTGCACATCCAGGTATGCTTTGCTTTTTACTTCTCCTGCAAGTACTACCTGTCCGGTAGTTACCAATGTTTCACAGGCTACTTTACTTGTAGGGTCAAAGGCCAAAAAATTATCAATAAGTGCATCACTGATCTGATCTGCAACTTTATCCGGATGTCCTTCACTAACTGATTCTGATGTAAATAAATAAGGCATAGTATTTTTTTAAGATTGCAAAGATAAGGTTGTAGGGTTTAAAGAACAAAGTCCTTCTGTAGATACAAAAGGACTTTTTTAAAAATTAAATAAAATCTTATTTGATGTTGGAATAAATAATTCTTACACGCATAGGATATGTAGTATTGTTGCCGTTTCCTACCTTGATCCTTCCATATGCAACATTGTTATTATAATATTTATATCCGGCATCAAATTGTGGATAATTAAAGCTATGCGCAGGCCACATCCTCATTTCATAATTACGGCTTTGCTTTGTAACCATCTGCTGAACATACCTGGTAATATTAAAATTATAATAATTTATGCTTCCACCAAGTGGGCCTGTTTTTTTACGGATAAATCCTCCGAAATAAGAAAAATCAGGGCCCCCGCTTGGATAAAAAGGGGATAATAAAAAATCAGGATCGTAAAAAGTATTCTGATTCAGATCCTTATATAAAGGTTTGTATTTAACCGGTACTGTTGTTGCAGAATCTTTTAAATCAAGATATAAGAAATTGGGCGCAGAAAATGTTGTGTCATAGAAAGGATTGTCCGGAATTTGTTCTACGATCAATTCTGCCCGGTGAATGATCCTGTTACTGTACCCTGTTAAACCTGGTATGGAAAGGTTTGCATATGTACCCGGTTGGGCCTGTAAATAAATTTCATTGGCAAGCGGACTGGCTGAAGGAGTACCTGACCGGTCGTGGTTGATATAGTTGGCCGTTGATGATTTATTGGTAATCATTGTTCCGGCTGAAGTTGTGGTATTGGTAGTATTGAGTCTTAATTTAAATGAAGTGTAGGTAGTATCAATTCTGCCGGCATTTCTGATACGGTAATGCACTTCCAGTTTGGTAAAAGTATCGGTAAGATTTACATACATCAAACCGTTAGAAGCGCCGCTTCCAACAGCCTTTATCCCAAACCCGTTAAAATTCTTTCTGTATATGGAATCATTAAAAAATGCATGGTTGCCGGTTCCAGTTTGCGTGCTATCGCTGTTAAATAATCTGGCAGCATAAGATGCATCCAGTTTAATCCTTATTTGATTTTTTACAGAATCATTGATATACCGGTATTTCATATAATCCCCCATGCGCCTTACATCTATATCTTTTGGACTGGCCAAAGTTGATCCGACAAATGGCTGTGTATTATTATCCCACAACATATTGACTGAATCTTTAAATGAGGCATCAGTTACTTCATAAACCTGTAATTTTTGGGTAGCTGTACTATCTCCCCAGAAGAATCTGTAATTTAAACACAATACCACGGAATCGAGGCCAAGGCCGGCCAATGAATCGGGGCTTCCAAACGAAAAGGGAAATGCAGCTGGCTTTAGCTGTAAAAAAACATTTGCAGTTGTTTTGCCAAATAATGGATCAAAATTCACATTCCCCAAAGCCTGGTTATCCGTATTCAACACATAGGTAATCCTGTCAAAATCATGCTGATCGGCAAACACCGCGAAAGTATCTGCAAAGGTATTCACGTTATCTACAGCTGGCAAAAGATCACTTCCCAAATTGGTAGTGTCTAATTTAGTACAACTCCAGTTAATAATAATAATAGCAAGGAAACCTATAAAGGCAAGTGATAAGATTCTTCTGTGCACAAGTAATTTTTTAAAATGGGTTGGTTATTTTCTATTTGGCAAGGTCGGCATATAATTGTAAATAGTCTGTTAAATCACTTTCAGCATTATACTTCAGGACTTTTTTGCCCTTTACTTTTGAAAATTCATCAACCATTTTCTTATCGATTACTTCTGCTCCAAATGTAATCGCATCGGCATAAGTTGCCCCGC
This sequence comes from Ferruginibacter sp., assembly GCA_037969135.1. Classification (GTDB taxonomy): domain Bacteria; phylum Bacteroidota; class Bacteroidia; order Chitinophagales; family Chitinophagaceae; genus Ferruginibacter. Next base: position 8,810 of record JBBKWV010000130.1, read on the forward strand.
CGCGAAACATGGAAATATTGTTTGCATCTTTAAACGCTTCCAATTCTTTTTTGGTTACATGATCATTGATCATGGCGATTTTTAAAAAATCAGCTCCCAGCTTTTCTTTAAAAGTATTTTGACCTATGGTAAAAACAATTTTACTGTTACTGAAAACAGGTTCCTTTTTATAGGCTGCTTTTATGAACATGGGAATTAAACCGGTCATCCAGCCACTGCAATGAATGATGTCCGGAGGCCAGCCAAATTTCTTAACTGTTTCTAAAGCTCCTTTACAAAATAATACCGTCCTCAATCCATTGTCATCATACCAAACGTCCTTTTCATCAGTAAATACCGTTTTTCTTTTAAAGAAATCCTCATTATCCAGAAAATAGATCTGAAGTCTGGCATTTGGTAAAGAAGCTACTTTAATTACCAACGGGTAATCATCGTTATTTATTGATACATTTATACCCGATAACCGTACAACTTCATGAAGACGATGCCTGCGTTCATTAATTATGCCAAATCTGGGCATAATACAACGAACTTCCATATTATTGTCATTCGACAAAACGGCAAGCTTATTTACAATCTCAGAAAATTCTGTCATCTCTAAATAAGGTGACATTTCGCTGGCAATAAATAAAATTCTTTTTTTTGTTGACATTTAAGATTGGTTATTTGCAATAATATTTTTCGAAATTGTGTGCAAAGGTACTGATTTTTTATTGGAATTGTACCTGTTCATACCCCTTGCTGATTTAAACATATACAATGATCATAATAAAAAAAGCAAAAGACCTGGCTGCAATTGTAAACAATGCGATAATTGCAAAAAAATCAATTGGTTTTGTACCTACAATGGGTGCATTGCATTCAGGCCATCTATCCCTGATTGCACAATCAGCAAAAGAGAACCAGTTAACAATATGCAGCATTTTTATAAACCCAACCCAATTTAACAATCCGGATGATTTTAAAAAATACCCGGTAACCATTGAAACAGATATTGATTTATTGGAAAAATGTGGTTCACAGGTATTATTTCTTCCGGATACCACTGAAATTTATCCTCAGGATTTTAAAAGTATTCATTATGAACTTGGCTATCTGGAAACCATTTTAGAAGGAAAATTCAGGCCCGGTCATTTTCAGGGTGTTTGCCAGGTAGTAGACAGGTTACTCAGTATGGTTAAACCCGATAAGCTATATATTGGCCAAAAGGATTTTCAGCAATGTCTGGTCATTTCCAGGTTGCTGGAATTAAGAGAATTTAAGATCAAACTGATTATTTGTCCAACTTTAAGAGAAAGCGACGGACTTGCCATGAGCAGCCGGAATGCAAGGCTTGATCCGGAACAACGAAAACTGGCTCCGAAAATTTATGAAACCCTGTTGATGATAAAAAATACATTCTCAGATTCCGATCCTAAAGAATTGATAAAAAAAGCGACCAACCATTTAAATGCTGCCGGTTTTGAAACTGAGTATATCGAGATTGCCGATGCAGAAAGTTTAAGATCGCCTGAGCTATCAAACAACAATAAAAGACATGTTGTTCTCGTTGCAGCTTATTTAAAGGATATCAGGTTGATCGACAACCTACTTTTAGATTAAGATTCTCTTTAATTAGCAAAACCAACTGTAACTTACAGGTCATTATGCGCAAGCGTTTATTTTCCATACTTCAATATTTCCTTTTCCTTGGGGGCGGCATTTTTCTCGTATGGTGGCAGTTAAAATCCTTTACCGGAGAACAACGTACCGCTTTCACAGATGCTTTTAGTCATGCGAATTACTGGTTATTGATTCCGGTGGTGATATCCATAATCCTTGGCAATATCAGCAGATCAATGAGATGGAAGTCTTTGATGGCACCACTGGGATATAATCCGTCATTAAAAAATGTTTTTGCAGTAACCATGATCGGGTTTTTAGCAAATGCTGCCATCCCCCGTTTGGGTGAGCTCCTGAAATGTACCATTCTTTCCCGCTATGAAAATCTGAAAGTAGATAAAGTCGTAGGTACGATAATCGTGGAAAGGACATTTGATTTTTTCTGTTACCTGATCATTATCGGAATAACGGTTCTGATACAGATCGACCTGATAGGCACATATGTAAAATCAAAATTAAAACTGATTTTTCAGTCTTCCGGTATTCCTGTTTGGGGAAAACTGATGATCGCGGTTGGGATCATTGTAATCGTCTATTATGTTATTAAACTGCTTATAAAAAAATATCCCCAAAGTACCCTGATATTTAAAATAAACAATTTTCTAAATGGTATTGCTGAAGGTTTTATCAGCATAAAAAAATTAAAGAACCGTAAAGTATTTTTATTACATACCATATTCATCTGGGGCATGTTCCTTTTACAGATCTATATTGGATTTTTTGCAATGGAAGGGACATCGCACCTGGGTATCAAAGCAGGATTCTCTGTTTTATCCATTGCAACATTGGCCATGATCGCAACACCGGGCGGGATTGGATCTTTTCCTATTTTTGTAAAAGAAGTACTTTTTATTTATGGTATATCTGCAACACTGGGCATCGCATTTGGATGGCTGATGTGGGGTATATTTACCGGTATTGTCATTATTGTTGGATTTTTGTCATTGTTCTTTTTACCGTACATGAATAAAAATAAAATAAAACATGAAATCAGTTCAACCGATCCCAGCCAAAATTTATAACTTACCCGAACTGGAATCTGAGATAAGAAGATGGAAACTTAAAAATAAAAAGATCGTTTTTACAAACGGTGTCTTTGATATTCTCCACGAAGGCCATATTGCTTCTCTTTGCCAGGCTGCAACCCATGGAAACATGTTGATCGTAGCAGTAAACAGTGATACATCAGTTAAAAGATTAAAAGGCCCGGAAAGGCCCGTGAATAATGAAAATAGCCGCTGTTTGATACTTGCTTCCCTTTTAATGACTGATGCCATAATCCTTTTTGAAGAAGATACACCACTTGAATTGATAAAAAAAATAATGCCGGATGTATTGGTTAAAGGAGGCGATTACACGATCGAACAGATAGCAGGAGCAAAAGAAGTCATCGCTAATGGCGGAGAAGTGATACTGGCCGAAATCATTGAAGGCATTTCAACAACATCCATCATAGAAAAAATGAAAAACAATGCTCTCTGAATTTATTTTGAATAAATTCATTATTATTTAATATTGAATATTTTTATTTCTGCAATGAAGAAGCTACTTTCATCGTCATTCTGAATTAATTTTTGTCTTGCATAAAAATAAAACGATCATACGGGATATCAGCTGGCTGGCATTTAACAGCCGGGTACTGCAGGAAGCAGCGGATGAAACTGTGCCCCTGAAGGAACGCATCCGTTTTCTGGGTATCTTTTCTAATAACCTCGATGAATTTTTCCGGGTAAGGGTAGCCGCACTAAAACGTATGCATGAACTGGGCAACAAAGCAAGGATGCACCTGGAAGTAAACCCTGAAAATATCCTGAAAGAAATTCACGAAAAAGTATTTGTTCAGCAAACCGAATTTGAACGCATCTGGAATGAAATATTACGGGAGCTGAAAAAGGAAAATATATTCCTGGTAAACGACAAAAAACTGAATGTGGTACAACAGAAATTTGTACTGCAGTACTTTAATGATGAAGTAAGAAGTTATATCGTTCCGCTCATGATCGAAAGCATACAGGGCTTCCCGGTATTAAATGACAAATCAATTTACCTGGCTTGTGTCCTTTCGAAAAAAGACAAATCCATTCCACAGAAATTTGCATTGGTTTCTGTACCGGTGAGGCGTTTATCCCGTTTCGTTATTCTACCGGCCAGAAAAAATGAACATTGTATCATCTTACTCGAAGATGTGATCCGGTATTGCCTTCCGAATATTTTTGCATTATTCGGATATGACCAGTTTTCAGCTCACAGCATAAAACTGACAAGGGATGCGGAAATAGATATAGACAATGATGTTTCCACGTCGCTCATACAAAAAATACAAAAGGGATTAAAAAATAGAAAAAAAGGGAAGCCTGTCAGGTTGGTTTATGATAAAGACATTCCTCCTTTTCTGCTCATTTACCTGATAAAACGGATGGGGCTTTCGGAAAAAGAAAATGTGATTCCGGGCAGCAGGATACAAAATTTCAAAGACTTTATTCATTTCCCTGAATCTGTTTTTAATCAGAAAAGAAAAAGAAAAAACCCATTTACACATCCCTTATTAAAAAACAGCAACAGCGTAACAAAAATAGTTTTGCAAAAAGATGTCATGCTGCATTTTCCTTATCATTCTTTTGAAAGTGTGATCGATCTTTTGAGGGAAGCGGCCATTGATCCGGATGTGATCAGTATAAAAATAACCTGTTACCGGCTGGCGGAAAGATCCAAAGTGATAAATGCTCTTAGTAATGCTGTAAGAAACGGAAAATCGGTAACGGTTATGCTTGAACTAAAAGCCAGATTTGATGAAGAAGCAAACCTGGTATGGAAAGAAGAACTGGAAGAAGCCGGAGTTAAAGTATTATTGGGAGTTCCGGATCTGAAGGTTCATGCAAAACTTTGTCTTATCAAAAGAAGGGTGAAAAATGTAACAACTCACTATGGATTTGTAAGTACCGGCAACCTCAATGAAAAGACTGCACTGGTTTATGCCGATCATTTTTTACTTACATCAGACAGGAATATCATGGCTGATGTAAACCGCATTTTTACTTATCTGGAACATCCGAATACAAGGAGCCATTTTTTAAAAGCCTGCAAAACACTGATCGTTAGTCCGGTTAATATGCGCAAAGCGATGATCAGTAATATAAACAGGGAGATCAAAGCAGCAAGGCATAAAAAAAAGGCTGAGATCATTTTGAAATTAAATTCATTGAGTGATATTTTGCTTATCCAGAAATTAGATGATGCCGCAAGAGCGGGTGTGGTAATTAAAATGATTATCAGAGGCATTTGTTGCATGTATACTGAAAATAAAAAATACAAGCACCCGATAATTGCCATCAGCATCATTGATGAATACCTGGAACATGCAAGGGTGATGGTTTTTCACAACGGAGGTAAGGAAAAAGTGTATATTTCTTCAGCCGATTGGATGGTACGCAATATTGATCACCGGATCGAAGCGGCCAGTCCTATCCTTGAGAAAAATATACAAAAAGAAATTAAAGATATCCTGAATATCCAGCTCAGTGATAACGTCAAAGCAAGGGTATTGAACAATGAACAGAATAACCTATATATCAATCCACGCAATACAAAAAAGATCCTGTCTCAACTGGAAACATATAACTACCTCTTTCAGAAAAATAAATCAATATATATTGATTTATAGATCCTCAATAATGATCCATTGTTTTTACAATGATTTATACTATTGGTAAGGACAGCATCATTTAAATTTGCAACCACAATCCACCATTTTCATTTTTTTATCGAACAGTCTGGTTGAATTAAACGAAATTTGAAGCATTGAAAATAAAATCATTTAAAATCTGTATTTTTTGATCCTGGCAGCAATAGATATCGGAAGCAATGCAGCAAGGCTTTTAATTACATCCGTTACCCAGGTAAAGGAAAGCGAACCTGTTTTTACAAAAATGAATCTTTTTCGGATTCCCCTTCGATTGGGTTTTGATGTTTTTGAAAACAATCTCATTTCAAAGGCAAAACTTGAAATGTTTATGCAAACAATGAAAGCATTTCAGCACCTGATGAATGCCTACCAGGTTGATGCGGTAAAAGCCTGCGCAACCAGTGCCATGAGAGACGCACAAAACAGCCCGGAAATCATTGCTGATGTAAAAAATAAAACCGGAATTGACATTGAAGTGATTAGTGGTGATATGGAAGCGACCCTAGTTTATGAAAACAATATCGCCGAAAATATGGATAAGGAACATAGCTATTTGTATATCGATGTGGGAGGAGGAAGTACTGAATTATCTTTTTTCAGCAATGGAATATTGGTTTTTAAAAGATCTTATAATATAGGTACGATCCGTTTATTGAAAAATAAAAATACAGATGAAGATTGGGACAATCTGAAAGAAACGATTAAAGTTGTTACAAAAGGTCATAAGGAAGTGGTTGCCATCGGCAGTGGAGGAAATATCAATAAGATATTTTCATTAAGTAAGAAAAAAGATGGGAAACCCTTAACCCTGGATCTGATCCGGGATTTCTACAATGAATTGAAAGCAGTCTCCATAGAAGACAGGATATCCAAATACAATTTAAGGGAAGACAGAGCTGATGTAATTGTACCCGCTTTACTTATATATACTAATGTGATGAAGTGGGCGGGTGCCCAGGAAATTTATATCCCTAAAATTGGATTGGCTGATGGGTTAATCCGGCATTTGTGGGAAGAGATGAAAGGTCATGCAGTTATAACTGACCTTTGAGTCTGTTTTTAAAAAAATGATGGAATATTGAATCAATCTTTTTGCAAACTGCAATTTTCTTTACATTTACATTTTCAAGCGAACGCCTTTCGGATTTGTTTTATTCTAATGCAGAGCCATCTCCCCTTCTTCGCTGTTTACAAACCAATAAATTAATGTTATGTCAGTGAATAAAGAAGTAAAAAAAATTACGACCAATACTTTACAAAAAATGAAAGCGGCCGGAGAAAAAATTTCCATGATCACCGCTTATGATTTTTCGTTTGCAAAAATTTTCGATGTTGCCGGTATTGAGATCCTTTTAGTGGGAGACAGCGCCAGCAATGTAATGGCAGGGCACGAAACTACTTTACCCATCACACTCGACCAGATGATCTACCATGCCCAAAGTGTTGTACGGGGTGTTGAAAGATGCCTCGTAGTTGTTGACATGCCCTTTGGTTCTTATCAGGGAAATTCAAAAGAAGCATTGAATTCTGCCATTCGTATCATGAAAGAAACCGGCGGTCATGCTGTAAAGCTCGAAGGAGGTGAAGAAGTGGTTGAATCTGTAAAAAGGATCGTCAGTACCGGAGTTCCGGTAATGGGGCACCTGGGCCTAACCCCACAAAGTATTTATAAATTCGGAACATATACAGTCAGGGCTAAAGAAGAGTCCGAAGCTGAAAAATTAAAGAAAGATGCATTGATCTTACAGGAAGCCGGTTGTTTTGCCATTGTATTGGAAAAGATCCCTGCAACCCTTGCTAAAGAAGTTTCAGCAAGTCTGCATATTCCAACAATCGGTATTGGTGCCGGAGGCAATTGTGATGGCCAGGTTTTGGTAATGCATGATATGCTGGGGATAAACACGGAATTTAAACCCCGGTTTTTACGGCAATATCTTAACATGAATGAACAAATAACTACTGCTATTCATCAATATATCAAAGATGTAAAAAGCAATGACTTTCCAAACGAAAAAGAACAATATTAATATGATTGCATGTAAGGATTTTTAACGTTTGATTCCTTTGTCAGCAGGAATATATGGGAATGTATTCTTTTTTTTCTCTATTTCTCCAAAACAGACCGAACCCCGCAGTTCAACAGTTGTCAAATCAATGTAAAAGCTATTTGTTAACTTGCATCGCATTTAGCAAATTATTAAACTACAGACCATGGAATTTTTAAAAGCATTGAATATTAATCTTCAAAATCCAGGTGTTTCAACAGGATTACAATGGATAAAATCGAAAGGAGAAAAAATAAATTCTTATTCCCCGGTAGACGGAAAACTGATTGGTTCCGTTACCGCAGCAGACAGAAACGCTTATGACACAGTAATAAATACAGCGCAGAAAGCATTTGCTGAATGGCGCCAATGGCCGGCTCCCAAAAGAGGGGAAATTGTGCGGCAGGTAGGACAAGCTTTGCGCACAAATAAAGATGCATTGGGTAAACTTGTAAGTTATGAAATGGGAAAAAGCTTACAGGAAGGTCTGGGAGAAGTACAGGAAATGATCGATATCTGCGATTTTGCTGTGGGTCTCTCCCGCCAACTTCATGGCTTAACAATGCACAGTGAGCGGCCCGGGCACCGGATGTATGAACAATATCATCCCCTTGGTTTGGTTGGCATAATCTCAGCTTTTAATTTCCCGGTGGCTGTATGGAGCTGGAATAGTATGCTGGCATGGGTTTGCGGCGATGTTGCCATTTGGAAGCCCAGTGAAAAAGCACCCTTATGCGGGATAGCCTGCCAGAAGATCATTCAAAAAGTATTCAAAGAAAATAATGTACCCGAAGGCGTTAGTTGCCTGATCATTGGCGGAAGAGATGTGGGAGAATGGATGAGCAACGATACCAGGATTCCATTGCTGTCAGCAACCGGCAGCACCAGAATGGGGAAAGCAGTAAGCGCTGCCGTTGGCCAAAGGCTGGGCAGAAGCCTGCTTGAATTGGGCGGGAATAATGCCATCATCGTTTCCAAAGATGCAGATCTGAATATTGCTCTGATCGCTGCTGCATTTGGTGCAGTTGGCACCGCTGGCCAAAGATGCACTTCAACCAGAAGATTGATCGTACATGAAAAAATTTATAACAAATTCAAGGAAAGCCTGCTGCATGCTTACAAGCAATTAAAGATCGGCAATCCCCTCAATGAAAAAAATCATGTAGGCCCGTTGATCGATAAAGATGCGGTTAACATGTACCTCGATGCGATTGATAAATGTAAAAAAGAAGGTGGCAATTTTATCGTTGAAGGTGGATTGCTGAAAGGAAAAGGATATGAAAGCGGCTGTTATGTAAAACCTTGTATTGCCGAGGCTAAAAACAGTTTTGCCATCGTGCAGCATGAAACATTTGCCCCCATATTATACCTGATGAAATTTAAAACAATGGATGAAGCTATTGAACTGCAAAATGGTGTTCCCCAGGGACTCTCCTCTGCAATCATGACCGGAAACCTACGGGAAGCAGAACAGTTTCTTTCCCAGTCAGGAAGCGATTGTGGTATTGCAAATGTAAATATCGGCACTTCAGGAGCAGAAATTGGCGGTGCCTTTGGTGGTGAAAAAGAAACCGGTGGCGGAAGGGAAAGTGGCAGCGATGCATGGAAAGTATATATGCGCAGACAAACGAATACTATCAACTATACCGATAAACTTCCTCTTGCACAAGGAATAAAATTCGATTTGTAAAATTTTGCAAATACGTATGAACGGTTATTGCACAAATGCATTATTAAGTAATTTCGCCTTTATTAAAAAATAAATTCAGTATGATTAAGATTACAAAATTTCTGTTCATTGCCTTGTTTTTTACGGTAAATGTATTTGCGCAAAATGAAGCCGCGAATGAAGTAAAAGTAAAGGTCCCCAACAATTGGCATCAATTGGATGCTGCAACAACAGGTTATAACGGCATCAGCCTCGATAAAGCATATGAACTGATCAGATCAAAAAATCTGAAAAGTACCCGTATTATCGTTGCCGTTATCGACAGTGGAATAGACACACTCCATGAAGATCTAAAGCCGGTTTTATGGACAAACCCGAAAGAAATTCCGGGAAATGGTATCGATGATGATAAAAACGGCTATATAGATGACGTACATGGCTGGAATTTTATAGGTGGGAAAGATGGCCGAAATGTAAAAGAAGACAGTTACGAAGCTGCAAGGGTTTATTACTCATTGAAGCCAAAATGGGATGGCAAGACTGTGGATGAAAGCAGTTTAAGTAAATCAGAAAAAGAAGAATATAGCATCTTTAAAAAAGCCCAGACAAAAATCATGGGTGATGGTAAAGACAATGAAATGCAGCTGGTAATGCTGAAACGTATCCAAACAAACCTTACAAAGGCAGATAGTATGTGTAAGATCGCATTGGGCAAGGAAGAATATACCGGCAATGAACTGGATGCATTCAAACCGGAAAACACAGATGATAAAAAATCAAAATCTACCTTATTGTCCCTGATGAAAGGAAACGATGCAATGGATCAGACCAATGTGGCATTTATTGATGGATTAAATTCTTATATATCCGGAGAAGAAAAGAAAGAGGAAGCAAAAAAGAATCCACCGAAAGCATACAGAAAAGACATCGTAAAAGACGATGAAACCAATATCAACGACCGCAATTATGGTAACAATGATTTGATGGCTTCTACTCCATTTCATGGCACACACTGTGCGGGAATAATTGCCGCTGCAAGAAATAATGAAAAAGGGATGGATGGGATTGCAGATAATGTACGCATCATGGCTATACGGGCAGTTCCGGATGGTGATGAGCATGATAAGGATATCGCAAATGCTATTCGCTATGCCGTAGACAATGGCGCCAGAATCATCAGTATGAGTTTTGGTAAAGATTTTTCTCCTGAAAAACAGTGGGTAGATGATGCTTTCCGTTATGCTGAAACCAAGGGAGTGTTATTGGTACATGCCGCAGGTAATGATGCCAAAAATGTTGACTCCGCAGACAATTTCCCCAATCCTATTTATATCGATGGAAAAGGAAGGGCAAGTAATGTAATAACAGTTGGAGCCAGTGGCAATATGAACAACGGCGGATTAACGGCTTCTTTCAGCAATTATGGATTGGCTGAAGTGGATGTCTTTGCACCGGGTGTTGGCATTTATTCAACAGTACCGGGTGGAAATACTTACGGCAATGCCAGTGGAACAAGTATGGCTGGTCCGGTTGTAGCAGGCATTGCCGCGTTAATTCTTGAATATTATCCCAACCTTACCCCACAGCAACTAAAATACGTGATTGAAAAATCTGCTGCTGCACCAACCGAAAAGGTAAGTAAACCTGGTACGGATGAAATGGTAAATATGAATGAAATTTCCAAAACAGGTGGCATCGTAAATGCTTTCGAAGCAATCAAACTTGCAGGGACCTTAAAAACAGAAAAACCTAAAAACAATCTCCCGAAACCACAAATGAAAAAAGGTAAAATGGGATAAATTATCGTTATAAATAAAATTATTGCCGCAGATAAAAAGTGACCGAATCTTAATTTATCTGCGGTTTTTTTTTCGTAAATTTATCATATGTCAAAACCAATAGTAAGTACATTCCCCGAATTTTTCAGCAACTATATCAACCTGGTCAATGAAGATGACCTGACAGATGCATTCAAAAAGCAACAAGTACTTATAGAAGATTTTTTTGAGAACATTCCTGAATCTAAATCAGAATATGCGTATGCGGAAGGGAAATGGACTTTAAAAGAATTACTCCAACATATTATCGATACGGAAAGGATATTTTGTTACCGGGCACTTGCAATTGCCAGGAAAGAAACAGTATCACTGCCCGGATTTGATGAAATTGAATATGCAGCCAATTCAAATGCAAATGACAGAGACTGGAAAAGCCTTTGCAGTGAATTGAAAATTGTAAGAAGATCAACAGAGATTTTATTCAGCAGTTTTTCAGCTGAAGCTATGCTTTCAACAGGTTTGGCCAACAATCATACGATCTCCGTTTTAGCCATTGGATTTACCTGTATTGGTCATATTTCCCATCATATAAATATTATTGAAGAAAGATATTTGTAGAAACAGAACCTTGTATCCTTTAAGCTGCTTCCCAGATTAATAAATGATAGATGCAGCATCCTTATTAAAACAATTAATCAAATAATTATTTTTCTAAATATTAGTCAGTAAGAGTATCCCTGCGGTAAGTATTCCAAATATCAAACCGATACCTGCACACATTAATTTCAAAAAGAAAAGTTCCTTTTTTGCATTCAATTGCATGAGAGAATAAAGTGCTTCCATTGATATAG
>JBBKWV010000131.1:0-3396 GCA_037969135.1 Ferruginibacter sp.
CCGCCGCCGCCAGAACGCTTCTTGTAACCACCTCCACCACCACCTTCACCTTCCTGGCGTGGTTGAGATTCGTTAACGATTAATTTACGACCTTGTACTTCAGTCTCGTTTAAATTGGAAATAGCAGTACGAGCTGCTTCATCATCTTCCATTTCAACAAAACCAAAACCTTTACTGCGGCCGTTCATTTTGTCCTTCAAAATTTTTGCACTTGTTACACTTCCGTACTGAGTGAAAAGATTGCTTAAATCGTCATCAGTCATAGACCAACTAAGATTTCCTACATAAATGTTCATTGTAAAAAACGTTTAAATAAATAAATAAAAATCCATAATGACTTAGTTGCTACAATGAACTGAAAACGACTATCTATATAAGTTAAATCAGCCAACAGTGAAAACTAAAACCATTAAAGCAATGTAAAGGTAGGGTTTTCCAGTTAAATAGCTAAGATTTATTGAAATATTTATAGGGGCATATAACTATCAGATTATAAATGGTTTGCAGGTTATTCTTGCTGATTTATTTCCCAAAAAATGTAGTTTTTTTGTGTAAAGATCAATTCCCGGAATTTAAACAGTGTTTATTTTTCTAATTTTCTTTACCTTCGGAATGCTTTTTATCATCAACATAAAATATATCAAATCAAAAGATCTGCTACTATAAATTTTCTTATGACGACTTATAATACCGGGTCAACTACAGGTACAAAAACAACCCGTTAGGGTTGTAATATATTATATCATCCCTTGGGCTTTCCGCTTTTCTTCGGAGTCCGGATTCATTTTTCATCTATATTCATTGCTCTAAAAAAATAAGCATGCAAATTTTAAAATTTGGTGGAACTTCTGTAGAAAATGCTGCCAACATAAATACTGTTGCAGAGATTATAAAAAAGTCTGCAAAAAAAGATAAAACGGTTGTAGTTGTTTCTGCATTAGGAGGGGTAACTGACTCCTTACTAAAAGCCGCTAATCTGGCTGCTGCATCTGATGAATCCTTTAAAACAATACTGGAAGAAATTCAGCAAAGACACGTTGAACTGGTAAAAAAACTTTTGCCTAAAAATGTACAAGGCAGTATAATGGGCATCGTTAAAAAAAGTTGCAGTGAATTTGAAGAGATATGTATGGGTATTTTTTTGTTAGGCGAGTTATCCGAACGTACCAAAGACAGGTTGATCTGCTATGGTGAATTACTTTCTTCCAGAATAATTTCTGCTAAACTGGAATCAATGTCATTGAAAAATGAATGGAAGGATTCCCGGGAAATCATAAAGACCGATTCACATTTCGGAAGGGCTGCATTGGATATGGCAGTTACAAATATCAATATCAAAAATTACTTTTCTAAATCTAAGCACAGGCTATTTGTTTTCCCCGGATTCATCGCTTCAAATGCCGATAATGAATCTACTACTTTGGGCAGGGGTGGTTCAGATTATACCGGGGCAATACTGGCCGCCGGAACCGATGCCAAAGTTTTTGAAATATGGACAGATGTTTCGGGCATGATGACTGCTGACCCGAGATTGGTGGCTAATAAAAAACAGATACCCCGCATTTCTTACCAGGAAGCAATGGAGTTATCGCATTTTGGTGCCAAAGTCATTTATCCCCCAACCATACAACCGGTGATGAATAAAAATATTCCGGTATGGATTAAAAACAGTTTTGCGCCGGAAGATCCTGGTACTGTTATTCACAATGAAGAGATAAGAACCGGGAATACCATTTGCGGGATTTCCAGCATCAATCACATTGTGCTCCTGAGCCTCGAAGGCAGCGGCATGGTTGGTATCCCGGGTTTTTCAAAACGTTTATTCGAAGCATTGGCAAACGCATATATTAATGTGGTATTGATAACCCAGAGTTCTTCGGAGCATTCTATTTGTGTGGGTATCGAAGAGTCAAATGTAAAAAAAGCCAAGATCGCTGTTGATGCAGCTTTTGCGTACGAGATCGCCAGTGATAAACTGCAACCCCTGATCGTTGAGAAAAAATTATCCATTGTTGCCCTCGTTGGTGATAATATGAAAAATCATTCCGGTATAAGCGGCAAGATGTTCAGTGCACTGGGAAAAAACGGGGTGAACATCAGGGCCATTTCTCAGGGATCTTCAGAAAGAAATATTTCTGTTGTGGTCTCTACCAATGATGTAAAAAAAGCGATCAATGTATTGCATGAAGAATTTTTTGAAACCATCTATAAGCAGGTAAACCTTTTTATCACCGGTGTTGGAAATGTAGGCAAAAGATTATTGGCACAATTGAAACAACAGCATCAGTATATACAGCAACAACTGTCTTTAAATATCAGGGTTGTGGGAATTGCAAACAGTAAGAAAATGTGTTTCAATGAAAATGGTATCAGTCTTAAGAACTGGGAAGAAACATTGGATGCAGGTGAATCGTTGGTACTGGAGAAACTGACAGATATGATCAGCCAGAAAAATCTGCGCAACAGTGTATTTGTAGATGTAACCGCAAACGAAGCCGTAGCTGCTGTTTATGAAAAACTTTTGCAAAAAAGTATTTCCATTGTTGCCTGCAACAAAGTGGCAGCATCTTCAGCTTACCACAGGTATAAAAAATTGAAAGAGCTTTCCAATGAATTCAGTTCTTCCTTTCTTTTTGAAACAAATGTGGGTGCAGGCTTGCCCATAATCGGTACCCTGAATGATCTGATACGCAGCGGCGATGAGGTGAACAGGATCGAAGCAGTATTGAGCGGCACATTGAATTTTGTATTTAATAATTATGACGGGAAAAAACCTTTTGCCCAGATTGTAAAGCAGGCACAGGATGAGGGTTATACAGAACCCGATCCAAGGCTCGACCTGAGCGGCAAAGATGTGATGCGAAAGATCATGATCCTTGCCAGGGAAGCAGGTGCACAATTGGAAATGGATGATATCAGCAATAAATCATTCATGCCGGCATCCTGTATGAAAGGTTCGGTTGCTGATTTTTATACAGCTATGGCAAAAGAAGAAGATCATTTTAAAAAAATCTTTCAATCAGCAGATGTTGCGGGTAAGAAATTAAAATTTGTAGCTGCATTTAAGAATGGAAAAGCATCTGTGGGATTACAACATATTGACCCTGAACATGATTTTTATCATTTATATGGCAAAGACAATATTGTTTTATTTTATACCAACAGGTATACTGACCAGCCATTGGTTGTTAAAGGGGCAGGTGCGGGAGCTGAGGTAACCGCTTCGGGCGTATTTGCAGATATCATCCGTGCTGCAAGATTATAAAAAAATATAAATGAAAAAAGTAAAAGTACATGTACCCGCAACAGTTGCAAATCTGGTTTGTGGTTTCGATATTCTGGGAATGGCACTGCATGAACCGTATGATATTATTGAACTTCAGTTAAGCGATGAGC
>JBBKWV010000132.1:0-17499 GCA_037969135.1 Ferruginibacter sp.
TGTAAAAAAGATCATGTCAGAAACAAAAGACGGCGTGGATGTGGCCATTGAAGCTGTTGGTATGCCGGAAACTTTTGATATCTGCCAGCAGATCATTCGCCCCGGCGGGCACATTGCCAACGTCGGCGTACACGGTAAAGCTGTAGATCTGCAGATTCAAAATCTCTGGATACAGAATATTACTCTAACCACCGGTTTAGTAAATACCAATACGATCCCTATGCTCCTGAAAACGGTTACATCAGGAAAGATCATTCCCACAAGATTAATAAGCCATCATTTTAAACTGGATGAAGTAATGCAGGCATACGAAGTGTTTGGTAATGCTGCCAAAGAAAAAGCAATGAAAATAATATTAACCAACGAATAAGATGGATAGCGGAAAAGCAAACGATTAAAACATTATTCCTTGACATTGGTGGCGTTTTGCTCAGCAATGGCTGGGGACATGAATTCCGGCATAAATCGGCGGAAAAATTCAACCTGGATATACCTGAAATGGAAGTCCGCCACAAAAAAAATGTTGAAAAATATGAAGAGGGTGATCTGGCACTGGATGAATATCTTGATGAAGTGGTGTTTTATCAAAAGCGTTCTTTTACACATGAAATGTTTAGAGATTTTATGTTTTCTCTTACTACCCCTCATCGGGATGTGATTGAACTTTTCAAAAAGCTGAAAGCAGAGTACCGTTTAAAAATAGCGGCGGTAAGCAATGAGGCAAGCGAGTTGAATGAATACCGTATAGATAAATTTAAGCTGGATGAATTTGTGGATTTTTTATTTCATCCTGCATTGTTCATATAAAAAAACCTGATCCTGCTATTTTCAGGATGGCATTGGATATTGCACATGAGCAGGCTGAACAGGTAATTTATATAGAAGATAAGCAGCAGTTTATCGATGTTGCAGCGGGCCTCGGTATCCGGTGTATCCGGCATACTGATTATTTATCAACAAACAATGTATTGGCCAAAATAGGGCTGATGCAATGACAACATATTTTTCAACTGACAACTGTGTCATTTTTAAATGATAAAAACATGAACTGGTTAATAATAATTGTAGTTGGCATTTTAGTTATTGCTTTAATTATTTTTCTTGTGATCCGCAATCAAAAGGATAAAAAGAAATTTACAGAGCTATTAAATAATGACTACCCCAAACCCCGGGATGAAGAGGGCGATATTGAAATTGATGAATTAACAGGCAGCGTTCATTAGAAATATATAGAAAATTAAAGGGAATAAATATAATAGGATGATATTAACAATAAACGGAGGTTCCAGCAGCATTAAGTCGCTTTATTTAATGCAGCAGGACTGCTGCCATTATTGTATGGCAGTTTAGAAAATATTGGTATAGACAGCACCTCATTTAGTTTTAATAATATTGTTACACAACAAAAAGAAAGTATCCAAATTGAACCTTCAAATCATCATCAGGCGGCAACATTTCTTATAGACTGGTTTGAAAAGCGGGACGATTTTGATTCTGTTACAGCGATTTGGCACAGAATAGTGCATGGTATTTAATGGAATTTGAAAAAATAAATCCGAAACAGTTTAGCCATTTGATCAACCAGGAATCCGGTTTGTTCGGTATATCAGAAACAAGTGCTGATATAAGGGTATTGCAGGAACTTGAAAAAATAGAGAGCCGTGCTGCAGAATCCATTGCATTGTTTTGTTATCAAACTAAAAAATGGATTGGTTCTTATGCGGCTGTGTTGGGAGGTTTAGAAACATTGCTTTTTGCCGGGGGTATTGGTGAACATTCGCCGGAAGTAAGAAGCAAAATATGTGACGGGCTTGAGTTTTTGGGAATTGAACTGGATGAAATAAAAAATATGAATAATGAAGCAGTTATTTCAACAGAAGAAAGCAGGGTAATAGTCCGTGTTATTAAGACAAATGAAGAAGTGATGATAGTGAGATTGGTCAGTGATGTTTTGAATAAATGAATCTATTAAAAATAAGCATAAAAAAAACAAAAGCTATTAAACAAAAATGTGTGAATCATATAACTGGTTTCAATAATTGTGTAATATTTAAAGGTATTTAAGAATGTACCTTTTGTTGTTACCGAAATTTATTTATAATTAAATTAAAAATACAATCATGAAAATATTACAAACACTGACAATGGCAATCTTCTTGTTAACACTATTTTCATCTTGTCAGTTAACATCTGGTCAAACGAATGACCTCTCAAACCAGGAAACTAGAAAGGGGATTATGAATGCAATTGCCAATGACAGTATGATGTCGCAGGAAATGATTGGGACAATGATGAATAGCAAAAATGGTACGATGATGATGCAGAATCAACAAATGATGATGGGCAATCAAAGTACAATGATGAATTTGCTGAAAAATAATCCCGGAATGATGCAAAACATGATGTCTGCCATGATGGAAACAGCACGAGGCGATACCAGCCTGATGTCAGGAATGATAAGAACCATGATGGGAAACCAGCAAATGATGAATATGATGCAAAATATGAATGGTAATAATAGGATGAATAACATGGGAGGAATGAATCATAATTAGGAGGATTATAAAGTAAAAGTATGATGCACAGCAATGGGAATTATTAATTTGGAGGAATGCATATGGGTTGGTGGAAATTACTGCCTGCCGTTTTGTGAGTAATACTCCTTTTGCTTTTCGGCTTTAAAAAAAGAAAATAAATTATTCAAAAAAAATAAACTTTATGACAATTCAATTAAATGCAGGTAAAAACCTAAATATTCATGAATCATTTGGAGAGAAGATAGATGATCTGCTGACAGAAGAGTTAAGCAGGTTTAGTGATCATATCACCAGGTTGGAAGTGCATCTTTCCGATGAGAACGGAAAGAAAGATGGGCAGAAAGACAAAAGATGTATGATTGAAGCAAGGCTTGAAGGCAGACAGCCCATAGCCGTAACTGCAGACGCTGAGACACATGAACAATCAGTGGCAGAAGCAACTGACAAATTAAAGAATTCGCTGGATACAATCTTAGGGCGATTGAGCAATCATTAAAGTAAAAAAGCCATCGACTCCTATTAACCGGTAAAACAAATATTTAATCACTTTCAAGATGAAACCGTTCAATGAACTTACCGAATCGGAAAATAAGGAACTCCTTAAATTCCCTGTTTTTATATCACTGCTTGCAGCAAATGGGGATAATAAATTGGATGAAACAGAAAAAAGATCAGCAATTAAATTTTCACATATAAAAACATATTCTTGCGATCCATTGCTTACTGAATATTATAAAGAGGCTGATAAAGTATTTGAACATAATTTACTGCAATTCAATAAGGATTTACCAATAGAAAAAGCAGCCAGAGAAGTAGCTTTAAAAAAAGAATTGATGAAATTGGAAAATATTCTATTGAAACTTGGGGAAGAGCATACCACTATTATGCATCGAAGTATGAAATCATTTAAAGATCACGTATCACAAGCGCATCATAGTGTGTTTCTGGATTTTGTTTTCCCGATGCCTATTAAAGGACTAACCTATTAAGTATCCATAAATGTGCAGGAATTTAAAAAAGCTTTGGAAATAACAGGAATGAGCTGTGGGGGCTGTGTAAATTCTGTAAAGCAGGCATTAATGAAAAACGTAAATATTGCGGATGTTGAATTTCAGTTGAATCCACCGGCTGCTGTTATTACTAGTACTAGAAGCAAAAATATTGATCTAAGCCATTTGCAGGCACTGCTTTATCTGATTAAGGGATTTGGGTAAATCTATTTGCCACATGGATGCTTTTATATTTCAGGAGCAAATTCAAAACAAAAGATAACCGGGAAATGTATAAGTTAAACCGGGTTGAATAACTCACATGCACTTAAAATTCAATCATACTGATGATAGAAAATAAAAAACAATCTTTTTAAATAAAAAAAAAATTATGAAAAATAGTAAGATCTCACCAACACGAAATATATTTTTAATTATTACTTCTGTATTGCTGCTGTTTTATGTTAGTTCCTGCGCCAGGAAAGTTTCGTTCCAGCCCTCATCTGTTGTTCCCGCAGCAAAGGGCACGGTGAAGGTAAAAAAGGATAAGAATAAGAATTATAATATAAATATATCGTTAACCAATCTGGCACAACCCGAAAGGCTGCAGCCTTCAAAAAATACTTATGTAGTATGGATGGAGACGGATGATAATAATACAAAGAATATCGGGCAAATTAATAGTTCAACTGGGTTCTTATCCAGCAAGCTAAAAGCAAAATTTGAAACGGTAAGTGCATTCAAACCGAAAAAAATATTTATAACAGCCGAAGATGATGCCAGTATTCAATATCCGGGAACGATGGTGATTTTGTCAACGAACAATTTTTAAGCTAAGAAAATATATTTATTTTGGAAACAGAAATTATCGGCATTGAACCTGAAACTTTATCACTTGAATTATTGCAAAAAATAAAGGCCTATTGGCGTGCTGCAAATTATTTATCCGTCGGGCAGTTTTATTTGTATGATAACCCGTTTTTAAAAGAGCCGCTGAAATTAGCGCATGTAAAGCCTTTGGTAGTAGGCCATTGGGGTACTACGCCGGGTCAAAATTTCATCTATGTACATCTGAACCGGGTTATTAAAAAATATGACCTCGATATGTTTTACATCTCAGGCCCGGGGCACGGTGGCCCGGCAATAGTTGGTAACGTTTATGTAGATGGTACATGGAGCGTAGTCTATCCCAACATCACGCAGAAATATCAGGAGAAAATAAAAATTCCTGAACAATGATTTAGCAAAACAGCATTAAAAAAAATAACATGCAACAAAATAACATGCAACAAAATATTGTAAAGATACAGTCAATAGAAAAGGTTACTCATGATGTATTGAGAATTGTTACTGAAAAACCGAAGAATTACAGCTTCACCCCGGGGCAAGCCACAGAAGTTTCCATAAATAAAAATGGTTGGAAGGATAAGAAAAACCCCTTCACTTTTACTTGTTTACCTGAGGAAAACTACCTTGAGTTTACTATAAAAACATATCCTTTGCACAAAGCTGTGACAAACGAATTGCTGCACCTGAAAATACAGGACGAATTGATTTTGCATGAAGTATTTGGTGCGATCAGTTATAAAAACGAGGGTACGTTTATAGCCGGAGGTGCGGGAGTTACTCCATTTATCTCCATTTTCAGGGATCTTCATTCGAAAAAGGAAATAGGGAATAACAAACTAATCTTTGCCAACAAAAAAAAGAAAGATATCATACTCGAAGATGAATTTAAAAAATTACTGGGCAATAATTTCATCAATATTTTATCGGATGAAAAAGTGGAAGGATATGCAAACGGATTAATAACCGAAGAATTTATTAAAGCAAACAGTAGCGGAATAAATAAACTGTTTTATCTCTGCGGACCTCCACCAATGATGGATGCAATCGAAAAACAATTAGCCGATTTGCATGTGGAAGAAAAATCAATTATCAAAGAAATATTTTAAATCATCAAATTTAAAAAAATACATAATGAATACAAACAGACTTTCAAAAACTATTGCAGCAGCATTGAATGTACAAATGACAAAAGAAGCACATGCTTCGCAAATATATTTGTCTTATGCAGCCTGGGCTGGCAGGCAAGGATTCGGTGGGATAGCCAATTTTCTTTTCAGGCATGCGCAGGAAGAGCGTAACCACATGATGAAAATATTGCAATACATTTTAAAAAGAGGCGCTGAGGTAAAAGTAACGGCTGTTCCTGCTCCTCCGGAGAATCCTATAAGTATAAACAACTGCTTTGAAAAAGTATTCAGCCACGAAGTGGATAATACAAAAGCCATTTACAAACTGGCGAAAATGAGCCATGAAGAAGAGGATTGGGCAACCTGGAACTTTATGCAATGGTTTGTAAATGAGCAAGTGGAAGAGGAAACGCTTGCAATGAATTTATTGGATAAAATGAAAATGGCCGGAGGTGAAAAAATGAGTAGTAATTCTTTATATTCATTTGACAGAGATATGGAAAATACATCCGATGATGCCAGACCCGCACAGGATGTAACAGCTGCGAACCCCTGAATTTATTAAAAGACTTCTTTTCGATCAGCATCATATATATGCACTGAAGTTGTATGCGATGTTGCGATGATAAAAAAAAGTAGTTGTAAATATTGTTTATAACAAATTTACATATCATTTTCAGCAGATTCATCTGCATACTCCCATTTACGGTAGTTCTTGCTGATATGTAAATTTGTTGCTGGTATTGATGTGACAAGTATTTATTAAATTAGTTTACAGATACAGTCCATGGATACTCCATAGAAACGGTATGGATAAAGTATAGATTGTGTTTGAAAACTGAAATCAAAAATCATGTAAGAATAGCGGGAATTTAAATGTTAAATTTCATGGAAATCAATACAGGAATGCATTACGCAAGGGTGTTCGAGTCCCGGCCAGTTCTCAAAGTCTCTTTTATAAAAGATGCTTTTTTTATGCCATATACTTATATTTTTTCTCAAATAATATTCCCGCTGCAAAAAAAAGTGCTGATTTTCTATTCAACAGCATTCTAAATTAATACATATTCATTTATTATAAATGATCAAGTACTTCTTTTACAGAACT
The DNA here is from genome assembly GCA_037969135.1 of Ferruginibacter sp. GTDB lineage: Bacteria > Bacteroidota > Bacteroidia > Chitinophagales > Chitinophagaceae > Ferruginibacter. The sequence continues at coordinate 6,611 of JBBKWV010000132.1, forward strand.
GCGTTTTTTATAATCTGTATTAAAATATACATATTTTATTATTCCATCTTTGCCGATCAGGTAAGTAGCCGGAATGGGAAGGTTCGCCCCATTTTCTCCATTGTTGCTGTTAAAATCTATTCCATAATTTTTATACCTGTTTATCGTTTTATCATCAACTGTAAAATTTACTTTATAGTCTTTCATAATGGACAACCCCTGATCGCTGATGATAGAAAATGTGGCTTTTGTTTTTGAAATTGTTTTATCAATATTTTCATTTGTTTCTGGTGTAATGGCAACAACACTGGCTCCTTTTGAATTGATATAAGATAAGGAGTCGTTAAACATACTTAATTCTTTGTTGCAATACGGGCACCATTGTCCGCGATAAAATAATAAAATGATATCTCCTTTTTTTAATTCTTCATATAAATTAAAAATCTTGCCGGTATTGTCAGTAGCTGTAAATGAGGGTGCTTTGTCACCAATATTTAAACCAGCAGGCATCCTGTTCTCCTGGGCATATGAAGCAGAGAAGCTTATCAAAATCATAAGAGAAGTAATAAGATATTTCATTCTAATATTTTAAATGGAATACAAAGATGAAGAAATTATTTAAGGAGACTTGTCTTTTAAACGACAGTTGATATTCCGGTATTATTCAGTAATTAACAGTTGTACGGATAATTTACAACCTGCACCCGGCGAAGATTCAATATTAATGCAGCCTTTATTTACTTCAACACGGCTTGATATATTCCTCAATCCAACTCCTGTTCTCTTTGTCATCGTATCGAAGCCGATACCATCATCTTCGGTAATTAAAATGATCTGATTGTCTGTCATTTCCAAATGGATCATTGCATTCTTGGCTTTAGAATGTTTGGTGATATTATTCAACTGCTCCTGGATGATCCTGAAAATAGTAATTTTTATTTTTTCATTTAATGCAGATTCATTAAAATTGATCCAGTTTATCTGAAAATTAACCGGGTTTACCAATTTGATATCTTCGATAAGATCATTGATCGTTTCCTGCAGACTAATGCCCCCCAATGATGGTGGTAAAAGGGATCTCGACAGGGTTCTGATCTCTTTCATTGCGGAGTCTAAAAGGAAAATGCCTTTATCAAGCAGGTCTTTCCTTATATTATCATCGGTTAATGCGCATTCAATATATAATCTGGTAGATGCAAGGATCTGGTTTATATTATCATGCAATTCCTCCCCGATTTCAGATCGCTCTCTTTCCTGGCCCTGAATTACAGCTTCTGTAATTTGCATTTGCCTCATTTGCCTTTCCTCATTTAAACTGTTTTCAAGTTGAATTTTTTCAGTTATATTATTTCCGATAGATAATACAGCTCTCATTCCATTATATAAAATGTTTTGAGATAATATTTCCATAAAAACCTTCTCGCCTTTTTTATTGATGTGTTTCCAGGTAAATGTTGTTTTGTAAAATTCATTTTTGCGGGCTGCATCTATTACATCTAAAAAAAGAGTCCAGTCTTCTTTGGGCCTGATATCCAGTGCTGTCAATTGTAAAAAATCATTCCTTGAATAACCATATGTTTCAATGGAAGTCTGATTTACCTCAATAAATCTGAGCGTTTCCATATCCCAGATAAAAATACAGGAGGGATTGTTGTTGAATAAATACCGGTATTTTTCTTCAGAAATAAGTAGCGATTCTTCCGCTTTTTTTTGTTCAGTAATATTTCTTTGTGTTCCCCATGCCCGTTTGATAAAATTATTTTCAACAATTCCAATCATATTGTTTATGAAAATCAGGCTATTCCCATCTTTATCCAATTCATAACTCAGCTCATTTTCTACTTTGAAATTGTTTGTAAAAAATTTATGCAGATATGCATAGTTTACCGGATTTTCTACCGGCATTAATTTATTTAATGGAATTCCAATGATCATGGATGCATTTTCGTATCCATACATTTTTGCGAATGCATCATTACATTCAGCAAGAAACCCATTCGTCATGCAATAATCTATTAACTCTTCTGTAGAAGTATTTATGTGTTTTGCCTCATCCAGTTCAATCCTCCAGATTCCTTCTGTACTGTGTTGTACAAACATTTTGTAACGTTGTTCGCTTTCTTTTATCTCATTGATTATTTCTTTTTGTTCTGATACATTTTTACAAAAAACCGTCAATCCGTTTACAGATGGATATGCTTTAATATGTATCCATTTTCCGGAAGGGGAGAAATACATTTCAAATTGAACTGAACGGTTTTCCTGCTTTGCATTCAGGCATTCTGATTGAAATTTAATTCCTTCAGAATTATTAATCATGGATAAAATATTGTTTCCTGATATTTTATTTTTGCTGATACCAAATATCTTTTCGGCTTCTTCATTCAGGTACGTAATAATCCAATTATTGTCGATGATTAGAAATCCTTCAGAAATACTTTCAATGGCTGATCTGAAATTTACCTGGCCATTTTCTTTTAGATTTTTATTACTCAGATCATAAACCAAAATACTGGTTCTTATATTTCCATCAGGCTCATAAAATATTACAGATGCCATTTCAATAGGAAAATGATTTCCATTTTTTTTTATGCCGATCGCTTCAACAGAAATATACCTGTATTCTTCATTTTGATCCAAATCAAGGATAAGTGTTTCCTCTGTATGTTTGAATAATTGCTGTTTATTTAAAGTGAGGAATTCATTTTTTGAATATCCGAACATGGTAATGGCTACAGGATTCGTTTCCAGAATGTTACCCTCAGGTTTTGTAAGAAAGTATGCATGATTGGAATTTTCTATCAAAGTTTTATATTTTTCCGCTGTTTTATTTATTAATATTTCAATTTTGTCGGGAAATAAACTATCAGAGTTTTTCATAAGAATAAATTAACAGGTAGACTTCTGAAAAAAATATGCTGCTTTGTAAACTTTTGAATTTATATTAGCGTCTGATTATTTTGACACAAAACTTAAAATGAAATTAAGTATAATATGAATTTCAATTTATAGTATATTTATTGATATTCAAGTAGATAAAGTACTACGTAATTTTCCGATTTTATAATATATCTAATATGTTAAAATGGTAAAATATTTAATTATTGATGATCATGTGGTGATCAGAACGGGCATTAAATTTCTTTTATTTGAAAAGTTTAAACCAGATGAAATTCATGAAGCATTTGATGGTGAAAGTGCAAAGCAACAACTTCAATCAAATGTGTATGATCTGATTATTATGGATATACAAATGCCGAATACAGATACACTTTCGTTAATGGAATTTATCAAAATGGAATACACTGATGCAAAAGTGCTGGTGTATTCTATGAGTGCGGAAAAGATCTATGCTAAACGTTTTCTTAAATCCGGTGCAATGGGTTTTTTATCTAAAGATGCACCATTACAGGAAATTATAAAAGCCATTGAGTTGGTTTTAAATAATAAGAAATATATTAGTGAGGCAATCGCAGAAACCCTTGCTGAAGATTCTTATTCCGGAAAACCCGGGAATCCATTTGATTACTTATCTAAAAGAGAATTTGAAATCGTTAAGTTGTTATTAACCGGTTTATCATTGACAGAAATTTCACAAACATTAAAGATCCAAACCTCCACTGTAGGTACCCATAAACAACGATTATTTGAAAAATTAGCTGTTGAAAATTTACTTGAATTAAAAGAGCTGGCTACAACGTATAATTTGTGATACTTTCCGGTATCCGTTCTCACAAAAGCATCAAACTGCATCCCCTGATATCACTGTTGTCGAGTCGACCCATAATTTCAAAACTCCCATCTTTATATAACTTGCCCATATCATCTGTTGCGATGAAAGAACAACTGTAAATATTTGCCAGGTCGATGATGTTGATTGCAGCACTGGCATGATGGTGTTTAATATTTTCCGGTAAGATCAATTCAAAGGGATCGTCCTCTGAGCGCAACAGAATTTTCATCCAGGGAGGGCTTTTAAAAATACCATCCTTCATTGAATATGCCTGCGATAAAAGTTCAGTCATTCCATATTCAGCATGTATTGCAGTTAAGCCTGTTTGGGATATTAATTTTTGCTGCACTTCACTGCGGGTTAATTCTTCCCGGCGCCCTTTCATACCGCCTGTTTCCATCACGATGCAGTTTTTTAATTTTAGCGGATTCTTTTCAAAGAAATCAATCAGGGCATAGGTAACACCGATCAATATTGTAGGCTGCCCAGCATTTTCATTTTGTTGTAATACCTGTTTTAGTTTTTTAAAATCATACAAAAAAAAACCACTGGAAGGATGATGACTTTTTTTTATCAGTGAATCAACCATCCACACCAGCGATGCATTTTTTCTTTCGAGATAAGAGGGGAGTAAGCCAAGAATACAATAATTTGTTATCCCGGAATAAAATTGCTGAAAAGTATTTAGAAAACTTTCTTCATAAAGTAAAATGTCTTTTACCAGGTGTCTGCTGGTTACCGTACCGGTTGTACCACTGCTTTCAAAAATAATTTCAGGATCAAATTCCGTACAGGTTATTTTTTGCGTTTTAAAGAATTGTATTGGTAAAAAGGGTATTTGATCCAGTTGTTCGATCTTTGAAGCATTTATATTAAGTGTGTCACAATATTGCCGGTAAAATGCATTATGTACATGCTGAAACTGAAATACCATTAATGCAAGTTCCTGGAAATTCCTTTCGGTAACATTGAATATTTCATTCCTTAACTGCATACAGTCTGTTAATTGTTTTATTTTACAGGTACAAAGTTGTACTATTTCAGATGGATATATGAACTTCTATCAGTAAATTTGAAAATCAATATACAAATATGCGCACTACATTTCTTCTCCTAATGATGCTTTTGGTTTTCTCAGCCTGTAAAAAAGACAAATTTACTACAGCACCGCAGATTTCCTACAAATCTGTGAATCCCAATGCCGTCAGTATCAATATCGGTTCAGTGATCCCTGAGATCACATTTAGCATCACTGATGCTGAGGGAGACCTGGGAATGAAAGCGGGTTTTGATACTTCTTTTATTTACATTAAAAGTTTATTAAAAGGAAAATCTGATTCTTTGCCATTCCCGTCTTTAGGAACCTCCGCTAAAAGTAATTTTAAAGGGGAAGTATCTGTTTCCATTGCAAAAGTGCTGGAATGTATGTCGCTACCAAGCGGGAATTTACATACCGATACATTGTATTTTGAAATTTATGTAAAAGATTTTGCCAAAAATAAAAGCAATATCATCACTACAGGAGACCCTATTTATTTTAATTGCCGTTAAATGAAATGGCTGCAGTTTATTCTTTCACATTCAATTTTTATATCTCTTTGTGCAGCCGCACTCTGTTACCAAACCTTTGAATTATTACACATACCGGCAAATTATTTTATTTACGTATTGGTATTTTTCTCCACATTGAGCAGTTATAATATTTACTGGATGATCAGTAAATACCATTTCAATAATGATGACTTGAAGGATCTGTTCAGGAACCATATTTCCAATTTATTATTTTTTTTATTATCTATTCCCGGAATATTGATCTGCCTGTATTATGTTCCGGATATTATTCCCGAAGTATTGATTGCTACTGGTCTTACCACTGTTTACAGCATTCCTTTATGGCCGGTAAAACGATTGGCTTTTACCCGCAAGGCCGGTTTTTTGAAAACATTGATACTTGCTTTTACCTGGACCTATGTTACCGTTATGATTCCCGCAGGCCAGGCCGGGTTCATCCATAAAGAATCCCTGATATTATTGTTTATTACAAGGTTCCTTTTTATGGCCATGCTTTGTATCATTTTTGATTCAAGAGATATCAAAATTGATAAGATCAATTCTTTGAGAAGTCTGGCTACGGATGTCAGCCGTAAAGCACTGCAAATGATCATGGGCTTGTTTTTCATCTTATACATGACCACAGGGTTTATATTGCGTTTTTATTTTGATAATAATGCACAGATAGTTGCTTTTATTATTACCGGCCTCCTTACATACATTGTTTACCGGTTTTCGTTGAGAAAACAGGGTTATTTCTTTTATTACTTCCTGGTTGATGGATTGATGTTGTTTACTTCATTGGCAACATATGTGGCAAGTATTTAGTTTCTTTGTAGAGCAAAAAAAATATTATGGCTAAAGCAAAACAACCCAAATCAATCTTATTGAAATCATCTTATGATTTTCTGAGAAATTATATCAACAATTCTTCACCCACGGGATTTGAAAGCAGCGGACAGAAATTGTGGATGGGTTATCTGAAACCTTATGTAGATGAATTTTTTACCGATCCCTATGGTACTGCTGTAGGAGTGATAAATCCTTCAGCCCCTTTTAAAGTGGTAATAGAAGCACATGCCGATGAGATCAGCTGGTTTGTGAATTATATTTCTCCGGAAGGACTGATATACCTGAAACGCAATGGCGGTGTTGATCACCAGATCGCTCCATCAAAGAGGGTACTGATCCAGGGGAAAAAAGGACTTGTAAAAGCCGTGTTTGGCTGGCCTGCAATTCATACAAGGATGGGAAACCCTGATTCCAAAGAAACACAACCAAAAGTTGAAAATCTATTTTTAGACTGCGGAGCACGCTCAAAAAAGGAAGCCGAAGCTCTGGGAATACATATCGGTGCTGTTGCAACTTATGAAGATGGGTATGATGAACTTGCTAACGGATACCTGATAGGAAGGGCATTTGATAACCGCATTGGTGGATTTATGATTGCCGAGGTTGCAAGACTTTTAAAAGAAAATAAAAAGAAACTCCCCTTTGGTTTATACATTGTAAATGCTGTTCAGGAAGAGATCGGATTAAGGGGCGCTGAAATGATTGCACGCAGGATCAAACCCAATGTTGCCATTATTACCGATGTTACCCACGACAGTACTACTCCCATGATCAATAAATTAATAGAAGGAGATTGTTCCTGTGGAAAAGGCCCTTCACTTTGTTATGGCCCGGCAGTGCATAATAAATTGTTGGATTTTGTTCAGCTTGTTGCAGAAAAAAATAAGATCCCTGTTCAGCTAAGAGCTACAAGCCGCAGCACCGGCACAGATACAGAGTCTTTTGCTTATGCCAATGATGGATGTCCATCTGTTCTTATTTCCATTCCACTGAGGTATATGCATACAACAGTGGAAATGTTGCATAAAGACGATATTGAAAATACCATCAAACTGATGTATGAGTCATTAGTAACCCTCACACCCAAAACAAACCTGAGTTATTTTAATAATTGATCCTGTTTAATACAGCTTTGTATTTACTGTTACCAATTTGAATTGAAATATTTTATCTTGAAACTCCGGAGAAGTCCGGAGTTTTTTTTCAGGGAAATTGATTATCATCTAACTTGCAGCCATGGAAGATCATTTTGGCAAATACCTGCGCCTTTTCGGAAGCATTTTTTTACTGGTAATAGGAGGTTTACTTACCTTAATTTTATTGCTGCTTGGAGCAAAATTATTATTTGGCCTGCTGAGTTATATCTCCTGGATCTCTTATGTGTATATGATCTTTATCCTTTTGGTTCCTTCAATACTTTTCATCAGCATTTATATTGTTTATTTTAAAAGGACAAGATCACATCCGGTAAAAATCATCCGGTGGATTTCATACCTGCTTTTTTCCGCAGCATTAACAACCTGGCTGCTTTTTTTGATCCTGGATATACAAACATTTTTTAAATATGCCTATAATGCGATTGGAATGTACAGGAGTTATGATATGGTCTTTCTGGCTTCCAATGTTGCAGGCATTTTCCTGGTTGGTGTTCTTCAGGCATTTACTTCGGAAAAGGAAAAAGACTGGATGGAAAATTATCGGAATAATGAAGAGCTGAAGTAAACCGGTAAAATGCAGCAATAAAATACTGTTTGTTTTGATCAGGTCATTAACAAAATGGTTAAGCCCATTTTCTACTTATACTCGTACTCAATTGTACCCATCAGCCTTTTTTCTTTAGAATAACATTTCTCCATTGTACGTAAACTGTTGGCGTATGAATATTTCCAAATGTAATAATCACTGCTTCCTTCCTCAGTTGCCGTCATCTGGGTTAACTGACCGGCACTGTTGTATTCAAATAAATAGTCGGGTAATAACTGTTGCTTGTATTCATTGGTATGAACGATATCGGTAAGCCTGTTTTTGTTATCGTAATAATAGAAATATTTCCCACCAGTTTTTGTATTTTTTTCTATACCGATATTGTTTTTTTCATCAGTAAGAAAAAGAATGGTACTGCTGTCGTATTTATTTTTCACCCGGATCATTTTTTCCGGAATATTTTGGTCATTATAAACATAAATATGCTCTTCAGTGATCTCATTCACAAAATCATCATCTGTTGACCTTACCGAGGATAAGATACTTTTCACCCTGTTTTGGTCGTCATAAGTGTAAATATTTATGGAAACAGAAATAACAGAACTGTCATTTGTTTTTATTAACTGGCCATTTTCATTGAAATATGAAATAAACAGGGAAGCTCCGGATACATTTGAACGGGTAAAGAATTCAGTCTTTTTATAATTTTTAGAAATGGTTTTTTCACAAAAAAATCCCTCACTTTCACTGCCATCCTCATCAAAACTTTTGATAATAACTGATCGGACCTTATTTTCCTTATATAGAGACATCTCTTTTCTCAATTGATCGTTACTGAGAATATCCCTGTAATAAAATTGTGCATCTGCAGTAAAAACAAAGCATAAAACCATAAATAAGCTCGCAAAAATATTTTTCATCAATATTCAGATTTCAATTAATTAACTTCAAAGTTAGCCCGTAAATTATGTCTTTATCAAACATGAGGCTAAACTTTATTATTTTTAACAAAAATAACCACATTGTCCCATTCAAAAGAAAGAACGGAAAAAAACTGCCTGAATTGCAATGCAGAGGTACTGGGAAGGTATTGCCATGTTTGTGGCCAGGAAAATATTGAGATTAATGAAACTGCCTGGCATTTGGTAACCCACTATTTCAGTGATCTGTTTCATTTTGATGGAAAATTCTTTCGTACACTGAGTTTGCTTGTCAGGCGGCCCGGTTTTCTTTCTAAAGAATATATGACCGGCCGCAGGGCAAGTTATCTGAATCCGGTAAAAATGTATGTCTTCACTTCGGCCTTGTTTTTTATCATTTTTTTTACGTTTACGAACCTGGAAGATGCAAGGATCGGAGAGATAACCATTAATGATAAAACCAGCAGTGTTATAGATAAAATGGATTCAAGCAAATTCGCTGATTTTACAAGAGAAATAAACCGGAAAGATTCAAAGCCCGATATTCCAATGACCAGGGCCGAATATGCAACTTACCGGGATAGTGTAAAAAGGTTTTCCGGACTCAATTTAACGGATAAACATTACAGATCGAAAGGAGAGTATGATTCTGTGCTGGCAAGTGGAAAGAAAAAACACAATTGGTTTGAACGGCAACTCATATACCGCCAAATCAGGATAAATGAAAAATACCATAATAATGTTGGAATGGTACTCCAGTCATTCCGGGAAAAATTATTGCACAGCCTTCCCCAAATGATCTTTATTTCGTTGCCGCTGTTTGCTTTGCTGTTAAAATTGTATTATATCCGGCATAAAAAAATTTACTACGTAAATCATGCAATATTTACCGTGCACTTTTTTATATTTCTCTTCATTACCATGATGGTATTATTTGGAATTTCCAAATTGGATGACCAGTTGAAATGGGGTGTATTTGATTTTTTATCTTTCCTGATTTACCTGGGTTTGTTTTTTTATGAGTATAAAGCTTTAAGAAAATTCTATCTTCAAAGAAGGGCAAAAACAATTTTAAAATTCTTTTTATTAAATATCAGTTTTTTTATCGTGTTGATCCTGCTTTTTGCAGTTTTTGTGTTTTTCTCATTTTTTAAAATGTAAATGAATGATGTCTTCAACAGAATCCGGGGATTTTAAACGATTGGTACAGATCATGGATGAACTGAGAGAAAAATGCCCCTGGGATAAGAAACAAACCATTCAAACCCTGCGGCAACTTACCATTGAAGAAACCTATGAACTGGCTGATGCTATAACAACCGAAGATTGGCAGGGAATTAAAGAAGAATTGGGTGACCTGTTACTGCATATTATTTTTTATGCCAAAATAGGTGCCGAAAAAAAAGAATTTACATTGTCTGAAGTGATCGAATCTGTTTGTGAAAAATTAATAGTGCGGCACCCGCATATCTATTCAGATGTGAAAGTGAATAACGAAGAAGATGTTAAGCAGAACTGGGAGAAAATAAAGTTAAAGGAAGGGAAAAAATCAGTGTTGGGTGGCGTTCCAAAATCATTGCCGTCGATGGTTAAAGCGATGCGATTGCAGGAAAAATCAAAACAGGTGGGTTTTGAATGGGATAATACCAGCCAGGTATGGGATAAGGTAAATGAAGAATTGGGTGAGTTAAATGAAGCAGTTTTATCCGGTGACCAGAACCATATTGAAGATGAAATGGGAGATGTTTTCTTCTCATTGGTAAACCTTGCAAGGTTTTTGCAGGTAGATGCTGAGAATGCACTGGAAAGGACCAATAAAAAATTCATAGACAGGTTTACAAAAATGGAAAAGGAAGCTTTAAAAGATGGCAAATATTTGTACGATCTGAGTTTAGAAGAAATGGATGGCCTTTGGAACAGGATCAAGAGAAATTAAATATTATATAGTAATTGCAAAATACGCCTACCTATAAGCGCTTATTAACAAAGTACAGTTACATGCTGCTGATAGCTGCGTTATTGGTTTTTTTTTCGTTTATCATTGATAATTACTGGGGAGGTAATGCATCCCTTTCTCTGGTGCAAAAAAATATCGAAGGTTACGTACATGATCAGGAAAGGGATTTCAACGTATTATTGAATGATTCAGC